>JAFLDU010000243.1 GCA_017309145.1 Zoogloea sp. | reverse complement strand
GCCCGCGTCGCCCAGGAAACACCGGCCTGCCCGAGTATCGTAACGGTGGCCTGCTGCTCGATTTCGGCGTCCTCTGCCCGCGCGATCAGGCCTTCTGGAGCCATCGCTGGACGGTGGATGCGCCGGCCATCGTCGAATGGCGCGCCCTCACCGTGATCGGCCTCGACCGCATCGCCACGGCCGTGCGCGGGGTGCTGGGCCTCGACGAGGACGCCTTTCCCCTGGCCCGGGTGCTCGAAGGCGGCACCTGGTCGGCCGGGCGCCGTGTGGCGGCCCAGCGCCGCCCGGGGGGCGGGCCGCCGATCAGCCTGCTCAGCGATGGAACTGTTTTTTGACCCCTGGAACCGGAGACCGCCATGACCGCATCCCTCACCGTCATCGATCATCCGCTGCTGCAGCACAAGCTCTCCATGGCCCGCAGCGCCGACACCACCACCGACAACTTCCGCCGCCTGGTGCGCGAGATCGCCTCCATGCTGGCCTACGAGGTGACCCGCGACCTGCCCACCGAGCAGGTCAGCGTCACCACCCCGGTGGCGGAATGCCAGGTGCCGGTGATCAGCGGCAAGAAGCTTTGCCTGGTGTCCATCCTGCGCGCCGGCAACGGCATGCTCGACGGCATGATCGACCTGCTGCCCGGCGCCCGGGTGGGGCACATCGGCCTGTACCGCGACCCCCAGACCCTGGAGGCCATCGAGTACTACTTCAAGCTGCCGGACGACGTGGAAGACCGCCTGGTGATCGTGGTGGACCCGATGCTGGCCACCGGCAACTCGGCCAGCGCGGCTCTGTCGCGGCTCAAGGAGGCCGGTGTCACCAGCCTCAAGTTTGTGTGCCTGCTGGCCGCCCCGGAAGGCATCGCTGCCTTGCAGGCCGCCCACCCGGACGTGCCCATCACCACCGGCGCGGTGGACAGCCACCTCAACGACCACGGCTACATCGTCCCCGGCCTGGGCGATGCCGGCGACCGCATCTTCGGGACCCGATGAGCGGCAGCAGGGGGCGGGTGGGGCGCATCCGCCAGCAACACGAAAGGGAGATCCTGCAGGCCGCCGAGCATGTCTTTGCGCGTCGTGGCTTCCAGGGCGCCACCATGGCCGAGATCGCCCTGCGCGCCGGCATGCCCAAGTCCAACCTGCACTATTACTTCGGTACCAAGGTGGAGGTGTACCGCGCCGTGCTGGCCCACATCCTCGACCTGTGGCTGGCCGAGACCGACCGCTTCACCCCCGAGGCCGACCCCCGCGAGGCCCTCAGCCACTACATCGAGGCCAAGATGCGCCTCACCGCCGAGCGCCCCGATGCCTCCCGCGTGTTTGCCAACGAACTCCTCCACGGCGCCCCGGAGATCGGCGATTATCTGCGCGGCGCCCTGCGCGCCCTGGTGGCCGACAAGGCGGCGGTGATCCGTGGCTGGATCGCCGACGGGCGGCTGGGGCCGGTGGACCCGGAGCACCTGTTCTTCAGCCTGTGGGCCCTGACCCAGACCTATGCCGACTTCGAGACCCAGGTCGGCGCCGTGCTGGGGCGGAGCGATCTGAGCCCCGCCGACTACCGGCGTGCCACCGACCACGTGCTCAACCTGGTATTGCGCGGCTGCGGCCTGATCCCGCCGGCTGCTATCGAGGAACCTCCATGTTCGACCTGATCCTGCGCAACTGCACTTTGCCCGACGGCCGTCGCGGCCTCGACATCGGCATCCGCGACGGCCTCATCGCCGCCCTGGCCCCGGCGCTGCCCGGCCCGGCCGGCGAAGAGATCGACGCCGCCGGCCAGCTGGTGACCCCGCCCTTCGTGGATGCCCACTTCCACATGGACGCCACGCTCTCCTACGGCCTGCCACGGGTGAACCAGTCCGGCACCCTGCTCGAAGGCATCGCCCTGTGGGGCGAGCTCAAGCCCCAGCTCACCCAGGAGGCCCTGGTCGAGCGGGCCCTGGCCTACTGCGACTGGGCGGTGGCCAAGGGCCTGCTGGCGATCCGCTCCCACGTGGACATCTGCGACCCGCGCCTGCTGGCCGTGGAGGCCCTGCTGCACGTGAAGGAGAAGGTCCGCCCCTACCTCGACCTGCAACTGGTGGCCTTTCCGCAGGACGGTGTGCTGCGTGCCCCCGGCGCCCTCGAGCAGCTCAAACGGGCCCTCGACCTGGGCGTGGACGTGGTGGGCGGCATCCCGCACTTCGAGCGCACCATGGCCGACGGTGCCGAATCGGTGCGCATCCTGTGCGAGCTGGCGGCCCAGCGCGGCCTGCCGGTGGACATGCACTGCGACGAATCCGACGATCCGCTGTCGCGGCACATCGAGACCCTGGCCTACCACACCCAGCGCCTCGGCCTGCAGGGGCGGGTGGCCGGTTCGCACCTCACCTCCATGCACTCCATGGACAACTACTACGTGTCCAAGCTGCTGCCGCTGATCGCCGAAGCCGGGGTGGCCGCCATCGCCAACCCGCTCATCAACATCACCCTGCAGGGCCGCCACGACAGCTACCCCAAGCGCCGCGGCATGACCCGCGTGCCCGAACTGCTGGCGGCTGGTGTGCCGGTGGCCTTCGGGCACGACTGCGTGATGGACCCGTGGTATTCCCTCGGCAGCGGCGACATGCTCGAAGTGGCCGCAATGGGCCTGCACGTGGCCCAGATGACCGGCCAGGACGCCATGCGCGCCTGCTTCAGCGCCGTCACCGAGACCCCGGCCCGCATCCTCGGCCTGCAGGGCTACGGCCTGGAGCCCGGCTGCCGTGCCGACCTGGTGCTGCTGCAGGCCGGCGACCCGGTGGAAGCCCTGCGCCTGCGCGCCACCCGCCTGCTGGTGCTGCGCGCCGGCAAAGTGATCGCCCTCACCCCGCCGGCCATCGCCACCCTCAACCTGCCCGGCCGACCGGCGAGCACCGGCTTTCGTCATATCGATGCAGGGCCGGTGTAGGGCCGGTGTAGGGGCGGCTTCAGCCGCCCACGGACTTCGATCAACCACCTGCCATAATCCGCATGGGCGGCTGAAGCCGCCCCTACATCGCCCCCTCACCTCATTTCCCCGGAGCCGCCCATGAAGTTCGCCTACACCATCCTCTACGTTGAAGACGTGCCGCGCAGCGTCGCCTTCTATGAGGCCGCCTTCGGCCTGGGCCGACGCTTCGTCCATGAGAGTGGGGATTTTGGCGAGATGGAGACCGGCGGCACCGCGCTGGCCTTCTCGTCGCGCAAGCTGATCGCCGCGCTGGGCAAGAATCCGGCACCGGCCGATTACCGGGCGCCCAGCTCCGAGATCGCCTTCAGCACCGAGGACGTGGCCGCCGCGGTGACGCGTGCGGTGCAGGCCGGTGCAACCCTGGTGCAGGCACCGGAAGCCATGCCCTGGGGGCAGACCGTGGCCTATGTGGCCGACCCGGACGGCTTCCTGGTGGAGCTGTGCACGCCGATGGGGGCGTGAGCGCCCTGCTTACATGCTCATCATGTCGGTCGTGCAGGCGCCGATATGGTTGGCCTTCAGGCTGATCTTCATCTGCAGCGCCTGGCCGTCCTTCTGGATCACCTGGTCGATGTTCGAGCGCAGGGTCTTGGCCGACACGGTGTTGTTGATGAACATGTCGGCCGAGTTACCGTCGGGCAGGGTGCAGCTCATCTTCCAGGAGGCCGTGGTGTCGGTGCGCTTGGGGTCGGAGACCGTACACTTGGCGCCCTTCTTCTCCATCTTGTCCCGGTCGATGCCCGGCGTGAGATAAGGGTCCTTGGCCAGGAACTCCTTGCTCAGGCACACGCGGGTAGTGTTCTCGCTCATTGTCTTGAACGGGCCGGTGGCTGCTTCGCGGGCCGAGATCGCGAGCTTCATCTCCCAGCCGCCGTCATGCATGAGGGGCGAGGCAATGGCGCCGGCAGGCAGCACGGCCAGCGTGGCGAGCAGCAGGCGCTGGCGCAAGGTGGGTGAGGTCATGGGGTTTCCGATCCAGATGTGAAGTGACGTTGGCATGATGCCACGGGCGTGCCGGCGCGGCTGTGACGCCGTGCATTGCCGCGCGGGCACCAAGGGCGGGGGGAAGGGCGCCGGGAGCAGGGCGGCGCTCAGGGCGCGGCGGAATCCCGCAGGGCTCCGTAACGCTGTTCCAGCTCGCGGCGCAGCTCCTTGCGCGCCTGGGCGGCCTGGAAGCGGCGCTTCTCCTCCGGGGTGAAGGGCCGCAGCGGTGGCACGCTGACCGGCTTGCGGTCTTCATCCACCGCCACCATGGTGAAGAAGCAGCTGTTGGCATGGCGCACCACCTGGGTTCGGATGTCTTCGGCGATCACCTTGATGCCGATCTCCATCGACGAATTGCCGGTGTGATTGACCGACGCCAGAAAGGTCACCAGCTCGCCCACATGGATCGGCTGGCGGAACATCACCTGATCCACCGACAGGGTCACCACATAGCAGCCCGCGTAGCGGGCGCCGCAGGCATAGGCCACCTGGTCGAGCAGCTTGAGAATGGCGCCGCCATGCACGTTGCCGGAGAAGTTGGCCATGTCGGGCGTCATCAGCACCGTCATGGTGAGCTGGTGAGCGGGGAGATTCATCGGAGGCTCCTGGGGAGGGATGGGAGAGAGGGAGAGGGAGAACCCGATGAGAACCCAGGGGAACGGCAGGCGTCAAATGCAGCCCTGCGTCGCCCAATATGGGGCGGTTTCCGCAAAGCCGGCACCTGCACTTTCCAGCACATCCGCGCTGCAGTAGGATGCATGCCCGATGATTTTGGGCAGGCAGAGCGGGCTTTCCAGATGGCATGCAGTTGCATGTCATGCGGAGAGTGCATCCGGCTCCGGCATCCCCGCCACGCACCAGACATTCAGCAAAGGCGATTCATGACAGAGCAAGATCCGAAGAAGTCCATCCTGGCCATCGTCTACAAGGTGATGCAGCAGCACCCCGATCTTGCGCAGACCATCGAGCGGATGGCCCAGCAGGTGCAGAAGAAGAGCGCCTTCGATCTGGACATCCTGTGGGCCACCAATGCAGAGCTGCTCGCCAAGTCCCGCTCGCAACTGCGTCAGGACATGTTCGTGCTGGCCGAACTGGGCCACAAGCGCAACGGCTTCTTCGTGGAGTTCGGCGCCACCAACGGCCACGACCTGAGCAACAGCCACATGCTGGAGAAGGAGTTCGGCTGGACCGGCATTCTGGCCGAGCCGGCCAAGCTGTGGCACGCCGATCTGGCCAAGAACCGCTCGGCCAAGATCGACCACCGCTGTGTCTGGAAGAAATCCAACGAAACCCTGGTCTTCAACGAAACCAGTTTCGCCGAGCTGTCCACCATCGACCAGTACAGTGACTTCGACCTGCACGCCAAGGCCCGTGAAGACGGCAAGCGCTACGAGGTGGAGACCATCTCCCTGCTCGACCTCCTCGAAGAGCACGGCGCCCCCCGCGAGATCGACTACCTGTCGATCGATACCGAAGGCAGCGAGTTCGAGATCCTGGAAGCCTTCGACTTCAACAAGTACGACATCCGGGTGATCACCTGCGAGCACAACCACAGCCCCATGCGTGAGCGGATCCATGACCTGCTGACCCGCAACGGCTTCGTGCGCAAGTATGCAGGGCTGTCCCAGTTCGACGACTGGTACGTCAAGCCGGCGGGCCGCTAAGCCCGGCCCGGCCGACGCGGCCCGGGCGCATGGGCGAAGGCCGCCCGGCGCCTAGGGCCAGCCTCCGGTGAAGTCGATCACCTGCCCGGTGAGGAAGGGCGATCTGCCGGAAGCCAGAAAACCGATCAGTTCGCCGATCTCCTCGGGCCGGCCCAGGCGCCCCATGGGCACCTTGCCGGCGATCTCGGCCTGCCCGGCCGGGTCGTCGATGAAGCGGGCCCGCGGATAGTAGGCCTCGCTGTACAGATAGTTGGGCGCCACCACATTGACCTGGATGCCGTGCGGCGCCGCCTCCCGTGCGAGGGACTGGGCGAAGGCCGTGGTGGCCGCGCGGATGCTCGTCGCCACCGCGAAGCCCGCCTCCGGCTGCCGGTAGCGGGCCGAGGTCACGAACACGAAGCGTCCGCCCTGCGCCGCCTTCATGCCGGGCAGGAGCAACTGGGTCAGCGCCACCGGAAACAGCAGCAGGGCCGCGAACGCGTCCTGGAAACTGCCCAGGGGGATCGCCTCGATCGGCAGTGGCGTGTTCGGATGCACATCGTTGTGGATCACCGTGTCGGGCTGTACGCCAAGGGCGTCGAGCTCGGCCACCAGATCGTCCGGCGTCTGGGCGCGCAGCGCGACCGCCCCCGGAAAGTCCGCCTCGAAGTGCTTCGCCGTGGCGTCATCGGCAAAGCCCGTGTCGTGGCAATACACCCGGCCCCGCGCCTGGAGCAGCACCGGCAGGCTGCCCGGGCCGGCGTACTGGCGCACATGCGTCATCAGGATGCTCATGGTGTGCCGCTCAGGCCGCGGCCGGCATCAGTTCGGTGAGCCGGTGCCGTGCCCCGTCATTCAGGGGGTGGGCGCGGCGGCTGGTTTCGTCCATCTGCACGATCACGGTCTTTGCCGTGGCCACGCAGCGGTCGTGCTGGAAGAGCACCTGCTCGAGGCTCAGGGAGCTCTTGCCCACACTGGACACGCGAGTGCCGATATCGACCTGCCCGGGCCAGGTGATCTCGCCCTGGAAGTCGAGATGCAGGCTGGCGATCACGAAGGCGCAGCCTTCGGCGTGCAGCGGCGCGCCCGGTTGGTACAACAGCTCCACGCGGCCTGTTTCGAGCAGGGTCGAGAAGACCGCATTGTTGACGTGCCCCTGCCGGTCCGTGTCGGCGTAGCGCAACTTCTCGTAAGTGCGCAGGGGATAGTCGGCGAGGGTCGATTCGGCGGGTGACATGGCTTCAAGCCTCCTGTGAAGTGGGGGGAGAGGGTTCGTCCGAGGCGATGCGGCCGGATGCTTCGGCGCAGGCGCGCAGGATCCGGGCCGACAAGTCCTTGTCGGCCACCGCCCGGGACAGGGACAGGCCGCCGACGCACAAGGCCATGAAGACCAGCGCGTCATCCAGCTGGGCATCGGGCGGTGTGCCGGTGTCGTCGGCACCCAGGCAGACGCCCTGCACCGACTTGAGCAGTTCCGCCTCGAAG
>JAFLDU010000242.1 GCA_017309145.1 Zoogloea sp. | reverse complement strand
GCTGGCGGCGATGGCAGCCTGCACGGCGGCGATGGCCTCGGGCTTGTTGTCCTCGATGCCGATCAGCACCTCGCGGGCCTGCAGCATGTGGCGCATGGCGATGATGCCCTTGAGCATGTCGCCGGCCCGTTCGCGCATCAGCATGTCGTCACAGGTGATGAAGGGCTCGCACTCGGCTCCGTTGATCACCAGGGTCTGCAGGGCACCTTCCTTGCCGGGTTTGAGCTTGAGGTGGCTGGGGAAGACGGCGCCTCCCAGGCCGACAATGCCTGCGTCGCGCAGGAAGTCGCGCAACTCGTCAGGCGGCGTGCTGCGGAACCTGACCTTGTCCAGCTCTCCCCAGCGGTCTTCACCGTCGGGCTCGATGACCACCGACAGGGTGGTCAGGCCGGAGGTGTGGGGCATGACGGCCGGTACGATGTCACGTACCAGGCCAGAGGTGGAGGCGTGCACCGCGGACGACAGCGAGCCATCTGCCGCGCCGATGCGCTGACCCTTGAAGACCCGCTCGCCCGGTTGGACCAGCGGCCTTGGATGCCCGCCGACCGACTGGTGGAGCGGGATCACCAGCCGATCAGGCAGCGGCACGGAAGCGATCGGGGCGAGGGTCGATTGTTCCTTGTGGGTGGCGGGCTTGACGCCACCGTGGAAGCTGAAGAGTTTGCGCAGCATGTTCGGTAGTCAAGCGGCCTGCTTGATCGCATAGACCGGATAGCGCCACTTCCAGGTGTCCACCGTCTCGGCGATGGGTTCCATGGAGATGCAGTCCACCGGACAGGGGGCGATGCACAGTTCGCAGCCGGTGCAGTCGGCGGCGATGATGGTGTGCATCTGCTTGGCGGCGCCGACGATGGCGTCCACCGGACAGGCCTGGATGCACAGGGTGCAGCCGATGCAGGTCTGCTCGTCGATGACGGCGACCGCCTTGGGCTTCTCGACGCCGTGCTCCTCGGACAGGGGCTTGAACTCGCGGCCGAGCAGGTCGGCCAGCTTGCGGATGCCTTCCTCGCCGCCCGGCGGGCACTGGTTGATCTCCGCCTCGCCGCCGGCGATGGCCGTTGCGTAGGGGCGGCAGCCCGGAAAGCCGCACTGGCCGCACTGGGTCTGCGGCAGGATGGCGTCGATCTGGTCCACCAGGGGGTCGCCCTCGACCTTGAACTTGATCGAGGCGAAACCCAGCACCGCCCCGAGGATCAGGGCGATGCCGGTCATGATGAGGATGGCCGTGAGCATGGTTCTGCGTCAGTGGTACTTGTCGAGGCCGGCGAAGCCCATGAAGGCCAGGCTCATCAGGCCGGCGGTGATCATGGCGATGGCGGTGCCC
The DNA here is from genome assembly GCA_017309145.1 of Zoogloea sp. Taxonomy (GTDB): domain Bacteria; phylum Pseudomonadota; class Gammaproteobacteria; order Burkholderiales; family Rhodocyclaceae; genus Zoogloea. The sequence goes on along the minus strand of JAFLDU010000242.1, from coordinate 5,798 downwards.
TTGAAGGGCTGGGGAACGTCGGCGCCATCGAGGCGCTCGCGGATGCCGGCGAACAGTACCAGTACCAGGGAGAAGCCGACCGAGCTGCCGAAGCCGAAGAGCAGCGATTCGAGCAGGTCGTGGTGCAGGGCCACGTTGAGCAGTGGCACGCCCAGCACCGCGCAGTTGGTGGTGATGAGGGGCAGGTAGATGCCGAGCACCTGGTGCAGCACCGGGCTGGTCTTCTGGATGACCAGCTCGGTGACTTGCACGATGGCCGCGATGATGACGATGAAGGCCAGGGTGCGCAGGTAGTCCACGCCGGCCGGCATCAGCACGTAGTGATCCACCAGGTAGCTGGTGCCGCAGCCGAGGGTGAGCACGAAGGTGGTGGCGGCACCCATGCCGACGGCGGTGTCGAGCTTCTTGGAGACCCCCATGAAGGGGCAGAGACCGAGGATGCGGACCAGGACGACGTTGTTCACCAGAACAGCGCCGAGGATCACGAAAAGATAGCTCGTCATGCTTGCCGTAAGGGGAAGGGCCGGGCGGGATTATCCCGCTCCGGCCGGAAGGGGCTCAAGCCTGTCGTGAGTAGGGTCATCCGCGCCATCAGGCGAAGTCACGGGTCTCGGCGACGGCTTCGCGGACCAGGGCCGGCCCACGGTAGATCAGGCCGCTGTACACCTGCACCAGTCTGGCGCCGGCCTCCAGCTTGGCGCGGGCCTGGCGACCGTCGAACACACCGCCGGCGGCGATGATGGGCAGCTCGTTCTGCAGTGCCTTGGCCAGGGCGGCGACCACTGCGGTGGACGCTTCGAAGAGCGGCGCGCCGGAGAGGCCCCCCTGCTGATCGCCGAAGGGTACGCCCTGGACCTTGTCGCGGGCCAGGGTGGTGTTGGTGGCGATCACGGCGTCGATGCGGTGGCGGCGCAGCGCGTCGGCGATGTTGGTGATCTGGCTGTCGTCCAGGTCGGGCGCGATCTTGAGGGTGATCGGCACATAGCGGCCGTGCTTGTCGGCCAGCTGGGCCTGGCGGGCCTTGAGCTGGCCCAGCAGGGCGTCGAGTTCGGACTCGCCCTGCAGCTGGCGCAGGTTCTTGGTGTTGGGCGAGGAGATGTTGACGGTGATGTAGCTGGCCAGCGGATAAGCCTTGTCGAGGCCGATCAGGTAGTCGTCGGCGGCCTTGTCGATGGGGGTGTCGGCGTTCTTGCCGATGTTGATGCCGAGGATGCCCCGGTACTTCATGGCCTGTACGTTACCGATCAGGGCATCGATGCCATGGTTGTTGAAGCCCATGCGGTTGATGATGCCCTTCACCTCGGGCAGGCGGAACATGCGCGGCTTGGGATTGCCGGGCTGCGCGCGGGGTGTGATGGTGCCGATCTCGATGAAGCCGAAGCCCATGCGGGCCAAGCCGTCGATGGCTTCGCCGTTCTTGTCGAGGCCGGCAGCGAGGCCGATGCGGTTGGGGAACTGCAGACCCATGACCTCGACGGGCCGGGCTTCGAGGGCCTTGCCGGCGGGTAACAGGCGCCCGGCCGCATTGAGAGCGGCGAGGGCGGTTTCGTGGGCGGTCTCCGCATCGAGGGAGAACAGGATGGGGCGGGCGATTTCGTAGAGCATCCGCCATTCTACCGCAGTGCGGAAAACTCTTGTTTTCCTGTACTTACTCGATGGCGATGCGGATCTGCAGCCCCAGGTAGCCGCTGTAGCCAGGCAGGTTGGGCAGGGCCACCAGGTTGGCGCCGACACGGCCGATGCTGACCGACGCGGCAGGAAGGACCAGGATGGGTGAGGGATAGCCGCTGGCCAGCAGGCCGAAGGCGCCGAAGCGGAAGGGGCCAGCCTCCAGGGGCATCCAGCGGCCGCCGACGTAGAAGGTGTTCCTGTCGTAGCTGTTGCGGAAATAGCCCGCGCTGGCCACCCACGGGGTGCCGGTGAGCTCCCGCTCGACACCGAAGCCCGGATTGACCTCCCGCCAGTCGCGGCGGTCGGGCTGGAAGTGATGAGAGACGCCCGACAGGGTCAGCCAGTCGCGATGTGCTGCGGATTGCAGGTCGTCGAGGGTCGGCAGGGCGTGGGCGCTGAGGCTTGCGGTGAGGAGGCTCACGGCGAGGAGGCTCACAGCAAGGGGGCTCGCTGCAGCGGGGGGCATGAGGGCAAGCCCCCGGATCGTCTTGAACATGCGGGGAGGTGTCAGTCGAGTTGTTGCAGGTCGGCGTCGGAAAGGGTCTGCCACTGGCCGCCGACGCGGCCTTGCAGCGGCCGGAAGAGGGCTTTGTAGGCCATCTTCCGGCTGTCGCGGATCCAGTAGCCGAGATAGAGGTAGGGTAGCTTGAGTTCGCGGCAGACTTCGATCTGCCAGAGCACCCCGAAGGTGCCCAGGCCGGGGCCGCGCAGGTCGGGGTCGTAGAAGGTGTAGACGCTGGACAGCCCGTCGGTGAGGCAGTCGATGACGCTGACCATGCGCAGGATGCCGTTCTCGCGGAATTCGATGAGCCGGCTGTCCACGTGGCTCTGCAGCAGGAAGTGGGCGTACTGCTCGCGGTTGTCCTGATCCATGCCGCCGCCGGCGTGGCGGCTGGCCTGGTAGCGCTGGTACAGCATGTAGTGCTCTTCGATGAACTCCAGGGGCAGCTCACGGGGTTGCAACTTGCCATGCGCGGCCCAGGCGCGACGCTGGCTGCGGCTTGGTCTGAAGCTGTCCACCGGGATGCGCACCGGCACGCAGGCGCGGCAGGTGTCGCAATAGGGGCGGTAGGTGAAGATGCCGCTGCGCCGGAATCCGGTGCGGACCAGCTCGCTGTAGAGCGGGGTGTCGATGAGGTGGCTGGGAGTGGCGACCTGGGACCGGGCCTGCCGGTCGGGCAGGTAGGAGCACGCGTAGGGTGCGGTGGCGTAGAACTGCAGCAGGGAGTAGGGGTAGTCCTTCAGCATGTCACGCTACGTCCAGGGGATGCTTGCTCCGTCGGTTGGCCAACGCCCGGGGGGCGTGTCCTGGCCGGTCAGTGTTTCCAGCAGCCTCGAAAAGACTTCCCGTGGAATCTCCCGTCCGCCCAGGGAGGCCAGGTGCTGCGTGGTCATTTGACAATCTAGCACGCGGAAATTCCGTTGCTCAAGGTAGCGCGTCAGGTGGGCGAAGGCGATCTTGGAGGCGTCGCTGCGTCGGCTGAACATCGATTCGCCGAAGAAGGCTTGCCCGAGGGCCATGCCATAGAGGCCGCCGACGAGCTCACCATCCATGTAGGTTTCGACGCTGTGGGCGTAGCCCAGCCGATGCATGCGGATGTAGGCCGCCTGGATGTCGGCGGTGATCCAGGTGCCGAGTCCGGGGGCGCGGGGTTCGGCGCAGGCCCGGATGACTGCCGGAAAGTCGTGGTCGAGGCGCACTTCGTAGCGGGCGTTGCGGAGTGTCTTGCGCAGTGACCGGGTGATCCGGACCTGGTCGGGGAACACCACCATGCGGGGATCCGGGCTCCACCACAGGATGGGTTCGCCTTCGTTGAACCAGGGAAAGATGCCACGTCTGTAGGCGGCAAGCAGCCATTCCGGGTTGAGCGTCCCGCCGGCGGCGAGGAGTCCGTTGGGCTCACGCAGGGCCCGTGAGACCGGCGGAAAGGCCGGGGTGTCACCGAGCCAGGGAATCATGCTTGGCGTACGCGCACAGCCGGGCCGCCAGCAGGGAGCATGACGGCCGTGGCTTCAGTTGCGTCAGTTGGTCTGCGGCGGGCGGGGCTGTGCACCCGGGAAGGGAGCATTGGGAAAAGTGCCACCCTGGAATGCGTTGCCGGGAAACTGGGTGCCGGGCAGCACGCGCCGGGCACCGTCATAGCGGGCGGCCCAGTAGCTCAGGCGCATGTCTTCCACGCGAACCACGCCGCCGGTGGAGGGCGCGTGGACGAACTGATTGTCGCCGAGGTAGATGCCCACGTGCGAGAAGGCACGCCGCATGGTATTGAAGAATACAAGGTCGCCGGGCTTCAGTTCGGCGATGCTCACCTTCTCGCCCATCTGCGACATTTCGCTGGCAGTGCGGGGCATGCCGAAACCGAGGGCGTCGGCGAAGACCTTGCCGACAAAGCCGCTGCAGTCGAAGCCCGTCAGGGGGCTGGTGCCGCCGAGGCGGTAGGGAACACCGAGCAGGTTGAGGCTGCGGTCCACCAGGGAACGGACGGATTCCGTGTAGCGCTCGAACATGGACGGCTGGGGCGTAGGCTCATCTCCCCGAACCTGGGGGAGCTCCGCTGCGAATGCCGCGCCGGAGCACGCGATCGCTACAAAAAAGCCGATTATCGTCTTCTTGATAGGCATCCCGCCAATATATACGGCACCGATACGGGTGTAAAGAATTTCGACAACATAATCAATGCTGTCTTGCAGCATGTGAGTTCTGCCACGGACGCCGGCCCGGCTGCTCGTTAGCATGCAACTGCACTGGTCGCGGGCGAAGAGGTCGGGAAGGCCGCGCGGGAGACGGATTGAACCGGTCAGTACGTCTCCACCAAAGGGCCCTTCGGCTTTCCCCGACGGAGCGCTCGTGCCAGTCGCACCAATTCGAGGCCCCATCTGAGCGGCGTTCAGCCGAACAGATTGAGGATACCGTCCAGGCCGCTGTGGTTGAGCGCGTAGGTGGCTTTTTCGCGCACCACCGGCTTGGCGTGGTACGCGATGCCGATGCCGGCCTCGGCCAGCATGGGCAGGTCGTTGGCGCCATCTCCGGCGGCGATCACGGTTTCGGGGGCGAAGCCGTGATGTTTGCGCACGACCTGCAGCGTATGGCGCTTGGCCTCGCCGTCGATCACGTCACCCTTGACCTTGCCGGTCAGCTTGCCGGCCCGGATCTCCAGCTGATTGGCCACGGCATAGTCGAAGCCGAGCTGCTTCTGCAGGCGGTCGGTGAAGTAGGTGAAGCCGCCGGATACCAGGACCGTGATGATGCCGGCCTGCTTGAGGCCGGTGATCAGCCTTTCTGCGCCCGGGTTGAGTTGCAGCCGTTCGTTGAAGACCCGCGCCAGCGCGTCCTCGGGTAGTCCCTCGAGCAAGGCGACCCGGCGCGCCAGGGATTCGCGGAAGTCGAGCTCCCCGCGCATGGCGGCTTCGGTGATTGCCGCCACCTCGTTCTTGAGGCCTTGCATATCGGCGATCTCGTCGATGCACTCGATGGTGATGAGGGTCGAGTCCATGTCGGTGACGAACAGCCGGAAGTCCGCCAGGCGGCGCTTGTCCGGGACGAACCCGAAATCCAGCTGGCGTTCGTCGCAATAGGCCGCCAGCCCCTCGTGGGGCTGGGCGCCGAGCAGCTTGAAGGCGTTCGGGCCGATCCGGCCAAGGCCTTCGGAGCCGGTGAGCGCGGCAAGATCCTTCAGGGCGCGGGTCTCGACCTTGGGGCCCTGGACTACCAGATTCATCAGGCGGCGCTCCGCTTCGGCAGGATGTCGCGGAGGATGTCGCGGGTGCCGCGGATCATGGCCTCGGTGGTACTCCAGTCCACGCAGGCGTCGGTGACCGAGCAGCCGTAGCGGAGCTGGGAGAGATCGGCGGGGATGGGCTGGTTGCCGGCTTCGATGTGGCTTTCGATCATCAGGCCGACGATGGACTGGTTGCCCTCACGGATCTGATGGGCCACGTCGCGCATCACCAGGGGCTGGTAGTCCGGATTCTTCCAGGAGTTGGCGTGGGAGCAGTCGATCACGATGTTGGCCGGCAGCTTGGCCTTCTGCAGGGCCTTCTCGGCCAGGGATACGGACACCGTGTCGTAGTTTGGGCGGCCGCCACCGCCACGCAGCACGACATGGCCATAGCCGTTGCCGCGGGTA
>JAFLDU010000241.1 GCA_017309145.1 Zoogloea sp. | reverse complement strand
ACGAGTTCGAGAAGTTCGTGGAGAAGGTCCAGCCCGACCTGGTCGGCTCCGGCATCAAGGAAAAGTACGTCTTCCAGAAGATGGGCGTGCCCTTCCGCCAGATGCACAGCTGGGACTACTCCGGTCCGTACCACGGCTACGACGGCTTCGCCATCTTCGCCCGTGACATGGACATGGCCATCAACTCGCCGGTCTGGGGCCTCGCCAAGGCTCCGTGGAAGAAGGCCGCCTAAATCGCGCCTTCGGGCGGGGCCGGGCGGCCCCGCCAACCCCGCCTGATTTCTGATTCAAGGAGTGCCGAAAATGCCGCAAAACGTAGAGAAGGTCCTGGACCACGAAAACCTGTTCCGCGAGCCGGAATACAAGTCGATGTTCGAGGCCAAGCGGAGCCAGTTCGAGTTCCGTGTGCCCGCCGACGAGCTCAAGAAGCAGATCGAGTACACCAAGTCCTGGGAATACCGGGAAAAGAACTTCGCCCGTGAAGCCCTCACGGTCAACCCGGCCAAGGCCTGCCAGCCGCTCGGTGCCGTGTTCGCCGCCGTCGGCTTCGAGAAGACCCTGCCCTTCGTGCATGGCTCCCAGGGCTGCGTCGCCTACTACCGCTCCCACTTCTCCCGCCACTTCAAGGAGCCGACCTCCTGCGTCAGCTCCTCGATGACCGAGGATGCGGCGGTGTTCGGCGGCCTCAACAACATGATCGACGGCCTGGCCAACAGCTACAACCTGTACAAGCCCGAGATGATCGCCGTGTCCACCACCTGCATGGCCGAAGTGATCGGCGATGACCTGGACGCCTTCATCAAGACCTCCAAGCAGAAGGGCTCCATCCCGGCCGAGTTCGATGTGCCTTTCGCCCACACCCCGGCCTTCGTCGGCAGCCACATCACCGGCTACGACAACGCCCTGCAGGGCATCATCAAGTACTTCTGGGACGGCAAGGCCGGCCAGGGTCCGGTGCTGGAGCGCAAGCCCAACGAGTCCATCAACATCATCGGTGGCTTCGATGCCTTCGTCTGCGGCAACCTGCCGGAGATCCGCCGCATGCTGGGCCTGATGGGCGTCGAGCACACCGTGCTGTGCGACCCCTCCGACGTGTGGAACACCCCCACCGACGGTGAGTTCCGCATGTATGACGGCGGCACCACCAAGGCCGAGGTCGAGGCCGCGGTGAACGCCAAGGCCACCATCAGCCTGCAGTCCATCTCCACCGAGAAGACCCTCAAGCTGATCGCCGAGCACGGCCAGGAAACCGTCGGCTTCCACTACCCGGTGGGCGTGACCGGCACCGATGCCTTCCTGATGAAGGTCTCCGAGCTGACCGGCAAGCCGATCCCGAAGGAACTCGAGCTCGAGCGCGGCCGCCTGGTGGATGCCATCGCCGACTCGCAGGCCCACCTGCACGGCAAGAAGTTCGCCCTCTACGGCGACCCCGACCTGATGCTGGGCCTCACCGCCTTCCTGCTCGAACTGGGCGCCGAGCCGGTCCACGTGCTGGCCACCAACGGTGACAAGGAGTGGGCCGACAAGGTCCAGGCCCTGCTCGACGCCAGCCCCTTCGGCAAGGGTGGCAAGGCCTATCCCAAGGCCGACCTGTGGCACATGCGCTCCCTGCTCTTCACCGAGAAGGTGGACTTCCTGATCGGCAACACCTACGGCAAGTACCTGGAGCGCGACTGCGGCACCCCGCTGATCCGCCTGGGCTTCCCGATCTTCGATCGCCACCACTACCACCGCTTCCCGGTGTGGGGCTACAGCGGCGGCCTGCGTGTGCTGACCATGCTCCTCGACGAGTACTTCGAGGCCATGGATGCCAACACCATCGGCATCGGCACCACCGACTACTCCTACGACATCATCCGCTGAGCACCGCGGAAAGGGAGGCCCCCGGGCCTCCCTTTTTTCATTCATGCAATTGGTAAAGGTATCGCCATCATGGCCAACATCACCTTCAGCTCGCCCAAGATGAAGAAGGACGTCACCGTCTATGCAACCGCCGGTGACACCCACACCCTGCTGCTGATCGCCCAGAACAACAAGATCCCGGTCGATTTCGAATGCGAGAACGGCGAATGCGGTTCCTGCTGTGTCGAGGTGCAGATCCTGTCCGGCAAGACTCCGATGGGCGTGGCCCTCACCGAAAAGGAAAAGGTTGCCCTGCGCCTGGCCGGCAAGATCACCAAGGAGCAGATCGCCGATGCCGAGGAGAAGGACCTGCCGCCGCCGTACCGGCTGGCCTGCCAGTTCATCGCCCGCAACGAGGACGTACTGGTCAAGTTCTGAGTCGTCCCGCAGCCTCCGCAAATCGGGGGCTGCGCCGCTTCCATCGCCCGCCGGAGTGCCGCCATGCCGATCTACGATTTCCATTGCCTGTCCTGCGACCGGGTCTTCGAGCGCATCGTCCGTGCCGACGCGCTGCCGGAGTGCCCCCACTGTGGTGCCGCACAGGTCGAGAAGCTGGTGTCCATGCCGGCGGCCCCCGGCAAATCTGCCGGAATCATCGCCAGCGCTCGCCGGCAGGCCGCCAAGGAAGGGCATTTCAGCCACTACAACAAGGCCGAGAAGGCCAGGGTGAAGTAGAAAAAGCACTCTTGCGGGAATAAACCCGCCACGGCCTCCGTATACCTCCTTGCAAGCCCAACACGCCGACGGAGGCCATCATGAACATCAAGAACAGTGCACTGCCCCTGATCCTGTCCACCCTGCTGACCGCCTGCGCTGGCTACGCGCCGATGGCGGCCGCCCCCACCCGGGTGGCGGATGGGGTCCTTACCGACGCCCGCGGCATGACGCTCTATGTCTTCGACAAGGACGCCGCGGGCAGCGGCAAGAGCGTCTGCAACGGCCCCTGCGCCACCAACTGGCCGCCCCTGATGGTCACGGAGGGCGAGGACGGCGGCACCGCTTACAGCATCGTCACCCGCGACGACGGCAGCAAGCAGTGGGCCTTCAAGGGCAAACCCCTGTACCGCTGGGTGAAGGACCAGAAGCCGGGCGACCGGACCGGCGACGGCTTCAACTCGGTGTGGCACGTCGCCACGCCCTGAGCCTGCCCGTCCGGCTGCATACTCCCTGCCATGGACAGCGCCGCCCTCCTCGCCGAACTGCCGCGCCTGCGCCGCTACGCGCGGGCGCTGGTGGGCGACCGGATGGCCGCCGACGACCTGGTCCAGGACACCCTGGAGCGGGCCTGGTCGCGGCTCGACCGCTGGCGCCCCGGCAGCGACCTGCGGACCTGGCTGTTCGCCATCATGCATAACCTGCGCATCGACCAGATGCGGCGGCCCACCGTGGAGTGCATCCCCATCGACGAGGACGCCCACCTGCTGCCGGTCCGCGCGTCGCAGAGCGATCGCATCGAACTGGACAATCTGGCCGCGGCCCTGGCCCGGCTGCCGGAGGAACAGCGTGCCGTGCTGCTCTTGATCTCCCTCGAGGAGATGAGCTACGCCGAGGTGGCGGCGACCCTCGGCATCCCGCTCGGTACGGTGATGTCCCGCCTGTCCCGGGGCCGTGAGCACCTGCGCCAGATCCTCGCCGGAGACACGGCGTCGCCCCGCTTGAGAGTCGTACGATGAATGCCCCCGTCACCGATTCCGAATTGAATGCCTTCCTGGACGGCGAGCTCACGCCGGCCCGGCGCGCCGAGGTGGAGTTGTGGTTGGCGGGCCATCCAGAGGCTCTCGTGCGCCTGGAGCACTTCCTGGCCCAGCGCGAGGCCTTGCATCGTCTGTTCGATCCGGTGCTGGACGAGCCCTTGCCGGAAGCCCTGAGGGAGGCTGCGCAGGCGCCGGTGCGCAGCGCGGGGTGGTGGCGCCGTCAGCCCTGGGCGCAGATCGCGGCGGGGCTGCTGGTGGCCTGCGTGGGCGCGGCCGGAGGCTGGTTCGCCCGCGACCGCCAGGTCGCCACCGCACCCATCGCGGCCGTCAGCGTGCCGCTGCCCCGTCAGGCGGCGGTGGCGCATGCGGTGTTCAGCCCCGATGTGAAGCGCCCGGTGGAGATCCGCGCCGAACAGGAGGACCAGCTGGTCACCTGGCTATCCAGGCGACTGGGCTCCCCGGTGCGCCCGCCGCACCTGGGAACCCTCGGCTTCGAGCTGATCGGCGGCCGTCTGCTGCCCGGCAACAGCGGTCCGGTGGCCCAGTTCATGTATCACGATGGCGCCGGCCAGCGCCTGACCCTGTACGTCAGCACCGAGAACAGCGGCAAACGCGACACCGCCTTCCGCTTTGCGCAGGAGGGGCCGGTGAATGTCTTCTACTGGATCGACGGCGCGTTCGGCTACGCCCTGTCGGCGGGCATTCCCAAGGATGAGCTGGCGAAGGTGGCCACTGAGGTGCATGCGCAACTGGAACGGCGCTGAGCGAGGAGGAAGATGGAGGGGCGGCTTCAGCCGCCCTCGGACTTCGATCATGAACCTTGCCGTGGTTCAAGCTCCGTGGGCGGCTGAAGCCGCCCCTACACGTCCCTACAGGGGGCGTTGGCAGCGGGCGTCCCGGTAGGGGCCGGCCACCCGGGTCCAGCCCGGGCCCGGGGAGGTCTGGGTGCAGACGCGTCGGTCGTCGTGCTGGCTGGCCCACAGGTACCAGGGTGCCGGCGCGGCACCGGCCGAGGGGCTGAGCAGGCAGCCTGACAGGCACAGCCACACCGCGAGGGGGCTGGCGAGCCGGCTCAGGGCGAGGCTTGCGCACCTCATCGCTGCAGGCCGAGCTGACGGTCGTGCAGGCGGCCGAGCAAGGTCAGGGCGGTGACCGCGCCGATCAGGGCGAAGAACATGTCGGACTGGGTGTCCCAGGGGTCGCCCTGGGTGCCCAGGAATTCATCCGCGCCCTGGCCGAGGGCCAGGGCCGCGCCCCATTCGATGAGTTCGTAGGTGGCGCTGATCGCCAGCACCACGCATACCGACAGGAAGGCCAGCATCCTGCGTCCTCGCACATGGTCGCCCCGCAGCAGGATCTCCCGGGCCACCAGGGCCGGTACGAAGCCCTGGAAGAAATGACCGATCTTGTCATAGGGGTTGCGGCCCAGGTGCAGCAGGTCCTGCAGGGTGAAGCCCAGGGGCACCCGCGCATAGGTGTAGGTGCCCCCCAGCATGAGCACCAGCGCATGCACGAAGATGCAGGCGTAGAGCAGCGAGGTGAGCGGGATGCGCCTGTGGCTGTAAGCCAGGATGGGCAGGGCGATCAGCACCGGCGCCACCTCCATCAGCCAGGTGGCCCGGTCGTAGGGCTGCCAGCCGGAGAGGACGAGCAGGCCGAGCAGGGCGAGTCCCGCAATGGCCAGGTGGGATCCGGGGGGCGTGTGGAGGGGCGTCATGCAGAGGGCTCTGGAGGGTTCGGGTGTCGGTGGCCGTGGTACGGGTACGCCACCTCAAAACGTCGGGCCAGCGCCTCAAGCTGCTTGTCCAGCTCGTCGTCGATGGCCACGGTGGTGCTCATGGCAGCGCTCCCTGATGCTTTCGGATGATGTGAGTGTGTGTCAATAAATGCATCACTACAATCGTGAGCACGGGGGGCTGGCGTCAGCCTGCGCTCAATCCCACATCGCCCGCATCTTGGCCGCCAGATCCACCGCCGCCTGGCGGGTTTCGTCGCGTGCGACGGTCTGGGGTTCTGCGGTGGGCCAGGTGATCTGCTCGAAGTGGTTGAGCAGGCGGTTGGGGATGAAGCGGCTGCGGCTGGCATAGACGTGGCGGTCGCCGCTGCCGGACTGGCCGGAGACGTAGAAGCGCTGGGGGATCAGCAGGTCGAGGTGGTCGCGGGCGCGGGTCATGGCCACGTAGAGGAGGCGCATCTCCTCTTCGATCTCCCGCTCGCTGCCGGTGGCCAGGTCGGAGGGCAGACAGCCGTCCACGGTGTTGAGGATGCTCACCGCGGGCCACTCGCGGCCCTTGGCCGAATGGATGGTGGACAGGATGAGGTAGTCCTCGTCGCGCAGGGGGGCGCCAGCTTCGTCGCTGGTGGCGTCGGGCGGGTCGAGGGTGAGTTCGGTCAGGAAGCGCTCGCGGCTGGGGTAGGTGGCGGCGATGCGGGTGAGCTGCTGGATGTCGCCCTGGCGCACCGCGTGGTCTTCGTAGAGGCCTTCCATGCGGGTCTCGTACCAGGCCGCGATGCGTTCGAGGGGGGCCGGCCAGCTTGTGGCGGCGGCCAGATCATCCACCAGGCCGGCGAACTCGATCCAGCCCGGGCGGGCCGCGTCGGGCACCGGCTGTTCGTGGAGCAGGGCGCAGCCCGGCGGGGCAGCCTGCACGTTGTCGAGGATGCGGCCGGCGATCCGGGGGCCGACGCCCGGCAGCAGCTGGATGGCACGGAAGCCGGAGACCCGGTCGCGGGGGTTCTGGGCCCAGCGCAGCACGGCGAGCAGGTCCTTGACATGGGCGGCTTCGAGGAACTTGAGGCCGCCGAACTTCACGAAGGGGATGTGGCGGCGGGTGAGCTCGATCTCGAGCCGGGCGCTGTGGTGGGCGGCGCGGAAGAGCACGGCCTGCTGCTTGAGCTTGAGCCCCTCCTCGCGGCGGGCGAGGACCTGCTCCACCACGCAGGCTGCCTGGTCGGCCTCGTCGCGTACCGTGACCAGGCGGGGACGGGCGGCGGAGAGCCGGTCGGTCCATAGATCCTTGCAATAGCGTTCCCGGGCCTGGCCGATGACGGCGTTGGCGGCCGCCAGGATGGGTTGGGTGGAGCGGTAGTTGCGGTCCAGGGTGACCTGCCGGGCAGGCGGGTCGAAATGCCCGGGAAAGTCGAGGATGTTGCGGACGTCGGCGCCCCGGAAGCTGTAGATGCTCTGGGCGTCGTCGCCCACCACCGTGAGGCCCCGGCCATCGGGCTTCATGGCCAGCAGGATGGTGGCCTGCAGGCGGTTGGTGTCCTGGTATTCGTCCACCAGCACGTGGCTGAAGCGCTCGCCCACCTCCCGCGCCAGCTGCGGCTCGGAGACCATCTGGGCCCAGTAGAGCAGGAGGTCGTCGTAGTCGAGGACCTGCTGGGCCTGCTTGGCCTGCACATAGGCGCGGAACAGGGCTTTCAGGTCGGCCTCCCAGCCGGCGCACCAGGGGAAAGTGGACAGCAGCACCTCGCCGAGGGGGGCCTGGGTGTTGACCACTGCCGAGTAGATGGCCAGGCAGGTGCCCTTGAGGGGGAAGCGCTTGCCTTTGCCCGACAGCCCCTGTTCGTGGCGGACCAGGTTCATCAGGTCGGCGGAGTCCTCCCGGTCGTGGATGGTGAAGGCCGGGTCGAGCCCGATGCGGCCGGCGAAC
>JAFLDU010000240.1 GCA_017309145.1 Zoogloea sp. | reverse complement strand
GCGCCGCGACTGCACCTTGACCACCATGCCGCGCTGCAGGCCGCGCTTCTTGGCGTCGTCCGGATGCATGAAGACCTGGGCCTCGGGCACCGCCTTGTGCAGCTCGGGTACCCGGCGGGTCATCGAGCCGGTGTGCCAGTGCTCCAGCACACGGCCGGTGCACAGCCACATGTCGAACTCGGCGTCGGGCTTCTCCGGGGGATCCTGGTAGGGCAGCGCGAAGATCACCGCCTTGCCGTCCTTGTGACCGTAGAACTTCACGCCCTCGCCGGCCTTGACATAGGGGTCGTAGCCTTCCCGGTAGCGCCACAGGGTCTCCTTGCCATCCACCACCGGCCAGCGCAGGCCGCGGGCCTTGTGATAGACGTCGAAGGGGGCCAGATCGTGGCCGTGGCCGCGACCGAACTGGGCGTACTCCTCGAAGAGACCCTTCTGCACATAGAAACCGAAGACTTCCGCCTCGTCATTGGTGTAGCCCTTGATGGCGTGCTCGTTGACCTTCTGCACCTCGCTCTTCGGGAACTTGTTCACCACCTTGTTGGCGTAGAGCACGTCGAAGAGGGTCTTGCCCTTCAGCTCGGGCTTCTTGGCGATCAGCTCGGCCGGCCACACCTCTTCCACCTTGAAGCGCTTGGAGAACTCCATGAACTGCCACAGATCGGACTTGGCCTCGCCCGGCGCCTTGACCTGCTGGCGCCACACCTGGGTGCGCCGCTCGGCGTTGCCGAAGGCGCCTTCCTTCTCGGTCCACATAGCGGCGGGCAGGATCAGGTCGGCGGCCAGGGCCGACACGGTGGGGTACACATCGGACACCACCACGAAGGCCGCCGGATTGCGCCAACCCGGGTAGATCTCCTGGTTGACGTTGGGCCCTGCCTGCATGTTGTTGGTGGTGCTGGTCCAGTAGCACTTGAGCTTGCTGTCCTTCAAGGCGCGGCTCTGGGCCACGGCGTGCAGGCCGATCTTGTCGGGGATGGTGCCTTCCGGCAGCTGCCAGATCTCCTCGGCGTGCTTGCGGTGCTCGGGGTTGGTCACCAGCATGTCGGCCGGCAGGCGGTGGGCGAAGGTGCCCACCTCACGGGCGGTGCCGCAGGCGGAGGGCTGGCCGGTGAGCGAGAAGGGGCCGGAGCCCGGGGTGGAGATCTTGCCCACCAGCAGGTGGACGTTGTAGATCATGTTGTTCACCCAGGTGCCGCGGGTGTGCTGGTTGAAGCCCATGGTCCAGAAGCTGACCACCTTCTTGTTGGGGTCGGCGTACAGCTCGGCCAGCTTCTTGAGGCGCTCGGCGGGCACGCCGGAGAGCTTGGAGACCTTCTCGAGGGTGTACTCGGAGACGAACTTCTTGAACTCCTCGAAGCTGCTCGGGCGGGCATCGCTGGGGTTGTTCTTGGGCTTGCCGTCGGCGCCGGGGTAGCCGTTGAACTTGGCATCCTTCTCCAGCGCGTGGGCCGGGCGCAGGCCGTAGCCGATGTCGGTCTCGCCGATCTTGAAGTTGACGTTCTTCTTGATGAACTCCTGGTTGACCTTGCCCGACTGGATGATGTGGTTGCAGATGTAGTTGAGGATGGCCAGGTCGGTGTTGGGCACGAAGACCATGCCGTTGTCGGCCAGCTCGAAGCTGCGATGCTCGAAGGTGGACAGCACATGCACCTGCACGTCGGTCTTGGTCAGGCGGCGGTCGGTGATGCGGGTCCACAGGATGGGGTGCATCTCGGCCATGTTGGAGCCCCACAGCACGAAGGCGTCGGACTGCTCGATGTCGTCGTAGCAGCCCATCGGCTCGTCCATGCCGAAGGTGCGCATGAAGCCGGTCACCGCCGAGGCCATGCAGTGGCGGGCGTTGGGGTCGAGGTTGTTGGAACGGAAGCCGGCCTTCATCAGCTTGGAGGCGGCATAGCCCTCGAAGATGGTCCACTGGCCGGAACCGAACATGCCGATCGAACCCGGCCCCTCGGCCTTGAGGGCAGCCTTCCACTTCTCGGCCATGATGTCGAAGGCCTGGTTCCAGCTGATCGGGGTGAATTCGCCGTCCTTGCTGTACTTGCCGTCCTTCATGCGCAGCATGGGGCGGGTCAGGCGGTCTTCGCCATACATGATCTTGGACAGGAAGTAGCCCTTGATGCAGTTGAGGCCGCGGTTCACCGCCGCATCCGGGTCGCCCTGGGTGGCCACCACGCGACCGTTCTGGACGCCCACCAGCACCGAGCAGCCGGTGCCGCAGAAGCGGCAGGGCGCCTTGTCCCAGCGCACGACGGATCCGTTCTCTGCGGGAGCGGGCGCCTCACCCTTCTTCGCCGCAAGGGCGGGCACGGAGATGCCGGCCGTGGCGGCCGCCGCGGCAATGGCCTGGGTCTTGATGAAGTCGCGTCGATTGATGCTCATGATTGGGCCTCCTCGCAGGGGGAATGCGCTGCTTGCGCTTGATTCGAAAGGGGGGCGTCGCCGGAGGGGACGTTGGTGTGCTCGTAGGCCAGGGTGGCGGCCAGCACCTGGGGTACCCGGTGCAGGGCGATCAGGGTGTCGGACATGGCCGCCCCCTCCGCGTCCTCGACGGTGACGACGAGCTTGCCGTCCTCCGACATGCCGTGGCATTCGACGCCGGGAAAGGCGCACAGGGCGGCCTCCGCCTCGGCACGGGTCTCGGGCTTGATGCGCAGGACCAGACTGACGATGTTCATGGGCCCTCCAGGGCAGTGGGGGTCGCCACCCGCTGGATGGCGACGACGGGACAGGGAGCGATGCAGGCGCCGCAGCCTGTACAGGCGGCGTCATCCACCTCGGGCACAGGCACGCCGCCCAGGCGGGGCCGGAAGCGGATCGCAGCGGGATCACAGAGCTCGCCGCAGACGCGGCATTCCACGTTCTGATGCGCCAGGCAGCCTTCGCCGATGGCAATGCCGAAGGACCAGGGCCTCGCGCTGCCCGCCGCATCGACGGGAGTGATCGCCCCGCTCGGGCAGGCCCGGCTGCAGTCACCGCAGAAAGTGCAGGCCGCCAGCATGAAGTCGGCGACAGGACGGCCACCCTCGCCCCGCTGCAGCAGGCCGGTGGGACAGGCCTTCACGCAGTCATCGCAGCGGCTGCAGCGATCGAGGAAGAGGGGCTCGGACACGCTCCACGGCGGACGGAAAGGCGCCGGAAGCGGCGCCCGCCCACCGAGGAACCGCCGTCGTGAAACATCCATGAGGGGCTCGGGGTCTTTCAGATGGGCCGATGCTAGGCCTCTCCCCCGCCGGAAACCTTGATCTGTGCGAAGAAACGGCAGTGGTCGCCGCATCCCCGTCATTCAACGCAGACCGTGAAATATGCCCATGGCGACGGCGCTTCGTCACGGGCGGCCCGAATGTCATTCCTTACACTTATTAACACATCGAGGCCCCTGCCGCACAAGCCATCTGCGCCTGGCCTCAAACCGCATGACTATTCATTCCGGGAGATTGGTTCGATGAAGCTGAAGCTGCTGTCCATACTGCTGCTGTCCACCCTTTTGTCCGCCTGCGGGGGCGATGACAACAACGGCACCTCGGCCCCAGCAAGCAGCAATGGCCCAACCACCGGCACGGGCGGTGGCACCTCTACCCCAGACACCTCCACACCCGGCAGCAGCGCGGCGGGCGGTGATTCCGGCGACTGCTACAACAACGTCGCGCTGTACACCACCGGCAACACCTACCAGATCGACCTGCAGGGCCTGGACGGCAGCGGCGCGGTGGTGCTCACCACCAGCAACCGCTACACCGTCAATGGCAACGCCAGCTTCAAGGGCAACACCGCCACCGAGTTGCAGGTGGACACCACCGTCACGTCGGGCATCGGGGCCGGCAGCACCACCCAGGTGAAGAACTACACCCGCCTCGACACGAACGAGGCCGTGACCTTCGGCCAGATCAGCCTGGTCGGCGCCCAGGGTGTCGCGGTGAGCACCACCAGCGCCTTCGACCCCGCCCTGCGCAAGCCCTATGTGCTGCCGCTCAACACGTCCCGCAGCTACACCTACAGCATCAGCTTCGAGGGCGTGGTGGCCACCTCCCCCTCCAGTACCCAGACACTCAAGGAGACCTTCCTCGGCACCGAGACCATCAGCGTGCCGGCGGGGCGCTTCAAGGCCTGCAAGCTGAGCAGCGAGACCACCATGGACGGCACCACGACCAAGGCCATACAGTGGACGGTTGCCGAAGGCCCCTACCGCGGCCTCTTCCTGCAGAGTGCGGACGGCAACGGCACGGTCACGGCCCGGGCCACGCTGCTGCGCTTCAACGGCAGCTGAGGTTCGCCACGCAGACGTGAAAAGGGCCACGCCGCGGCGTGGCCCTTTTCACGTGCGGCCCGAGGGTCAGGCCTTGGGCAGACGCCCCATCAGGTAGAACTCGTCGTTGGGGCGCATCGACGTGAGGTTGGCGAGGCGGTTGCTCATGGCGAAGAAGGCGGCAATCGCGCCGATGTCCCACACCGCCTCGTCGTCGAAGCCGTGGGCCTTCACGGCGGCGATGTCGGCGTCGCTCACCGCGGCGGAGTCCAGGGACACCTTGAGGGCGAAATCGAGCATGGCCTTCTGGCGCTCGCTGATCTCGGCCTTGCGGTGGTTGATGGCCAACTGGTCGGCCACCCGCGGATTCTTCGCCCGGATGCGCAGGATCGCACCGTGGGACACCACACAGTACAGGCAGCCATTGGCGCCGGAGGTGGCCACCACGATCATCTCCCGCTCGGCCTTGGTGAGGCCTTCGTCCTTCTCCATCAGGGCATCGTGATAGGCGAAGAAGGCCCGGAACTCGGCCGGCCGATGGGCCAGGGTGAGGAACACGTTGGGCACGAAACCGGCCTTCTCCTGCACTGCCAGGATCTTCTCGCGGATGTCGTCGGGCAGGTTCTTGAGTTCGGGGACGGGGTAGCGGCTGATGGCGTGCTCGGTCATGCGGTTCTCCTCGGTCTTGGGTGTGTCTTCGTTGTGCGGCCAGTTTAGCGGCCCGGCCGGCGCCGTCGAGGGCTGCGGCGTAGAACGGCGGGATGTGCAAACGGGTTGGCAGAAAGCGCAACCCCCGGTCTGGCCGGCCGGGCCGATCTCAGGCGGATGGAGTCGCCGCCCAGCAGGCCAGCGCCCGCGCCACCGCCTCGACCACGTCGCCCCACTCGCCGCGGCATGCCTGGCGGAACAGCCGGGTGCGGGGGTACCACGGGCTGTCGTCACGCTCCCGCTGCCAGCGCCAGTCGCAGCGCCAGGCCGGGAGCAGCAACCAGCAGGGCAGCCCGAGGGCGCCGGCCAGGTGCGCCGTGGAGGTATCCACCGAGATGAGCAAGTCCAACCCGACCAGCAGGGCGGCGGTATCCGCGAAGTCGTGCAGATGCGGCGCCAGGTCGGTCAGCGGCAAGCCTTCCGGCCGTGACTGCGCAGGGACCTGCAGGCTGAAGAAGCGCAGCCCCGGCACCCGCCACAAGGGGGTCAGCACGGAAAGATCGGGCAGGGAGCGGTCCTGGTCGTTGGCATGGGCCGGATTGCCGCGCCACACCAGCCCCACCTTGCGCCCGCCGTCGCCAAGCAGTGGCGCCAGCGCGGCCCGGCGCTGCGGGTCAGGATGCAGGTAGGGAAGCTCGGCAGGGACGGTGTCACCCCGGGTGGCCGCATGGAAGGGCAGGCTCAGCAGCACCGTCCAGTAGTCGTGGGCCTCCAGCAGGCCGGCGGCCTCGTCCTCCAGGTCGAGTACGCGGTCCACCCCGGCCAGGCTGGCGAACAAGGCCTTCTGGGCCATCCGGCAGATCAGGGTGACGCGGGCCGCGCCCTGGGCCTTGAGCCACGGTAGATAACGGCTGAACTGGATTTCGTCGCCCAGCCCTTGCTCCGGCAAGACCAGCACGGACTTGCCGGCCAGCGGCTCACCCTGCCAGAAGCGGCACGGCACATTGCCGGGCACCGACACCGGCGGGGTCTCCCGCAGGCGGCCCTCATGGAGGGCCCAGCCTTCCTCGAAGCGGCCGGTGGCCAGCAGCAACTGGCCCAGGTTCTTGGCCGCCACCGCGGAGTCCGGGTCCAGGGCTAGGGCACGGCGGAAGCAGGCCTCGGCCTCTTCGTCACGGGCCAGGTCGGCCAGCAGGGTGCCCAGGTTGGAATGGGCCGACGCCCAATCGGGCGCCCGCACGATGGCGGCCCGGTATTCCGCCTCGGCCTCCTCCACGCGGCCCAGCCGGCCGAGCAGGATGGCCCTTTCGTTGCGGGGCTCCGCCGCATCGGGGTAGAGGGCGGCCAGACGCGCCCAGCAGGCTTCGGCGTCCGCCACCTCGTCGAGCGCGGCGGAGCAGTGGCCAGCGATCTCCAGCAGGCCGGCATCGTCCGGATACAGCGCCAGCCCCATCCGCGCCGTGCGCAGGGCATCTGAGTGCTGTTCCTGGAAGAACAGCATCTCGGCGCGGGTCAGGAAGGGGTTGTCCATGCCGGGGATTGTAAGTCCCGCATCGTTTCCGACAAGGGCGGCGAACCTCCGGGCAGACAGCCCCTCCAAGGCTGCGACCCCATTTGCCGAGGAACACTGCCATGCCCATCAGCCCACGCCATCCGGCCGCCTTCATCCTGGCCCTCAGCATCGCAGCCGGGCTAGCAGCGGGCGCCTGGGCGGCCCCCCTTGAGGCCGGTCAGGCCGTTCCGGCGCTGGCCCTCGAGGACCAGCATGACAAGCCGCTCAGTGTGGCACCGGATACCCGCATCCTGCTGTTCTCCGCCGACCGTGCAGCCAGCGACCTGGCCAACGAGGTGCTGGGCAGGCAAGCCGCAGGCGCGCTGGAACGCCGCAAGGTGGTGTATGTGGCCGACATCAGCGGGATGCCGAGCCTGGTGACCCGGATGTTTGCCCTCCCCGCCATGCGTGCCCTGCCCTTCCCGATCGGCCTGGCCCGCGAAGCGGGCCCGGTGGCGGACCTGCCGCGCCAGAAGGGGGCGGTCACGGTGATCCAGCTCGACGCGGGCCGGGTCGCCGCCGTGGACTACGCCCGCGACAGCGCCCGCCTCGAGCAGCTGCTGGGGCAGGACTGAGGCGGGCGGGGTGGTTCAGGGCGGCGCAGGTCAGGCCGGAATGCGTCCGGCCGGCGTGATGGAGACTTCGTCGCAGTTGGGGGCACTGTTGCCAGCAATCCCGCTGCGATCCACCACCAGGAAGTCGCACACCGACCCGAGGGCCAGCAGCGGGTGGTGCCACACCCCGCGGGCATAGTTGACGCCCTGGTCGCCCCGGGCCAGGAAGACCCGCAGATCCGCCACCCCGGGCGGG
>JAFLDU010000239.1 GCA_017309145.1 Zoogloea sp. | reverse complement strand
TCTGAGGGGCGGCACACTGCGACCGGGCTGGACCATGGCTACACCTTCGGGCAGCACCAGGGCCACCTCGACCTGGGCCGAGCCCTGGCCAGCATAGCCGAGCTTGTAGGCCGCAGCATATGAAAGATCGATGATCCTCCCCGGATGATGCGGCCCGCGGTCGTTGATGCGCACCACCGCCGAGCGGCCGTTGGCCAGGTTGGTGACCCTCACGTAGCTGGGGATGGGCAAGGTGGGATGGGCCGCCGTCAGGGCGTACATGTCAAAGCTGTCGCCGCTGGAGGTCTTGCGGCCATGGAAGGCCTTGCCATACCAGCTGGCCATGCCCCGCTCGCGGAAGGCGCTGCCGCTGCTGCCGAGGGCCAGGCCGCTGCCCAGGGAATAGTCACCCTTTTCGTAACGGGGCGCTTCGGCTGCCAGGCGATCCTCGTCACTCTCCTGGTCGGCCTCCTCGGGCTGCGAACGGTCGAAGCGGAGGGAACTGCCCAAGACCCGGCCCGATGCAGTGGGCTTGAGACCGGCCTGGAAATAGGCGGACTCGCCAGGCTGCCGGACAGGCTGGTCGGACAGGGCTTCAGCGGGAAGTTGCGCCACGCTCGGCGGGTTGACGGAGCAACCGGCCAGCATCAGGGCGCTCAGGACAGACGCCAGCCAGGGGCCGGCGCGACGGTGTGTCGCTACAGGGGTCATGACGCTCAATCCTGTTCGGGCGCGCGCAAGCGCGCGCGGGTTCAGGTGCCTACCCGGCGTCGATGGCGCTGGATGCTCATGAGCATGCCGATGCCGAGACACAGGGTAACGAGTGCAGTGCCACCGTAACTGACGAAGGGTAGCGGGACCCCGACAACGGGGAGGATTCCGCTTACCATGCCCATGTTCACAAACGCGTAGGTGAAGAAGATCAGCGTGAGGGCGCCGGCGAGAAGGCGCGAGAACAGGGTCGGGGCACCAGCGGCGATAAAAAGGCCGCGAAAAATCAACAGGATGTAGAGTACTACAAGAACCGCGGCGCCGGCTAGGCCGAATTCTTCGGTAAGCACCGCGAAGATGAAGTCAGTATGACGCTCGGGCAGGAAGTCCAGATGGGTCTGGGTGCCATTACCCCAGCCCTTGCCGATGACCCCGCCAGAACCGATGGCGATGGTGGACTGGATGATGTGGAAACCTTTGCCCAACGGATCGGACGTGGGGTCGAGCAGGGTGCACACCCGGTGCTTCTGGTACTCCCGCAGCCCCGGCCACTCCACGTCAGGCTTGCAGATGGTGTCCCCCATGGCCACGATGGATGCGATCCCGACGATGCCCACCAGGGCCACCGGCAGGATCAGGCGCCAGGTGAGACCGGCGAAGAACAGCACGTAGAAGCCCGCCGCCGCCACCAGGATCGCGGTCCCCAGATCGGGCTGCTTGGCGATCAGGCCGACGGGCACCAGCAGCAGGGCCGCGGCGATGAAGAAATCACGCACCCGCAACATGCCCTCGCGGCTCTGGAAGTACCAGGCGAGCATGAGCGGCATGGCGATCTTCATGAGTTCGGATGGCTGGATACGCGCCACCCCAATGTTGAGCCAGCGCCGCGCCCCCTTGGAGACATCGCCGAACAGGGCCACTCCGATCAGCAGCACGACCCCCAGCACATACAAGGGCAGGGCGATGGTCATCATGCGCTGGGGCGGGATGCTGGCCGCCACCCACATCACCACCATCGCCACCACGATGTTGAGGGCCAGCGTATCCAGGCGTTCGGGCGAGGCACTGACCATCACGACGGCGGAGAAGCCGATGATGGCAAAAACGATCAGGGCCAGCGGTCCATCCAGCGGTGACAGTAGCTTAAGCAGCCACTTGCGCGGATCAAAGCGAAAATCACTCACCTGCGCCATCCCCTGTGCTGCCCTCAGCGCCCGGATCTTCCGGTGCAACACCGGCGGGGAGCTTGCCGAGCAGGTAGTAATCCAGCACCTGGCGCGCGATCGGCGCGGCAGACTCCGCGCCGAAACCGCCGTTCTCCACCAGGACCGCCAGGGCGATGGTGGGCTTGTCGGCTGGCGCGAAGGCGATGTAAAGGGCGTGATCGCGCAGGCGCTCGGTGATCCGCGAGGAATACTTGCCCCCCTTCAGGGAGAACACCTGGGCCGTGCCGGTCTTGCCGGCCGCCACGTAGCCGGCGCCAGCGAAGGCGCGGGTGCCGGTACCCTCGCGGTTCACCCCGACCATGCTGCGACGGATGGTCTCCAGATGCTCGGGCTTGATCGGGATGGTCTTGATCGGCTGAGGCTCGATCATCCGCCGCGAGCCATCCTTGGCGTTCTCGATGTATTTGACCAGGTGGGGCTTGAACATCACGCCGCCGGCCGCCACGGTGGCCGTGGCATGGGCCAACTGCAGCATGGTGTAGGAGTTATAGCCCTGGCCGATGCCGATCGAGATGGTCTCGCCACCAAACCACTTCTGCTGCTCGGGCTTCTTGAAGCGGCGCTTCTTCCACTCTGGAGACGGCAGCACCCCGCTACTCTCGCCCTCGATGTCGATGCCGGTGCGGCTGCCGAATCCGAACTGCCCGATCGACTGGGCGATCAGATCGATCCCCATGTCATTGGCCAGCTTGTAGTAGTAGGTATCGCAGGAATGGACGATGGAGCGGTACATGTCCACCATGCCGTGCCCGCCCACCTTGTCGTCGCGAAAATGATGACCGCCAAAGTCGAAGTAGCCCGGGTCGGCAATCGCCTGACCGGGGGTCCGCTTGCCGGTCATCAGCGCCGCCAGGGCCATGAAGGGCTTGAAGGTCGACCCCGGCGGATAGGCGCCATTGAGGGCGCGGTTCACCATGGGGTGGTTGGGCGAATTGTTGAGTTCGTCCCAGTCCTGGGGCGCGATGCCATCCACGAACAGATTGGGATCGAAGGTCGGTACCGACACCAGGGCCAGCACCCCGCCGCTGCCCGGCTCGATGGCCACCAGGGCGCCACGCCGGTTACCGAAGGCCTTTTCGGCGATCTCCTGGAGTTTCAGGTCGACGGTGAGGATCAGGTTGTTGCCGGGTACGGCGGGGGTGCGCCTCAGGGAGCGCACGGCACGGCCGCCGGAATCCACCTCGACCTCCTCGAAACCGGTCACCCCGTGCAGCTCCCGTTCGTAGCTCTTCTCGAGACCGGCCTTGCCGATGTGGTCGGTACCCCGATAGTTGGCGGTATCCTCATTTTCCTCGATGCGTTCCAGGTCCCGGTCGTTGATGCGGCCGATGTAGCCGATCACGTGGGAGGCAAAGCTGCCCATCGGATAGTCGCGGAACAGGCGCGCCTTGAGTTCGACACCAGGGAAGCGATAGCGCTGGGCGATGAAGCGGGCCACCTCTTCATCGGTCAGGCGATTGCGGATCGGCAAGGACTCGAAGCTCTTGGATTCGTCCATCAGCTTCTTGAGACGCTTGCGATCCTTCGGGAGGATGTCCACCAACTTGGACAGGGCCTCGATGGTGGCCTCCAGGTCGGCCACCTTGGAGGGCGTGATCTCCAGAGTGTAGGCCGAATAATTGCGAGCCAGCACAGTGCCATTGCGGTCGGTGATCAGGCCCCGGTTGGGCACGATGGGCACCAGGGAGATCCGGTTGTCCTCGGCGCGGGTGGAGTAGTAGTCGTAGCGCAGCACCTGCAGGTAGAAGAAGCGCGCCACCAGCAGCCCGAAGCAGACCAGGGCCACCACGCCGGCCACCGCCAGCCGGCTGCGGAAACGGGCCAGTTCCTGCTCGGGAGTACGCACGGGGCTCATCGCAGGTACGACCTAGATGGGCCGGTTCTCATCCCGCTCGACGGGCTGGTACTGGGGCAGCAGCAGCACGTAATGCAGGGGAATCCACAAGGCCGCGGCGACGAAGCTGCCGAAGAACATCCACCAGCCGGGGAAGTCCGCCCCCGCCAGCAGCCGCACCAGGACCATCAGAACCTGAGACATGAACAGCAGCGGCAGCACATGCAAGGCCTGCTCAACCGGGGTGAACCACAGCACCCGACGCGACAGCTCGTTGGCCGCATAGGCCAGCAGCACATAGGCGAAGGCATGCTGGCCCAAGGCCGCCCCCACGCCCACATCCGTCAGCAGGCCGAACAGGAAGCCCGCACCGATCCCGATCTTGACCGGCTCACGGACGCACCAGAAGGCCAGCACCAGGGCCACGAAATCGGGCACGGCAGGCAGATGGCCGGTGGGGATGTAATTGAGGAAGAGCGCGATGAAGAGCGTGGTGTAGACGAACCACATCTTCACGGGCAGCAGGATCCGGCGCGAACGATGAGTGGGCTGCATGGTCTGCCGCTCCTAGTCCCGTGCGGCCCGGGCCCGGCGACCCTTGCCCTTGTTGATGACCTCCGGCTCGGGCGGCCGGGACGGCAGCGCCTCCCGGTGGCCCAGCACCAGCACCTGGCCGTACTGCTCCACGCCCGCCGCCGGCAGGCACGGGATGCCGGCGAAGGTGCGGGCCTGGTCACGCTCGACCTTGGCCACCGTGGCCACCGGCAAGCCCGCCAGGAAGACCCCGTCGAGACCGGAGGTGACTACCTTGTCACCCGGCTGCACGTCGGCGTTGGCGGCCAGGTAGCGCAGCTCCATGAGACCGTTGCCGGCGCCGAAAAGCACCGCACGCAGCCCGTTGCGGACGATCATCACCGGGATCGCCTGGTCGCGGTCGGTGAGCAGGGTGAGCTCGGCCTGCATCGGGAAGACCCGCGTGATCTGGCCGATCACCCCCAGGTCGTCGACCACCGCCTGGCCGGCCTCGATGCCGGCCTGGGTGCCCTTGTCGAGAATCACCTTGCGCGAGAACGGGTCCTTGGCGGTGTACATGATCTCGGCCACCACCGACTTCACCGGCTGACGCTCCCGCGCCTCCAGCAAGGCCCGCAGGCGGCGGTTCTCCTGCTCGAGCAGATCCAGCCGCAGCAGTCGCTCTCCCCCCTGCAGCTGCCGGCTCTTCAGCTCCTTGTTCTCGATCTGCAGGCGAACCAGGGAAGCAAAATAGTTGGACGCGTTGCGCACGAAATCTGCGGGGGTGGCCGCCGCCATCTGCAGGGGGTAGGCCAGCACCGACAGCCCCTTGCGGAAGGCCTCGAGGTAGCGCAGGTTCAGATCGCTGACCAGCAGGGCCAGGGACAGCACCAGAAAAAAGACGAGCTTGGCCAGCGGCGCCGGCCCGCGTTTGAAGAAGGGAGGAGGAGAATGGCCGACCACTGGGAGTCAGGTCGTCCGGCAAACGGCTGCGCCCGGGGCCGGCCCGGGGAGCTGGCGCGGGCGGCTGGGCATGCTGCTCACCGCCAACGCCGGGCCGTCTGGCCGACGCTTATTCGCTGGTGAAGATGGAGCCGAGCTGGTCCATCTTCTCGAGGGCCATGCCGGAACCGCGCACCACGCAGGTCAGGGGGTCGTCGGCGACGATCACCGGCAAGCCGGTCTCTTCCATCAGCAGCCGGTCGAGGTCACGCAGCAGCGCACCGCCACCGGTCAGGACCATGCCGCGCTCGGCGATGTCTGCCCCGAGTTCGGGCGGCGTCTGCTCCAGGCCGATCTTGACCGCGGAGACGATCTGGTTGAGCGGCTCGGTGAGAGCCTCGAGGATCTCATTGGAGGAGATGGTGAAGGCGCGGGGGATGCCCTCGGCCAGGTTGCGGCCCTTGACCTCCATCTCCTGCACCTCGGAACCCGGGAAGGCGGAGCCGATGCCCTTCTTGATGGACTCGGCGGTGGTCTCGCCGATCAGCATGCCGTAGTTGCGGCGGATGTAATTGACGATGGCCTCGTCGAACTTGTCGCCGCCGACCCGGATGGAACCGGCGTACACCATGCCGCCCAGGGAGATCACGCCCACCTCGGTGGTGCCACCGCCGATGTCCACCACCATCGAGCCGGTCGCATCCGCCACCGGCATGCCGGCGCCGATGGCCGCGGCCATGGGTTCCTCGATGAGGTACACATTGCTGGCGCCGGCGCCCAAAGCCGACTCGCGGATAGCGCGGCGTTCGACCTGGGTGGAACCGCAGGGCACGCAGATGATGATGCGCGGGCTGGGGGAGAACAGGCGGGTGTCGTGGACCTTCTTGATGAACTGCTTGAGCATCTGCTCGGTGACGGTGAAGTCAGCGATCACCCCGTCCTTCATCGGACGGATGGCAGTGATGTTGCCCGGCGTCTTGCCCAGCATCTGCTTGGCCGACATGCCCACCGACAGGATAGTCTTCTTGGCGTTCGGCCCACCCTCGGTACGGATTGCCACAACGGACGGTTCGTCGAGGACGATTCCCTTGCCGCGAACATAGATCAGGGTGTTGGCGGTGCCGAGGTCAATGGCGAGGTCGTTCGAAAAATAGGAGCGCAGGGAACCAAACATCGGAGAAAAATCCCGGTAAAACCGTTGAACGGGGGGTGGGAATTGGGGCAACAGAATCGCTTATGATAACCTACAAACCTTTGTCGTTTAAGCAACTTTGTAAATTACCATGTCTCTCAGCCTCGACGAAGTCCGCCACATCGCCAAGCTCGCCCGCCTCGAACTCGCCGACGGCGATGTCGACGCCACCCAGGCCAAACTGAACGGAATCTTCGGCCTCATCGAGGAGATGCAGGCCGTCGACACCGACGGGGTCGAGCCCATGAGCCACCCCCAGGAGCTAGCCCAGCGCCTGCGCCCCGACGCAGTCACCGAGGGCAACCGACGCGAGGCCTTCCAGGCCATCGCCCCGCAGACCGAGGCCGGGCTCTACCTGGTTCCCAAGGTCATCGAATAAGCCCCCGCTGCCGGGCGTCCGCCCCTCGGCCGACGCCCCCAGGCCGCACCGGCACCCTATAACGCACACCCTGCCGCCCCACGCACCATGATCGACTCCAGCCTCAAGGACATCGCTGCCGCCCTGCGCGCGAAAACCGTCTCCGCCGTCGAACTCGCCACCGACAGCCTGGCCCGCATCGAAGCCGGCAACCCGAAGGTCAATGCCTTCATCACCGTCGACAAGGAGGGCGCCCTGGCCGCCGCCCGGGACGCCGACGCCCGCCTGGCCGCCGGCAGCGCCGGCCCCCTCACCGGCATCCCGATGGCCCACAAGGACGTCTTCTGCACCGAAGGCGTGCTGACCACCTGCGGCTCGAAGATGCTGGCCAACTTCACCAGCCCCTACGACGCCCATGTGGTGACCCTGCTCAAACAGGCCGGCGCGGTGATGGTCGGCAAGACCAACATGGACGAGTTCGCGATGGGCTCCTCCAACGAGAACTCCCATTTCGGCCCGACCCGCAACCCCTGGAACACCGACACGGTGCCCGGTGGCTCCTCCGGCGGCTCGGCCGCCGCGGTGGCGGCCCGCCTGGTGCCGATCGCCACCGGCACCGACACCGGCGGCTCCATCCGCCAGCCGGCCGCCCTGTGCGGCATCACCGGCATCAAGCCCACCTACGGCACGGTGTCGCGCTACGGCATGATCGCCTACGCCTCGTCGCTGGATCAGGGCGGCGCCTTCGCCCGCACGGCC
>JAFLDU010000238.1 GCA_017309145.1 Zoogloea sp. | reverse complement strand
GTGGCCCGCAGCCGCATCGGCCGGCAGCTGCGTCAGGGCGCCCGGCACATCAGCCGCCTGCAACCCGGCTCCGAGCCGATGAACCTGCTGATCGCCTCGCTGATCCGGATTCTCGCGCTGACCATCGCCATCGGCCTGCACGGCCTGCTGGCACTCACCGCGCTGGGCTGACCCCCCCAGCCGCCGGGTCCTCTCCGGGCCCTCCATCGGTCCTGCTCCCCGGCTCCCGACGGGCTGCCCGCCGGGGCAGATGCGCGCGCCGCCACGGTGGTGCGCGCATGCCACCTTGAAGCTACTCCCAAAGTCGAATTTCCCTCGATAACCCTACGGACGATGATGTCTTTACGGAAGTCGATCCCGGATTTTCGCCTTTTGGAGAACAGCATGAACACGACAACCTGTGATGCCGGACATCGCAGCGAACTGAACGACAGGACCGCGCCCCCCTCGATGCGCAGTCGTCCCACCTACTCCTCGCTGAGCCCCGACATGGCCGGCACGGAGCACCTTCTGGTCATCGAGGCCGACGCGCTCCAGCCGGGTCAGGCCAGCGCCCTCTCCAACAGCTTCACCGCCATCGCCGGAGCCCTCCGGACGGTGGTGTCCGGGTCCGACCTGCCCGTGCCGGGCGCCAGCGTCCAGCCCGACCTCGCCGCCACACTGCTGGCCGTCAAGGCCCGCCTGTCCGGCGCCACCATGCAGCAGCGCGTCTACGCCATCGGCAGCGAACCCTTCATCTGGTCGATCCACACCGCCGCCATCGAAGCAGGCCTGGACGAACGGCAGATCCGCCTGTGCCACAGCGGCAGCCTCAAGCGCCGCGTGTGGTGCACCCACTGCCACGGCACCACCGAGAACGTCACCACCAACATCGTGGCCTGCGCCGGCTGCGGCCGTCACCTGCTGGTGCGCGACCACTTCTCCCGCCGCCTGGGCGCCTTCATGGGCGTGCAGATCGATGCCGAAGTCCCTGGCGAAGTCCCCACCACCGAGGAGGTGTTCCCGTGATGACCGGCGATCAACTCAAGCTGCGTGTCGCAGCCATCCAGGACATTGCGCCCACCCTGCGCCTGGTCCGCTTCGAGAATGCCGACGCGGGCCCCCTGCCCCCGTCCGCCACCGGCGCCCACCTGCAGGTGGTGCTGCAGGCGCCGGACAAGCAGATCCGCAACGCCTACTCGCTGATCAGCAAACCCGGCAGCCGCGATGCCTACGAGATCATCGTGCGGCGGGTGCCCGAATCGCGCGGCGGCTCGGCCTACATCCACGAACAGCTGCAGACCGGCGACCTGCTCACCACCTCCTGGCCGGGCAACCTGTTCGCCCCCCAGCGCAGCGCCCGCAAGCACATCATGATCGCCGGCGGCATCGGCATCACGCCCTTCCTGTCCTATGTCGCCGACTTCGCCGGCAAGGGCATCGACTACGAACTGCACCTGTGCTGCCGCGAGGAGGAGAAGGACAGCTTCGCCCCCTGGCTGCCCGAACCGGACAAGGTCTTCGTGCACTGGGACGCCGACGGCCACCGCCTCGACATCCCGGCCCTGCTGCTGCGCCAGCCGGCCAACACGCACCTCTACGTGTGCGGCCCCGACTTCCTCACCGATGACGTGCTCGAAGCGGCCGAGGCCGGCGGCTGGCCCGACAACCACGTGCATTGCGAACGCTTCGGCAGCGCCCTCTCCGGCGGCGAGGCCTTCCGCGCGGTGCTGCAACGCTCAGGCAAGCAGATCGAGGTGGGCGAACACGAGAGCCTGCTCGAAGCGATCGAGCGCGAAGGCATCGAAGTGCCCTGCCTGTGCCGGGGCGGCGCCTGCGGGGTGTGCCTGACCAGCGTCCTCGACGGCGAGCCGCAGCACCGCGACCACTACCTGAGCAAGACCGAGAGGGCCAGCGGCAAGCACATCATGCCCTGCGTCTCCCGGGCCCGCGCTGGCGGCCTGCTGGTGCTGGACCTCTGAGCAGAAATATAGGGACCGTGTAGGGGCGGCTTCAGCCGCCCACGGACGCGGATCAACGTCCCCATGGGCGGCTGAAGCCGCCCCTACAACCAACAAACGAACAGGAGCCTGCCATGAGCATTGCCTTCAAGCCCGACGAGACCTACCGCGGCGACTACACCTACCGCAACAGCGACGCCGCCATCCTGCGCTTCCCCTTCCCCTTCCCGGAAGACAGCTACATGTACAGCGTCAACATCGAGCCCCACGTGCGCGGCGGCTTCACCCCGGTGTATGACAACCCCATCGACGTGGACGAGCACTACATCGCCGAATGCCGCGACAAGGCCATCACCCTGGAGCGCGACCCGGGCCGCTATGCCGCCCTGCCCCACATGATGACCGCCCAGTGGGATGCCCTCGAACTGCTGATGGAATGCCTGTCCACCGACTACCCGGCCCTGTTCAGCCTGCACAAGAACGGCGACCACTGGACCTGGATCAACCGCCCGCTGGGCCTGGAACAGAGCTTCACCTTCGGCAAGGAAGAGACCCTGCCCTGTGAGCCCTTCGAGTACATCACCCGCCAGATCCAGGGCGACTTCGCCCTCCTCGACCAGCGCAACGGCAGCCTCTACCTGGATGCCGGCATGGTCACCTCCCAGGCCGACTGGTCGCTGCAGTTCGACGTGGGCATGGACTTCATGGAATGGCACGGCCCGGTGCCCCTGGCCCATCAGGCCGGGGTCTTCGAGCGGGCCCTCAAGTTCCTGCTGATGCTGCGCCAGGGCCAGCCGATGCGCCGCCTCAACTGGACCATGACGGTCAATCCGCGCCTCGACACCTCCCCCGAGACCTATCCGGAATGGGGCCCCGACCGGACCCAGCTGACCCTCGACAACATCGGCCGCAAGCTGCACCTGCGGGTGGAATTGCAGACCCTGTGGCGCCTGCCGCGCAGCAACGCGATCCTCTTCCCGCTGCGCTGCTACCTGGCCTCCCTGGATGAACTGGTACGTGTCCCCAAATGGGGCCGCCGCCTGCACCGGGTGCTGTCCACGCTGCCCCGTGAATTGGCCGAATACAAAGGCCTGGTGCGCTTCCTGCCCACCGCGCTGGAATACCTGAGCGCCCATGACGACGGCGCACCGACCAGCTCCGGTTGCGCCGCCGAGATCAGCACCCTGTAATCCCCACCCGGCGCGTCATGCGCCCGAGATCCGGCAGCAGGCCCCGCCCCCCGGCGGACCTGCTGCCTTTCTGCCGTTCACGCGCCATTCCGGCATTTGCCTTTTTATTTCTCCTTATTCCGGATTCTTTCATTTTCCTGTCACGGCAATTGAATTGATCCATTTGTCTTATTTGGTGGGAGTACCACCAAAGTATGATTGTGATGCGCCGCACCATGATCGAAATTGATGAAATCGGGCCGGCAATTCAATTCCCGCCGCCGACACATTTCAATTCCGTCAAAAACCGATATCCCCATCAGGAGAATTAAATTGGCTCATTCGGCAGAAATCGTCGATGCCATCACCGCAGATTTATCGGATGATGTGCTCGCGCAACAGGCCAGCCTGCATCGCAAGATCGACTGGCGCGGCGCCTTCTGGGTGGCCAGCGGCGTGCCCGCCCTGGTCCTCTTTTCCATCGGCGCCATCGCCGCCACCGTCGGCAAGCCCTCGTGGCTGGTGTGGATGATCTCCATCGGCTTCGGCTTCATCCAGGCTTTCACCTACGCCGAGATCGCCGGCCTCTTCCCCCACAAGTCCGGCGGCGCCTCGGTGTATGGCGCCGTGGCCTGGGTGCGCTACAGCAAGTTCGTGGCGCCGGTCTCGGTGTGGTGCAACTGGTTCGCCTGGTCGCCGGTGCTGGCCATCGGCTCGGGCCTGGCGGCGGGCTACATCCTCAGCGCCCTGTTCCCGGCCGACGCGGCCATCAACACCTGGCAGATCACCCTGCTCGACCTGGGCTTCATCAAGGACGGCCTGTCCCTGCGCATCAACGCCACCTTCGTGCTCGGCGCCATGGTGCTGCTCACCGTGTTCGGCATCCAGCACGGCGGCATCCTGCGCTCGGCCAAGACCACCATGATCCTCGGCGTCAGCGCCCTCATCCCGCTGATGCTGATCGGCCTGATCCCGCTGCTCACCGGTGACGCCCCCAGCGCCCACTTCTTCCCCCTCGCCCCCCTGTCCCACGACCCCAGCGGCAAGGTCATCGACGGCGCCTGGGACACCGCCGGCTGGACCCTGATGGCCGGCGGCCTGTTCATCGCCGCCTGGTCCACCTACGGCTTCGAAACCGCGGTCTGCTACACCCGCGAGTTCAAGAACCCCAAGACCGACACCTTCAAGGCCATCTTCTTCTCCGGCCTGCTCTGTATCGCCGTGTTCACCCTCGTTCCGCTGGCCTTCCAGGGCCACCTGGGCCTCGGCCAGATGGTCACCCCGGCGGTGGTGGACGCCAATGGCGTGGTCACCACCCCGGCGGTCTACGACGGCATGCTGGCCCCGGACATCTACAGCGGCATGGGCGTGGCGGCAGCCATGTCCGGCATGATCGGCGGCGGCAAGCTGATCGAGGCGGTGATGATGGTGATGCTGGTGCTGGCCCTGATGCTCTCCATCATGACCTCCATGGCCGGCTCCTCGCGCACCCTGTACCAGGCCTCGGTGGATGGCTGGCTGCCCAAGTACCTGTCCCACGTGAATGAACACGGCGCCCCCACCCCGGCGATGTGGACCGACCTGGGCTTCAACCTGCTCCTGCTGCTGCTCTCCGACTACGTCTTCGTGCTGGCCGCCTCCAACGTCGGCTACATCATGTTCAACTTCCTCAACCTGCACTCCGGCTGGATCCACCGCCTCGACCGCCCGAACTGGGACCGCCCCTACAAGGCCCCCACCGTGCTGCTGGTGCTCGGCGGCCTGCTCGGCTTCGTCAACCTGGCCCTGATGGGCATGGGCGCCGACATCTGGGGCGAAGGCACCCTCAAGGCCGGCCTGCTCTTCGCGGCGCTGATCATCCCGGTCTTCATCTACCGCCACTTCATCCAGGACAAGGGCGTCTTCCCGGCCACCATGCTGGATGACATGCACCTGTCGGCGGACGAAGAAGGCGTCTCCAACCGGGCCGGCATCCTGCCCTACCTCACCCTGGCCGCGGGGGTGGGCATCGTGTGGTTCTTCCACCACCTGGCCACCAGCGGCGGCTGATCCGCGCCCTCGGGCGCAGCCACACGGAATCGGGCGGCTTCGGCCGCCCTTTTCCGTTCACGCCCGCATCGCAACAAAAACCATACAAGAGCAAGGGTCTAATCCCTTGGGAGTAGTGCGCTTGGAGAATTGGCCCATCCCCCCGCCGTTTCGATAATTCCCCACGCGTCAGTACCTCACTCACATCCCACCGGAGACTCAGCCAAATGGCACGCGACCCGAAGCACGACATCCTGTTCGAGCCCATCCAGATCGGCCCCAAGACCCTGCGCAACCGCTTCTACCAGGTGCCCCACTGCATCGGCGCCGGCTCCGACCGGCCCGGTTTCCAGGCCGCCCACCGCTCCATGAAGGCCGAAGGCGGCTGGGGCGCGATGAACACCGAGTACTGCTCGATCCACCCGGAATCGGATGACATCCACCGGGTCTCCGCCCGCATCTGGGACGAAGGCGACGTGCGCAACCTCAAGGCCATGACCGACGAAGTGCACAAGCACGGCGCCCTGGCCGGCATCGAGCTGTGGTACGGCGGCGCCCACGCCCCCTGCCTGGAATCCCGCGCCACCCCGCGCGGCCCGAGCCAGTACGCCTCCGAATTCGAAACCCTCACCTACTGCAAGGAAATGGACCTGGCCGACATTGCCATGGTCCAGCAGTACTACGTGGATGCCGCCCTGCGTGCCCGCGACGCCGGCTTCGACATCATCTACGTGTACGGTGCCCACTCCTACCTGCCGCTGCAGTTCCTCTCCCCGTACTACAACAAGCGCACCGACCAGTACGGCGGCTCCCTGGAGAACCGTGCCCGCTTCTGGCTGGAAACCCTCGAGAAGGTCCGCAACGCCGTTGGCAAGGACTGCGCCATCGCCACCCGCTTCGCGGTGGACACCCTCTACGGCCCTGGCGGCATCGAGGTCGAGAAGGACGGCATGCGCTTCGTCGAGCTGGCCGACCCGCTGGTGGACCTGTGGGACGTGGATGTGGGCGACATCGCCGAATGGGGCGAGGACGCCGGCCCCTCGCGCTTCTTCCTGCAAGGCCACCAGGTGCCCTGGACCCGCTTCATCAAGCAGGTCTCCAAGAAGCCGGTGCTGGGCGTGGGCCGCTTCACCGACCCCGAGAAGATGGTCGAGATCGTCACCAAGGGCTACGCCGACATCATCGGCGCCGCCCGCCCCTCCATCGCCGACCCCTTCCTGCCCAAGAAGATCGAAGAAGGCCGCGTGGATGACGTGCGCACCTGCATTGGCTGCAACGTCTGCATCTCCCGCTGGGAGATCGGCGGCCCCCCGATGATCTGCACCCAGAACGCCACCGCCGGCGAGGAATACCGCCGTGGCTGGCACCCCGAGAAGTTCGCCAAGAAGGGCAGCGAAGACTCCGTGCTGGTGGTCGGCGCCGGCCCCTCCGGCTCCGAATGCGCCCGGGTGCTGATGGAGCGCGGCTACGCGGTGCACCTCTACGACACCGCCGAGAAGATCGGCGGCCACCTCAACAGCATCACCACCCTGCCCGGCCTCGGCGAGTGGAGCTACCACCGCGACTACCGCGAAACCCAGCTCACCAAGCTGGTCCGCAAGAACAAGGCCTCGCAGATCGCCCTCGGCCAGAAGCCCCTCACCGCCGACGAGGTGCTGGAATACGGCGCCGAGAAGGTGGTCATCGCCACCGGCTCGCACTGGAACACCGACGGCACCAACTGCCTGACCCACGACCCCATCCCCGGCGCCGACGCCAGCCTGCCCGACCAGCTCACCCCCGAGCAGGTCATCGCCGGCACCAAGCCCATCGGCAAGCGCGTGGTCATCCTCAACGCCGACACCTACTTCATGGCCCCCAGCCTGGCCGAGAAGCTGGCCAGCGCCGGCCACGAGGTGACCATCGTGTCGGGCGTGCATCTGGCCAACTACATGCACTTCACCCTCGAGTACCCCAACATGATGCGCCGCCTGCACGAGCTGGGCGTCGAGGAACTGGGCGACCACTTCTGCAGCCGCATCGAGCCGGGCCGGCTGGAGATCTACAACATCTGGGGCGACGGCTCTCGGCGCAGCTACCGCGGCCCCGGCGTGTCCCCGCGCGACGCCAACAAGACCCACCGCTGGCTCGAGTTCGACAGCCTCATCCTGGTCACCGGCCGCACGTCCAACGACAGCCTGTTCCGCGAGCTCAAGGCCCGTGAATCCGAGTGGGCCGCCAACGACATCAAGGGTGTGTACCTCATCGGCGACGCCGAGGCGCCGCGCCTCATCGCCGACGCCACCTTCACCGGCCACCGTCTGGCCCGCGAGATCGAAGAGGCCAACGCCCAATACCCGCTGCCCTACAAGCGCGAGGTGTCGGTGTGGGGCACGCCCTA
>JAFLDU010000237.1 GCA_017309145.1 Zoogloea sp. | reverse complement strand
GGCCTCCCAGGGCCTCGCCGCCGATGCCGACACCCGCAGCACCACCCTGTGGCGCGGCCAGGCCACGGTGGCCTACGAGGTCGATCTGTTCGGCCGCCTGTCCGGCGCCGAAACGGCCGCCCGCTTCGAAGCGGAGCGCAACGAGGCGGCCTTCGGTGCCACCCTGCTGGCCCTGCAGGCCGACGTGGCCCAGGCCTACTTCCTGATCCGCGAGCTGGATGCCGCCCAGGCGCTGTATGCGGATACGGTGAAGCTCCGCAACGACGCCCTGCGCCTGCTGCAACGGCGCTTCGACGAAGGCGACATCGATGAGCTCGACCTGGCCCGGGCCCGCAGCGAGCTGGCCGCGGCGCGCTCCGAAACCCTGGGCCTGACGCGCCAGCGGGCCGTGGCCGAGCATGCCCTGGCAATCCTGCTCGGCAAGTCGCCGGCCGAGTTCAGCCTGGCGGCCCAGCCTCTGACTCGGCTGACCATTCCGGTGCCGGCGGGCCTGCCTTCGTCGCTGCTCGAACGCCGCCCCGACATCGCCGCGGCCGAGCGAGCCATGGCCGCCGCCAACGCCCGCATCGGCGTCGCCCAGACGGCCTGGTTCCCGCGCCTGGCCCTCACCGGAGCCCTCGGCTATGAGGCCGACAGTCTGGGCGATCTCTTCAAGTACGCCAGCCGCAGCTTCGTGCTGGGCCCCCTGGTTGGCACCGCCCTGAGCCTGCCGATATTCGACGGCGGCGCCCGCCAGGCCGGTCTGGATCAGGCCCGCTCAGCCTACGCGGAGGAGACCGCGCGCTATCGCCAGACCGTGCTCCAGGCCTTCCGCGAAGTGGAGGACAACCTGGCCGGGCTGCGCCTGCTGGGCGCCCAACACGGCGAGCAGGACCAGGCCGTGGCCGCCGCCGAGCGAGCCGCCCGGCTGGCCCGCCTGCAGTACAGGGAAGGCGCGGTGAGTTACCTCAATGTGCTGGACGCCGAGCGCAGCGTGCTGCAACAACAGCGCACCGCCGTCAGCCTCGACGGCGAGCGGGCCCGCGCCACGGTGAACCTGATCCGAGCCCTGGGCGGCGGCTGGACGCCAGCGGCGGCGCAGGCCGCCATCGAGGCCTCCGGGCGCGGTGGCTAAAGCGGGCGGAATGCGGGCCAACGCGCCTGCTGCTTTGCATCAGAAGGCTGAAGACCGATAAGCTACGGGGCTGACGGTCTTCAGCCCTGCCCATCATCATGTCCCCAGCCCTCCGCCTGCTGGCCGCCACCGCGGCCCTCACCCTTGCCCCCTTGCCGGCCCTCGCCGGCAAGACCCTCGACGCCATCAAGTCCCGCGGCCAGCTCGCCTGCGGGGTCAGCACGGGCGTGATCGGTTTTTCTGCGGCGGACAGCCAGGGCCAGTGGAAGGGCCTGGACGTGGACGTCTGCAAGGCCATCGCCGCCGCCGTGCTGGGCGATCCGAACAAGGTGCGCTGGGTGCCCCTCAGCTCCCAGCAGCGCTTCACCGCGCTGCAGTCCGGCGAAGTCGACATCCTGTCCCGCAACACCACCTGGAGCCTGACCCGGGATGCCGGCCAGGGCCTGCACTTCGCTGGCGTCACCTATTACGACGGCCAGGGCTTCCTGGTGGCCAAGAAAACCAAGGTGAGCAGCGCCAAGCAGCTGAAGAATGCAGAGGTGTGCGTGCAATCGGGCACCACCACCGAGAAGAACCTGGCCGACTTCGCCCGCGCCCAGGGCATCAAGATCAAGCCGGTGGTCTTCGACAAGTTCGAGGCCTCCCTCAAGGCCTTCTTCAGCGGCCGCTGCCAGGCCTACACCACCGACGCCTCGGCCCTGGCCTTCATCCGCGCCAAGGAGGCTCCCAACCCGGACGACTACCTGGTGCTGCCCGAGCTGATCTCCAAGGAACCCCTCGGCCCGGCCGTGCGGCGCGGCGACGATGAGTGGTTCGCCATCGTCAAATGGACGGTCAACGCGCTGATCGAGGCCGAGGAGCTGGGCATCACCCAGGCCCGGGTGGACAGCCTCAAATCGTCCGCCGATCCGTCGGTGCAGCGCTTCCTCGGGGTGGGGGAAGACCTGGGCAAGAACCTTGGCCTGGACCGCGACTGGGCCGGCCGCGCCGTCAAGGCGGTGGGCAACTACGGCGAGATCTTCAACCGCAACCTGGGGGCCGACTCGCCCCTCAAGCTGCCCCGCGGCCTCAACGCCCAGTGGAACAAGGGCGGCATCCTGTACGCCCAACCCCTGCGCTGAGCCATGCCCGGACGCCGCCACAGCGCCTGGCTGGCCCAGGCCCTGATCCTCGCCGCCGTGCTGGCGCTGGCCGGACTGCTGGCCGTCACCACGGCCGGCCACCTGCAGGAACGCGGCATCCGCAGCGGCTTCGACTTCCTGCTGGAGCCCGCCGGCTTCGCCCTCGGCGAGAGCCTGCTGCCCTTCGAACCAGGCGACACCACCCTGCGGGCCTTTGCCGCCGGCCTGCTCAACACCTTGCGGGTGGCCCTGCCCGCCGCAACCCTGGCCCTGCTGATCGGCATGGCCGCAGGCTTCGGCCGGCTCGCCGACAACCCGCTGCTGCGCGGTCTTGCTACCGCCTTCATAACGGGCGTACGTAACCTGCCCCTGTTGCTGCACCTGCTGGCCTGGTACTTCATCCTGACCGATCTGCTGCCACCGGGTGACGCCCCCCTCAACCCGCTGCCCGGTGTCTTCCTGAGCAAGTCCGGGCTGGCCCTGCCCTGGTGGGGCGAGGCCGGATTCGAAGTTCCGGAACCCGCCGGCTTCGGCCTGGAAGGCGGAGCCAACCTGACCCCCGAGTACCTGGCCCTGTTGATCGGCCTGTCGATATACAGCGCTGCCTACATCGCCGAAACCCTGCGCGGAGCCGTGCAGGCCCTGCCCCCCGGCCAGCGCCTGTCGGCCCTCGCCCTGGGCATGAGTGCGCGCCAGGCCTTCCTGCTCGTCCTGCTGCCCCAGGCCTGGCGGGCGGCCCTGCCACCGGTGACCAGCCAGCTCCTCAACCTGCTCAAGAACGCCTCGCTGGCGGTCGCCATCGGCTACCCCGACCTGGTCTCGGTGGCGGGAACCAGCCTCAACCAGACGGGGCGCGCGCTCGAATGCCTGAGCCTCGTCGTGGCCGTCTATCTCGCCCTGTCTCTCGTCGCGGCGGCGATCAGCCACCGTCTGGAAGCGCGTCTGTTGCGGGAGCAGGGGCAATGAATCCCATCCTGCAGCACGGTGGGCCACGCACTGCAGCCCGGAAGGCCGGAGGTGGCCTTGCCGACCTCAAGCGCCTGCGCGGCGCCCTGTTCGGCGACCCGCTCAATGCCCTGCTGAGCCTGGGTGTGCTGGCCCTGCTGGCCTGGAGCCTGCCTGCGCTGCTGGGCTGGGCCGTGCTGGAGGCGCAGTTCAGCCCGGACGTGAACGCCTGCGAGGCCCTGGGGCACCGGGGTGCCTGCTGGGGCGTGGTGGTGGAGAAGGCCCGCTTCATCCTGCTCGGACGCTATCCGGCCGAACAGGCCTGGTGCCCGATCCTGGCCGCCCTGCTGATCATCGGCGGCTGGCTGGGCACAGCGTCCGGCCGCCTGCCCGGGGTGGCCGTGGCTGCCTGCCTGCTGCTGCCTCCCCTGCTCGCCTGTGCCCTGCTGGGCGGCGGCTTTGCCGGGCTTGAGGCCGTACCCACCGAACTGTGGGGTGGCCTGCCCCTGACCCTGCTGCTGACCGGGGCCGGCCTGGCCGGCGCACTACCCCTGGGCATCGCCATCGCCTACGGGCGCCGCTCGTCCCTGCCCCTGCTGCGCGCCCTGCTCACCGCCGGCGTCGAGCTGGCACGGGGCATTCCGCTGGTGGCGGCTCTCTTCATGGCGTCC
Organism: Zoogloea sp.; assembly: GCA_017309145.1. Lineage (GTDB taxonomy): Bacteria > Pseudomonadota > Gammaproteobacteria > Burkholderiales > Rhodocyclaceae > Zoogloea. The sequence goes on along the minus strand of JAFLDU010000237.1, from coordinate 3,619 downwards.
TTCATGCTGCCCCTGTTCTTCCCGGAGGGCGGCGGACTGGACATGCTGTGGCGGGTTCTGATCGCCATCGTGCTGTTTGCAGCGGCCTATCTTTCGGAGATCGTGCGGGGCGGGCTGCAGGCCTTTCCGGACGGGCAGCGGGATGGCGCGGCAGCCCTGGGCCTCACCCCCTGGCAGACCGAGCGCTGGATCGTTCTGCCCCAGGTGCTCAGGCAGGTCGCACCATCGCTCGCCAACAGTGGCATCGCGCTGTTCAAGGACACTTCCTTGGTGACCGTTGTGAGCCTCTACGAGTTGACCGGCTCCCTCGGCCTGGCCCTCGCCGGGGATGCCCAATGGCGGCCCTTCTATCTGGAGGCCTGGTTGTTCATTGCGGCCATTTACTGGGTCGGCTGCAGCCTGATCGCACGCCTTGCCCGCCTGGCCACCCGCAGCGCAAGGGCAGCCGGGACGCCTTCTTCTCCACCACCTTAAGCAGCAGGTGCGGCCACCGGCACCAGGAGCGGATCCCGCCCTCCCCGCCGGGCCAGCCACGCGGAGAACCACACGGTCAGCCTGCCCGGCTCTCCCATCTGGACGCCGGCCCCACCCCCCATCTGCGCCGCCAGATGGCGCAGGTGCAGCAGGCGCAGTCCGAGGGCCCCGAAGGCCCCGAGCGCCTCCGAGGCGCCTCCCGGCTCGGTGCCCTTCATGAGCTGTTCCAGCTGTTCCGGCAACAGCCCCATCTCACACCCCACCAACCGGAACTCCACCAGCACACCGAGACGACTCTCCCGAACACGGCGCACCTCCAGAGTGAGCCCGCCGCGCAGAGTCGGGCGCAGCCCCTGGGCGAGCAGGCTGTGCAATGCATGGGTGATACGCCCCCCATCGCCCAGCAAGCAGGGCGGAAGCGGCATCATGTCCAACTTCAGCCGGGTGTTGCCTGCAGCGACCGCAGACACATGGCAGGCGAGTACGTTTCCGACGAGTTCATCCAGAGCGACCCGATCCACATCGAGGGCAAAGGCCCCGGGGCCTTCCTCCAGGTCCAGGCTGGCTTGGGCACGGGCGACATCCGCAACCGCGTCGATCAGGCCCAGCAGATACCGTGCAGCCCCTCGCAGACGCTCGCTGCAGGCGAGCTGATCCATTCCATCCGCAGGCCTGCAGCCATGCAGCAAACCGAGGATCGCATGGACAGCCGGTCTCATTTCCGCGGCCGCTGCGGCCACGAAGGCACTGGGCAGACGCCCCCCGGACGGTGTCTGATCCAGCCCTGGCCTCAGCCCCTGTGCGTGCGTGGAGCCCCCCCCCGGGCTGATGAACATCAGGACGTGGGCCGCCACGACCGCAGCCAGCAGATAACCGAGAGGCGTGCCTGCCCGCAGCAGCAGGATCAGCATGGGCAGCCCGAGCAGAGCAGCGCCGAGCCCGAGCCTGAAGCTCTCACCGGACACGAGCGGACGGATCAGACGCGCCACACAGCTCAAGGCTCCGGCCAGCAGGAAGCACAGAGGCTCACCGGCCTCGGGCGCCATGAGCGGCACAGTGATGGCCCAGGCCAGAGCCAGCAGGATGCCTGCGTCCGAGTAAGCCTTCCGGTCCGCCAGGCCAAGCTCGCTGGGGCCTCGCTGCCGCGACGCCCTCACCAGATGAAAGCCTGACAGGAAGAGACCGACGAACCAGCCGGCTGGCAACAGCATCCCCTGCCGCCCCTCTACCCCCACGGCAGTGAGCAGCAGCACGCCCAACCCCAGGCTGACTGCCCAGGCTGTGCGGAAATCGCGGACAGGATCAGAAGCGTCGAGGACAGCAGCAGGCAATGATGACTCCATGGATGAAAATCCCTTTTCCAGCGGGACTCCCATTATGGGCACAACATCCCCTCAGACGGAAAGCATCAACTGATTGTCGCAGCAGCCTCCTCGAGCATGCTGGCGAGTCGCAGGACCCCCGGACCGCACAGGTCCGGATCAGCCAGCACCAGGTACATATCGGCAAATCGCAATTCCATGCCTCCCAGGGGCAGGACCTTGAGGCTACCCGTCTCCAGTTCGCCACGGATGCGTGCTTCCGGATACCAGGCGAAGCCATGCCCTGCAACGGCCGCGGCAATCGAGGTCGCCATGCTGCTGAAGGTCCAACGCTGCTCCACCTCGATGGTGAGGCTGCGGGAGGCGCGGCTCGATCCGGTTTCCCGGACCATTAGATGACGGTGGGCTCGCAGATCCTTTTCACCCAGTACCCGCCCCACCTGGTGCAAGGGATGCGAGGGGGCCGCCACCGCCGCCAGACGCATGCGCACCAGGGGCTTGCCGAGAAAACCCGGGGGGACGTGGGGCGTCACCGCCAAGTCAGCCTGGCCGCTGAGCAGGGCCTCGCCGGTCCCCCCCATCACCGACTCGATCACCTCCACCCGTGTCCGTGGTGCCTCGATACCGAAACGGGCCAGGCAATCGACCAGCACTTCAGGCGGAAAAAGGATCTCCACCGCCAGGCCGATCTCGGCTTCCCACCCCGCTGAGAGCTTGCGGGCGGCCTGCTCCAGATCACCAGCCTCGGCCACCAGGGCCACGGCCCGGCGATGGAGCATGCGCCCGGTCGGCGTCAGCACGGCCTTGCGCCCCTGGATCTCGAAGGCGCTTACGCCCAGTTGTGACTCGATCTTCTGCACCGCATAGGTCACCGCCGACTGGCTCTTGTGCAAGGCCTCGGCGGCCTGGGCATAGCCCCCGGCCTCGACGACTGCGATGAGGGCACGCCATTGCTCCAAGGAGATGTGGGGATTCATCTGCACGGGCCTGATCCATCTAATAAATCGATCATTAAAAGCTAAATCTTCTTCTTTTTTATCTCTCCGGTAAATCATTAAATAGCAACACCCACTCACCCGACGGAGCATTGAAATGAGCACCCTTCTGAAGATCAACGCCAGCCTGTTTTCCAGCCAAGGGCAGTCCAGCCAGCTGACCGACCGTTTCGTGGCCGCCCGCCTCGCCGCTCACCCGGACACCCGCGTGATCAGCCGCGACCTGGCCGCCGAGCCGGTGCCGCATCTGGATGCAGCCCGTTTCCTGTCCTTCCTGGCCAAGCCCGAGGAGCGCAGCGCCGAACAACAGGCCGTGGTCGCCTTTTCCGATGCGCTGATCGCCGAGATCCGCGAAGCCGACGAGATCGTGATTGGCCTGCCGATGTACAACTTCGGCATCCCCTCGACGCTGAAGGCCTACTTTGACCACATCGCCCGCGCCGGCGTGACCTTCCGCTACACCGCCAACGGCCCTGAAGGCCTGCTGGGCGGCAAGAAGGTGCATGTCTTCGCAGCCCGTGGTGGTCTCTACGCCGGTACCCCGAAGGACAGCCAGACCACCTATGTGCGAGACTTTCTCGGCTTCATCGGCATCACCGACGTGGAGTTCGTGTATGCCGAAGGCCTGAACATGGGAGAGGACAGCAAGAGCGCAGCCCTCACCGCCGCCCACCGCCAGCTCGAACAGTTGGCCGCCTGACACGGGAGCCCATCATGACCACACGCAGCCTCGAACGGATCATCCCCTCCATCCCCGTCTCCGATGGGGCCGGGGTCAAGCTGAGGCGCAGCCTTGGCCAGAGCCAGGGGCTGCGTCTGGATCCCTTC
>JAFLDU010000236.1 GCA_017309145.1 Zoogloea sp. | reverse complement strand
GAAAACTCCAGCCCGATGGTGAACATCAAGAACACCACCCCGAACTCCGCCAGCGACCGCGCCCCCCCCGTATCCGGCATCAGATTCATGGCGTGGGGCCCCACCGCCGCCCCCACCATCAGGTAGCCGAGCACCGGCGGCAGGTTCAGGGAACGGAAGATCCCCACCACCAGCACGGAGCCGGCGAGCAGGGCGAGCACCAGCTCAAACGTATGCATAGGCAGGGAGGGGCCCCGGGTCGGGCCGAATAGTCGTTCTGATATACTGCTACGCCCGATTATACCCACGTCGCCCATGAGCTCAGCCCCCCTCGCCGCTGCGCATGCCCGCGTGCTCGACCTCGCCCGCCGCGTCCTCAGCATCGAAGCGGAGGCGGTGCAGGCCCTGGCCGGACAGCTGGACGAAGCCTTCACCCGTGCCGTCGACCTGATCCTCGCCTCTAATGGCCGGGTCATCGTGTCCGGCATCGGCAAAACCGGCCACATCGGCCGCAAGTTCGCCGCCACCCTGGCCAGCACCGGCACCCCCGCCTACTTCGTGCATGCCGCCGAAGCCGCCCACGGCGACCTCGGCATGATCACCGCCGACGACGTGCTGGTGGCCATCTCCTACTCGGGCAGCAGCGAAGAGCTGCTCAAGATCGTGCCCCTGGTCAAGCGCCAGGGCGCCCACCTGATCGCCCTCACCGGCAACCCCGACTCCCCGCTGGCGCGGGAAGCCGACGTACACCTCAACGGCGCCGTCCGCGAGGAAGCCTGTCCGCTCAACCTGGCGCCCACCGCCAGCACCACCGCGGCCCTGGCACTCACCGATGCCCTTGCCGTAGCCTTGCTCGACGCCCGCGGCTTCGGCCCCGACGACTTCGCCCGCTCGCACCCGGGCGGCGCCCTCGGCCGGCGCCTGCTCACCCACGTCTCCGACGTCATGCGCAGCGGCGACGATGTGCCCCGCGTGGCCGAAGATGCCCTGCTCGCCGACGCCCTCATGGAGATGACCCGCGCCGGGCTGGGCATGACCGCCATCGTCGACGCCGACGGACGCATCGTCGGCATCTACACCGACGGCGACCTGCGCCGCTCCCTGGCCAGCGGCTGCAACTTCAGCACCGGCCGCATCGCCGACGTGATGAGCCGCAACCCCAAGACCATCCACGCCAGCGCCCTGGCCGTGGAGGCCGCCGAGATGATGGAACGCATGCGCATCAGCGAACTGCTCGTCGCCGGCCCGGATGGCCAACTGGTCGGCGCCCTCAACCACCACGACCTGATGCGCGCCAAGGTCATCTGAGCGCAGCCCATGAACAACCGCGGCCTCAGCCTCTTTCCCATCTTCATCCTGACCCTGCTGGCCGGCGTCAGCGTGTGGCTCGACCGGGTCACCCAGCAGGAAACCGTCGTCAAGACCGACAAGACCCGCCACGAGCCCGACTTCACCGCCGACAAGCTCACCGTGCGGCGCTTCGACATCCACGGCAAGACCCAATACATCCTCGTCGCCGACCGCATGGTGCATTACGGCGACGATGAAAGCACCGAGCTCATCCGCCCGCGCCTCGACTACCTCAACCGGCCCGAGCCGGTGCGCATGGAATCCGAGTTCGCCACCGTCAGCAAAGACGGCGAAACCGTGGTGATGACCGACAAGGTCTTCCTGCGCCGCGCCGCCACCGCCGGCAAACCCGAATCCACCCTGCGCACCCAGCGCATGACCGTGTGGCCCGACGACGAACGGATGCGCACCGAAGCGCCCGTCACCCTCACCCAGGGCACCACCGTCATCGACGCCGAGCGCATGGAGAGCGACAACCTCGTCGGAGAGGTCCGCCTCCAGGGCAAGGTGCGCGGCATCCTCTACCGAAACCTTCTCGTGCCGAAACCATGAAAACAGCACTCCGGCAGATCGCCCTCCTCGCCCCCATCGTCGCCCTGCTCGCCGCAGCGCCGGCCCACGCCGAAAAGGCCGACCGCTCCAAGCCGGTCGGCATCGAAGCCGACAAGGTCACGGTGGACGACAAGAACAAGATCCACATCTTCACCGGCCACGTCGTGCTCACCCAAGGCACGCTCACCATCCGCAGCGACAAGCTCGTCGTCACCCAGGACGCCGAGGGCTACCAACGCGGCGTCGCCACCGGCGGCGAAGGCGGCCTGGCCCGTTTCCGCCAGAAGCGCGAAGGCAAGAATGAGTGGGTCGAAGGCGAAGGCGAACGCATCGAGCACGACGCCCGCAGCGAACTCTCCCAGTTCTTCCAGCGTGCCCGCGTCAAGAGCGGCACCGACGAGGTCCGCGGTCAGTACATCCAGTTCAACGGCGTCACCGAGACCTACGTGGTCACCAACGGCCCCAACGCCACCACCGTGCCCAGCCAGCAGGGACGCGTGCAGGTCACCATCCAGCCCAAGAAAAAAGAGGGCGACAGCGCGCCCTGAGCCCTTCTCCAGCCCCCCCGATCGGCCGGAAACCCGCATGCAGCCTTGATCTCCATCGCATGCTCCGGCCGGACGCCAAAAACTGAAAAAGCTTTTTGTTTTCAAGCATATTAAGAAGACAAAACAGTTTTGTGCGTCGCAACAAATAGTTGTTGACAGACCTTCTCGTGTGCATATAATGGACCACATGCTGCAGCGCACCAAACCGGGGCATTGCAAAATCTGACTGCCATATAGTCCATTCACTCAAGGAGATTGTCATGACCACCACCCCCGAGCAGATCGTCGCCGCCAACAAGGCCAACATCGAAACCCTGCTGACCCTGGCCAACACCGCCTTCGCCAGCGCCGAGCGCATCGCCGCCCTGAACCTGAACACCGCCCGTGCCGTGCTGGAAGACAGCGTTGCTTCCGCCAAGGCCCTGCTGGCCGCCAAGGACGTGCAAGAGCTGGTCTCCCTGCAAACCGCCCTGGCCCAGCCCGTGGTCGAGAAGGCTGTTGCCTACTCCCGCAGCATCTACGAAATCGCTTCCCAGACCCAGGAAGAAGTCTCCAAGCTGTTCGAAGCTCAAGTGGCTGAAGCCAACAAGACCTTCGCCGCCGCTCTGGACAAGGCTGCCAAGTCCGCCCCCGCCGGCTCCGACGTGGCCGTGGCTGCCGTGAAGTCCGCCATCGCCGCCGCCAACTCCGCTTACGACAGCGTGACCAAGGCCGCCAAGCAAGTCGCCGAGATCGCCGAAGCCAACGTTGCCGCTGCCACCAGCGCCACCGTCAAGGCCGTCAGCGCCTCCACCCCCGCCAAGTCCACCAAGAAGGCTGCCTGAACCAGGCCCCCTTCTGGCCGGTGACGCCTCCGGGCGTCACCCGGACCGGCAACAAAAAACCCGCCCTGCGCAAGCACGGCGGGTTTTTTGTTGGTGGAGCGATGTTGGGGACGTGTAGGGGCGGTGTAGGGGCGGCTTCAGCCGCCCCTACACGGGCCTACATTCCTCCATTCCGCACGGCCACCCGCCCCTGCGTGGCTTCGATGAGGCGCTGAGCAAGGGCATGGCGGGCGTGGGGGTCGCCGTGGATCAGGCGAACTTCTCGGGGCCAGCGGCGCATGCGGGTGATGAAGCGGACCAGGTCGTTCTGGTCGGCGTGGGCGGAGTAGCCCGACAGGGAATGCACGCCGGCCCGGATTTCGTAGCGCTCGCCGTCAAGCTCCACGTAGCCGCCCTTGGGCCCGAAAGCCTGGATGGCGCTACCGGGTGTGCCGCGGGCCTGGTAGCCCACGAATAGCACGTCGTGGCGCGGGTCGTGGAGCATGGCCTTGAGATAGTTGGTCACCCGGCCACCGGCGCACATGCCGCTGGCCGCGATCACCACCGCCGGCTCACCGCTGCGGGCCAGGCGTCGCACATTGGCCTCGTGGTCGGCGTGGCGCTCGATGGCCACCAGCTGCTCGAAGCTCAGGGGCCGCCGCCCGGCCCGCACGCGCGCCTGGGCCTCGGCGTCCCAGTAGGGCTGCAGCTCGCGGTACAGCTCGGTAAAACGCTCGGCCAGGGGGGAGTCCAGATAGATGCGCAGCCGGGCCCACTGCTCCGCATGACGCCCCGGCTGCTGACGCTGGCGGTGAAAGATGTCCTCGAACTCGTACAACAGCTCCTGGGTACGCCCGATGCTGAAAGCCGGAATGATCACCGTGCCGCCGTTGCCCAGCGCCTTCTCCACCACCGCCTGCAAGCGGGCCCGCCGGGTGTTGCGATGTTCATGCACCCGATCGCCATAGGTGCTTTCCAGCACCACCACATCGGCCGACCAGGGCGACTGCGGCGCCGGCAGCAAAGGTGAATGGGGCGCGCCCAGATCACCGGAAAAGACCACCCGCAGAGATTCGCCATCCGGCCGCCGGAGATCGCACTCCAGGTAGGCCGCGCCCAGAATGTGCCCGGCCCGCTGCAGGCGGATCTGGCACCGCCCGCCCGGCCCCTCATAAACCGTCTGCCAAGTCTTCCAGGGCAAAGGCCGCAGGCGCGACTCCACCATCTGCAGATAACGCTCCACCAGCCGCGCATCCCGCGTCACCCCCATGGCAAAGGCATCGGCCAGCACCACCGGCAGCAGACGTGCCGAGGGTTCGCTGCAAAAGATCGGCCCGTGAAAGCCCGCCGCGATCAGCCAGGGTAAGCGCCCCACGTGATCCACATGCACGTGGGTCAGCACCAAGGCTCGCACCCGGTCCACCGGGAACGAAAACTCGAGGCTATGCGCCCCCGACACCCCATCCGGCGCCGTCTCCGCACCCTGGAACAAACCGCAGTCGACCAGCAGGCTGTAAGTGTCATCCATGAAAAACTGGTGACACGACCCCGTTACGCCGTCAAAGGCGCCGTGATGAATGATGTGAGCGTCCATGGGGGCCGAGTGTAATTGCCATCGGCATAATCACACAACCCATATTGGGCAGAATACCAACCAGGGACATCCCTGCGCCAACCCGGGAACCTCGCCCCCAGCTCAACGCACCCGCACATTCAGACGCAATCTGCCAATTCCCTCACACCCGCGCCAGGCCTCACTCTCCGGGCCGTGACTTTGTCGACCGGGCGCTCCTTTGAGACAAGGTAATTTACAAACCAGACCGAAGGACAACTCATCCCCCCTATCTCGACGACATCCCCATGAAAAAACTTGCACTGCTCGCCGCCACCGCCCTCCTGACCACCACCGCCCAGGCTGGCATCACCCAGGTGTTCAACGTCAGCGGCCTCGGCGCCGGCCCGCTGAAGGTCGAAAACTTTGAAGACAACATCTTTGTCTCCGGCATCAGCTTCAGCGCCCCCAACGGCATCCAGCGCGCGGGCAGCGCCTCGTTCAGCGGCGGCGTCACCCCCTCCGGCACCATGGGCCTGACCACCAACATGTACGGCCAGGCCATCACCATGAACTTCAGCACCCCGACCAGCGCCCTCGGCCTGTACTTCGGCAACGACGACCGCTGCTGCAGCAACGGCTTCACCGCCTACCTGGACATCTTCGGCAGCGCCGGGCAGCTGGGCACCATCGGCGTGGCGGCCAACATGAACGACTACACGGACCAGTTCCTGGGCTTCACCAGCGACCAGAACGTGACCCGCGTGACCCTGCGCTACGGCAGCGGCAACGTCGGCCTCTATCACTTCATCGACGACGTGACTTTTGGCGCAGCCGCCAGCAAGGTGCCCGAACCCGCCACCCTGGGCCTCGCGCTTGCTGGGCTGTCTGCGGCGTTGATCCGGCGGCGTAGGGGCTGAGCGGGGTCAGACGTCGGGGGTGGGCGGCTGAAGCCGCCCCTACAAAGAACACCGCATCGCCCACAGGCATTGTGGAAAACTCTGTGAGTGAACGCCTGAAACATCAAGCACATCTTTGATATAGAAGCCTTTTTCAAAATCGCCTCAAAAACAGGCGATTGAGCACAGCCTGCGCCATTTCATACAAACCTCAACACCACTCTGCTACGCCAACATGGCCTGCCACATAGATTTACGATTCGCACAAGCGACAAAGCACGGCGGGATATTCGATTAAAATACAAAGCCCGGGTTTGTGAGTCAGCTGTTTATTTGCGGAAAAAGGTCAACACTTGAAAACAAAAATAATTGCAAGCACCCTCTCTTCGCTCCTGATTTGTGGAGCCGCATTGGCAGACGAGATCGGCGAGGACTGGCTTGAAGTGGCAAGCACCGCCAACTTTCAATGGCTGGGGAAGAAGAAGAGCGGCGAATTCACAGCGCTCGACAACAAAAAGAATAATGCCTACCGCTATGTGATTCAGAAACTCGACAAGAAAGAAAAGACCTACCAGTACAGCCAAGTCATTGTCGAGCTGAACGCCTGCAAAAAGGGCTACGGCTATGTGTATTACAACAACATGGAAGGCAAATACACAGGCCACGATGCATTTGTCCGCTTTGGACCAACCGTTGCCGACGCACTGGGAACAATGGCCTGTCTTTCCTGGGACCACGACACCGGCAAGCAATCGATGGTGGCGAAAGAAGACGCCTGGGAAGAAGTTGCCGTTGCTGGCAAGAGCGGCAACAAGTGGTCCTTGAAAAACGACACGGTACGCAAGGTAAGCTACAACAACAAACCCGCCGTAAGCGTGCTGTTCAGCTACCAGAACATCGCCAAGAAAACTCTCGAATACAACGAGTTCGTATTCCTGCTCTCCGACTGCAAGCGCGGCTATGGCGTCGCATACGAACAAGACTTCAACGGCAAACTCGTCGCGAAGAACGATGTCGTCCTGAATGGCGACTCCGTTCTTTCCTCAACAATCACTGCGCTCTGCAGCAAGATCTGATCACCGCCGTCCCTGGCGCGAAGGGCTAGGGACGACGGAAAACCACCTGTAGGGGCGGCTTCAGCCGCCCGCGGACTTGGCTCTACGTGCGATGGGCGGCTGAAGCCGCCCCTACACCGCCCCTACTGCCCGCGCAAAAATCCACAATGCCTACGCATTTGCCATAACAGCCCATTTTGAGCATCATCCAGGCAAGCCAACCCCTTGCCTGGACAATGCCCGATCATCCCCAGCCGTCTCTCCCCCGCGGCCTCACGACACGCTACGCCAGCCACACCTCGCGCAGCGGCCACATCGCCCCTCGCAGCCCCTGCCTCACATCACGCAAGCATTGCGAGACGTCTCGCAGCGGCAAAAAGTTGTCTCGCAGCGGCTGCGAGACATCACGCGATCACTCAGCGCTCTCTCGCAGCCCCAAAAGGATGTCTCGCTGCCACAGCCAGACATCCCGCAATAGTCCAGAGACATCCCTCCGCCGCAGAAAGACGTCTCGCAACCATAGCGAGGCGTCTGGCTATGGCTGCGAGGCATCACGCAGCCGCAAAAAGTCATCACGCAGCCGCTGCGAGACACCTCTCAGCCGTTGCCGCGACCCGCCCCACGGCGCCACACACCCACACTATCTACAAACAAATCAAGGAGATAAAACGTAAGCGTCCAGCCAAGTCATCTTCTCAGTCGCTCGTAATCCCCTGACGATCATGTCCTCCAACCCCATCTTCTGGAGGACACATGGACGCTTCAACAGTCAATCTTCCCACCGCCGGTCGGCGTCGTGGTCGGTACAGCGACACCTTTAAGGCAGAGATCGTGGCCGCGTGCAAGGCACCCGGCGTTTCAA
>JAFLDU010000235.1 GCA_017309145.1 Zoogloea sp. | reverse complement strand
GACGTCGAACATGTGAATGCGCTGATCGCGGCCGGTCCGTGACGACAGCAACGCGAGACCCAGACCGGTCGCGCCCTCATAGGAGCCGCACTCGATCACCGTCGAAGGTCCTGCCGCCGTCGCGCGAGACGAACAGCACGTTGCTGACTCGCGTGCCACCGGGACGATTGACCTGGTAGGCGGAGACGACGATGTGATCGCGGTTGGCAGGGTCGATGGCCACCGACACCTCGGCGGTGCTGATCGCCTGGGCGATCGGCGGGCCCTTCCTCGGCGCCCTGAGCGAACGCATGGGCCGGCGCAAGCCGCTCTACATCATCGGCACGGCGGTGACGCTGGCCTGCTCGGGCTGTGGGGTGTCCCTGCGGGTCAGCGCCGGGGTGGGGCGTTCGACGCTGGCGGGCCGGGTCAGCACCGCCTCGCGTTGGGGCACGGGCTTGCGGACGGGCTCGACGACGCGCGGGACCGGCGCCTCGACGGGCTGGGGGGCGGGCGGAATGGCGGTGGCCGGTACAGGCTGCGGGCTGCGCAGCACGACGTTGAGGGGCTGCGGTGGCACCTCCTCGGGCATGCCCGGGAGCCCGAAGCGGCTCAGCAGGGCCAGCCCGTGGAGGGCGATCGAGGCCGCCACGGCCAGCCGCAGCGAGCGGGGGAGGGACAGTTCGGGATGGATCGTGACGCTGCTCATGGACGGCCTGCCTCCTTGCTCAGGGCACGCTGTTCGTAGGCGGGATAAAGCTGGCCCACGGAGCGCCGGTACTCCGCTTCGACCACTGCCAGGCGCTGGAACTCGGCGGGCGGGGTGATGGCCATCACCTCGGTCATGTCGAAGCCTTCGTCGGCGGCGCGCCGGAGTGTCTTGTCGAGCCAGGTCAGCCAGGCGCGGGTCTGGCGGATCGGGCCGGCGTCGCTCGCAACCGGGCCATGGCCCGGTACCAGGGTGCGGAAATCGGTCTTCTCCAGCCGGTCCAGGGCCGCCTGCCAGCGTGGCAGGCGGGCATGGGGGGTGGTGGGGGCGCGGTCGTGGAAGACCAGGTCGCCGGCGAACAGCACGCCGGTGCTGCGATCCAGGATGACCAGGTCGGCGTCGGTGTGGCCGTCCAGGGCGATCAGCTCGAGCTGATGGCCACCGATCTCCAGCGGGCCCGCAGCCAGGCTGCGGGCCGGGGTGACCGGCTCGGTGCCGGCCATCCAGTCGCCGGCCAGGCGGTACATGTTCTCGTTGAGGCTGCCGCCCTCGTCGTGGATGCCGTGGATGGTGGCCGGCAGGGCTGCCAGGGTGTCGGCGGGAAAGGCTTGGTTGCCCAGGAAGTGGTCTGGATGGTGGTGGGTGTTGAGCACCAGCTTGACGGGCTTGTCACTGATCCGCGCGATGCTGCGCCGGAGCTGCTCGCCATACAGCCGCGAGGGGCCGCTGTCGATGACCACCACGCCCTCGCGGGTGACGATGAAGGCGGTGTTCACGATGTTGCCGCCGTTGCTGAAGCTGAAGTCCTCGCTGCGCCCCGTGAGGACCCAGGTGTCCTCGGCGATCTTCACCGGGGACAGGCCGTAGTCCCGGTCGGCAGCGGACAGCAGCAGGGTCCAGCTGAGGGTGAAGGCGGCGATCAGGCTGCGGGTGATCAGGGTGGCTAGGGGCAGGCGCTTCATTTTTCGATCGCCGCGGAAATGGCGTTGCCGTTGTTGTCGCGGCCGCTCACCCGGTAGCCGGTGGCACTGCGCCCGGCGGGGATGTCCACGGTGAACACGGGGTTCTCGGCGATGGGCTCGAAGCCCTCGATGCGCATCAAAGGGCGCCCGCTGTTGTCGGCGAGCAGCAGGTCCTGCAGGAAGAAGGCCGGAATGCCGGCCGCCAGGCCGGTGTCGATGGGGTGGATGATGCGCAGGCGGATCCGTTCGCCGCCTTCCTTGCGCTCCCACACCCGACTGCTGACTTCGCCGAGGCGCTTCTGCCATTCAGGGGAACTGCTGCCGGTGGAGGGCAGGGTGCAGCCACCGCCCGCCGTGTTGACCCAGGCGCCGCCCACATGCCAGCTGCCATCGGCGGTCCGCGCGGCGGCGCGCACCGGGGTGGACTGCTGCAGCTTGATGCGGAAGCCGAGGCCCGCATGGGCTCCCGCCGGCTCGAAGCGGACGATGCGGACGATGGGGTTGAAGTCGGCGAAGACCAGGACCTCCTGAACGTCACCCAGGGCACTGGCATCCACGCTGACCGGCACGTTCATGGCGTTCTCGGCGGTGAGGGGGGCGGTCACCCGCACCCGCTCGTCGAACACCACCCGGGCACCGGTGGGGAACATCTCCTTGCGCATGTCGGCCCAGCGCGGCGAGTCCAGCGGGTCTGCACGCAGGGGGGCGGCGCGGCGTTCGGCCGGCGCGGCGGCCAGGCCGAGACTGCAGGCGCAGGCCAGCAGCACCGCAACGATGGCGGAAGTCTTCATTCTGTCTCCTGGTGGCAATCTGCCGGTGGCGATCGCTCTATGGGTGAGCAGCTTGGGTGCAAGACCTGTGCCATGGCCTTGGCGGGCTCGAGCCACCGCCTTCGGCCCCTCGTCCGGGCCGGAACGCCTTGTCTGGCAGGCGTTCCGGCGGGGCTGGGCGGTTGTTCTCGATGCTGCACTGCGACAGTTGCGCAGGACGTGTCCGGGCATGTGTCGCTTCGGATTGCTCCAGGCTGGAGCAGTTGATGAGGAATGAAGCAGCAGCAGGCCGGAACTGCGCAGCAATCCTGGATTTTTCCCGCTTGTTCAGCTTTCCTACCAGAGCCAACTTCCCGTTTTCTATCGGGAAATTTTCCCGACCCGGCTTTTCCGGAGAGATCGGGCGGCGCAGTGGCACAGCTCTTGCGCTGAGACACGTGCTGCATGGTCCGGCTGGGCCGGGAGGTGGCCGTCCCGGAGCGTGCATCAGCACCTTCTCAAAGGAGACACTCAATGATCCAAAGGAGCAAAACAATGAAAAAGCCGTTTGCGATGACTCTGATCGCAGCCGCCCTGATGGTTGCGGGCTCGGTGCATGCGAAGGAAGTCACCGATGCAGACATCGCCAATGACGCCAAGACCGGCGGCGACGTCGTTCACTTCGGCCTGGGTCAGCAAGGTCAGCGCTTCAGTCCGCTGGACAAGATCAACACCAAGACCGTCAAGAACCTGGTGCCGGTGTGGTCCTTCTCCTTCGGTGGTGAAAAGCAGCGCGGCCAGGAATCCCAGCCGCTGATCCACGACGGCAAGATGTTCGTGACCGCGTCCTACAGCCGCATCTTTGCCCTCGACGCCAAGACCGGCAAGAAGCTGTGGAAGTACGAGCACCGCCTGCCGGAAGGCATCATGCCCTGCTGTGACGTGATCAACCGCGGCGCCGCCCTGTATGGCGACCTGGTCATCTTCGCGACCCTCGACGCCCAGCTCGTGGCCCTCAACAAGGACACCGGCAAGGTCGTCTGGAAGGACAAGATCGACGACTACGCCGCCGGCTACTCCGCCTCCGCCGCTCCGCTGATCGTCAAGGGCATGGTCATCACCGGCGTGTCCGGTGGCGAGTTCGGCGTGCAGGGCCGCATGGAAGCCCGCGATGCCAAGACCGGCAAGATGGTGTGGATGCGTCCGACCGTCGAAGGCCACATGGGCTACAAGTGGGTGAACGGCGAGAAGGTCGAGAACGGCATCTCCGGCACCCTCAACGCCACCTGGACCGGCGACCTGTGGAAGACCGGCGGCGCGGCCACCTGGAACGGCGCCACCTACGATCCGGAAACCAACCTGATCTTCGCCGGCACCGGCAACCCGGCTCCGTGGAACAGCCACCTGCGCCCCGGCGACAACCTGTTCTCCTCCGCCACCGTGGCCATCGACCCGGAATCCGGCAAGATCGTCTGGCACTACCAGACCACCCCCCACGACGGCTGGGACTTCGACGGTGTGAACGAATTCGTGTCCTTCGACTACAAGGACCCGAAGACCGGCAAGGTCATCAAGGCGGGCGGCAAGGCTGACCGCAACGGCTTCTTCTTCGTGCTCGACCGGACCAACGGCAAGCCGCTGAACATCTTCCCGTTCGTCAAGGACATCACCTGGGCCAAGGGCTTCGACATGGCCACCGGCCGCCCGATCTACGTGGACGAGAACCGTCCGGGCGACCCGAGCGCCGGCGGCGACGGCAAGAAGGGCAAGAGCGTCTTCGCAGCCCCGTCCTTCCTGGGCGGCAAGAACCAGCAGCAGATCGCCTACAACCCGAAGACCGGCCTGTTCTACGTGCCGGCCAACGAGTGGGGCATGGACATCTGGAACGAGCCGGTCTCCTACAAGCGTGGCGCGGCCTACCTGGGCGCGGGCTTCACCATCAAGGCCCTGCATGACGACTACATCGGCTCCCTGCGTGCCGTGGATCCCACCACCGGCAAGATCGTGTGGGAAAACAAGAACTTCGCTCCCCTGTGGGGCGGTGTCCTGACCACCGGCGGCAACCTGACCTTCTACGGTACCCCCGAGGGCTACCTGAAGGCGCTGGATGCCAAGACCGGCAAGGAAGTCTGGTCCTTCCAGACCGGCTCCGGCGTGGTGGCTCCCCCGGTCACCTGGGAAGAAGGTGGCGAGCAGTACGTGGCCGTGGTGTCCGGCTGGGGCGGTGCGGTTCCCCTGTGGGGCGGCGACGTGGCCCGTCGCGTGAACTTCCTCGAGCAGGGCGGTTCCGTGTGGGTGTTCAAGCTGCACAAGGGCAGCTGATCGTCCGGATGCCCGGCATCAGGCCGGGCATTGCTGCCGGAGATCGACGTGGATGGGTACCCATCCGCATCGGTCTGCCGCTCAGGCTCAAAGCCCCCGCATGCCGGGGGCTTTGGCTTTTGGTGTGCCCGGAATGGAGCAACCCGGTGACGGCGGAGTCCTGTCCGCGTGGGGGCGGACCTGCCCGTTGCAGGGGGCATACTTGCGCATTCCCTAAAATGGGTAGATGCTTGGTCGCGATTCATCTTTCATGCGCTTTGGCAGGCGGACGTCATTCCATTCGCGAATGCGCATGCCTGTGGGGCCGGAGTCCTTCCCCTGCTTGAGGCCCGTCCGGGGCTGTATCGCACACTACAGGGCACGGGGCCGGCGGGCGTGGAGATCCTTCACTTCGACCGTCAATGAAGTCTTACTGCCAGCTCTTCCTCGCTGTGGGGCAAAGCACTGCGGCCCGTGCCATCCGCGACGGCATGCTGTGGCTGCTGCCTTACCTGATGATCTGGACAGCCGTCCTGATCGTCGACGAGTCCTTGCGGCGCTTCGCACCCGAGGCCGCCGCAGCGGGCCGCTGGGGAGCCATCGCAACGGCCCTGCGAGAGCTGTTGCCCCTGGCGATCTGGGGTTCGATCGGTGCCGTGCGGGCGATCCAGTGGTACCTGCCGCGCGCCGCCGTGGCCTTTGCCTGTGTGGCCTACGGGCTGCTCGTGCAGCAGTTGCTGGCCAGGCATGGTGAATGGGCGCGTCAGTTCCTGATCGTGTTTGCGGTGCTGGGGCCGGTATGGGTGGTACCCGTGATCGGGCGCCTGCGCCAGATGCGCTGGACCCGCCTGTCCTTCCAGGCCACGCAGGCAGGCGAAAACGTGAGCGAGGTGCTCAACCTGATCGTCCCGACGCTGCTCGCAGCGGTCCTGCTGGCGATCACGGTGGAGGCCGCGGGTATGGCCATCACGGCCTTGCCCGTCGGAGCGGTGGGGCTGGACTGGGTCCAGGGCATGCCTGCAGTGCTGGTCGGGGTCATCTATTGCGTGCTCAACACGGCCCTGTGGGGCATTGGCGTGCATGGCTACTATGCGCTGCTCCCGCTTTTCGAGGTGTTGCCGGTGGTGCCTTCAGCGGCCGACCCGGTGACCCGCAGTCTGCTGGGGGCCTTCGTCTTCCTGGGCGGCAGCGGAGCGACCGCCTCCCTGATCGGTGCCCTGCTGCTGGCGAGCCGCAGCCGCAAGCACCGGATGATCGCCGCTGCCAGCATCCTGCCGGCCCTGTTCAACATCAATGAACTGCTGCTGTTCGGGCTACCGCTCATCCTCAATGTCCGCCTTTACCTGCCTCTGCTGCTGGCGCCACTGGCCAACCTGATGGTGACCTATGCGGCCATGCGTCTGGGCTGGGTGCCGCCGGTGAGCGTGGATCTCCCATTCAATACCCCGATCGGCCTGAATGCCTTTGCCGGCACCGAAGGCAGCCTATCCGCCATCCTGCTGCAGTTCTGCAACCTTGCGCTGGGAGTGGCGATCTATGTGCCCTTCGTGATCGCCTGGGAGCGCCGGGTGAGCCGTGGGGTGGGCGACTCCGAGGCGCCGATCCTGCGGGCCCTGGACACCAGCTTCAGCCGCCGTGAGGAGGAGGCGGGCTTCCTGCTGGATGACCCGGTCGGCGTGACCCAGCGCAAGTGGCTCGAGAAGCGCATGCTGGATGCCCGCCTGATGAAGTACGCCGACCTGGAGTTCACGCTCCACTACCAGCCCAAGGTCGATCCCCTGAGCCGCCGGGTCATCGGCTGCGAGGCCCTGCTGCGTCTGGTGGATGGTGACGGGAACATCCAGTTGCCCGGTGACTTCCTGAACGACCTGGACAAGGCGGGCTTGAGCCGGGAGGTCGATGAATGGGTCATGCAGGCTGCCGTGGCGCAGCTTTCCGACTGGCTGGCAACCGGTGTGGAGGCTCCCTGTGTGGCGGTCAACATCGGTGTAGCCAGTCTCATGGACCCGGCCACCGTGTCGCGCCTGGCCAGCCTTGCCGCGCCCTATCCGGGGCGGCTCGTGGTGGAGATCACCGAGCAGGCCCTGCTGGCCGACGAGGCCCAGATTCAATGGGCCCTCGGCACGCTGAGGGCCGCCGCGCTGAAGATCCACATCGACGATTTCGGTACCGGGTATTCATCTCTCAGCTACCTCCATCGCTTCGATGTGGATGGAATCAAGATCGACCGCAGCTTCACGGTGTCGCTCCACTCCGAACGGGGCCGGTGTGTCTTCTCGGCCATGTGTGGGCTGGCCGAACAGCTTGGATTGGCCCTGGTGGTGGAGGGGCTGGAAGACCGATGGCAGCTCGAGCTCCTGCCCGTGCAGTCCGATCTTTCGGTGCAGGGCTGGTACTACGCCAAGGCCCTTCCGCCGGCCGCCTTCGTCGACTACGCGGCCGGGTGGGCCGGGGGGGCGCAAGCCGGGTGAGAGGCGAGATCTTGCAGCCAGCAGGCGATGCTGCTGATCTCTCGGGCGCCGATCGAAGGGTCTTCGAGGGCCTGGGCCATGATGGCCGCACCCTGCACCCGGACGAGCAGGTGGGTCGCCAGCGTGATCCCCTGGTCGGGGTGACCCATTTCTGCAAACTGGCTGGCCAGCCAGTGCTGATGGAGCATGAACTCCTCCCGAGCATGTTGCAGGACCGGACTCTGCATCCTGGCGAGTTCGATGCAGAGGGTGCCGACGCTGCAACCGTGTTGCAGAACTTCGCCCTGATCGTCCAGCTGTGACCGCACGAAGCCCATGAGCCGCTGCATGGGTGACGCAGCGTTCATTTCCAGCTGGCTCAGCAGGGCGACCGAGCGGGCAAGCCGGCTGTCGATCACCGCGATCAGGAGCTCGCTCTTGGTCTTGAAGTGATAGAAGAAATTCCCTTTCTTGAGCTTGCCTGTGCAGGCGATGTCAGAAAGGGACGTATGCCCGAAGCCGTGCCCGTAAAACAGCCGGTGGGCCGCCTCTACAATTTCGTCCCGGGTTCTCCGGTCGTGAGTCATCC
>JAFLDU010000234.1 GCA_017309145.1 Zoogloea sp. | reverse complement strand
TGGGAAAAACGCCGCGCTACTATCAGGAGATCGCCATCAACCGGGCAGTGCAGGCGTTGGTGCAGGGCCAGCGGCGTGCTCCGGGTCGAGGGGCGCGAGGGTCACGCTTCCCACCTTGCCGACCACCACGGTGGTGAGGGGGCCACCCGCCACGTGGGCGGCCAGGTGGGTGACCCAGTGCTTGATCAGGGTGTGGCGCTGGTAGTGGCCCTTCTTCACCAGATCGCTGCTTTCCAGCACCACCCGCCCGCGCTGGCCCTCGGCATTGCTACGCAGCCCGCCCAGGCGATCCTCGATGCGCAGGCCGGCGGGGCTGGTGTAGTCGATGGGCTCGTCGTGGGCCTGGACGTCGGGCCACTGGGCCAGGGCCTCGCCGTAGCGCTGGAAGAGATCGGCCATGGGCGCGGCCAGGGTCTCCCTCATCAGCTCGGCGAAGGCGCCGGCGGCCAGGTCGCCGCGGCGCTGGATGCGGGCGAGGCCCTCGGCCAGGGCGTCCTCCCGGGGCTCGCCTTGATGCACCGCATGGGCCTGGGCGGCGATGAGCTCGTCCCACAGGTGCCACAGTTCCAGGCCGTCCAGGTCGAAGGGCTCCTGGTCCTCGCTGGCCGGGTCGTCCATGTCGAAATCCACCCGCAGGCGCTGGCGGAAGAAGGCCTTGACCGGGTCGCGCAGAAAGGCGGCCAGCTCCATCAGGGTGACGGGGGGCGTCTCGGCCGGCGTCGCCAGGGGCGGGCTGCCGCCGGGGCGGTCGTCGGCGATGCGCCACTCCTCCGCATAGGTGAACAGGCGGCTGGCCGCGGGGTCGGCCGGGAAGTAGTCGGGATTGAAGGGCTGCAGGCGATGCTCGATGCTCAGGGCGTCGAGCAGGGCATTCCCCTCCCCTTCCCGCCCGGCCAGCCGCCAGCCGGCGGCCAGATGGTCGCGCAATTGCCCCACCAGCACCGAGGGCGGCCTGAGGGTGTTGTCCTTGACGCTCCGCCCGACCCACGAGATGAACAGGCGCTCCCGGGCCGACAGCAAGGCTTCCAGGAAGAGGTAACGGTCGTCCTCCCGGCGCGAGCGGTCGCCGGGGCGGTAGTCGCGCCCCATCAGGTCGAAATCCATGGCCACCCGGGTGCGCGGGTAGTCGCCATCGTTGAGGCCGAGCAGGCACACCTGGCGGAAGGGGATGGCGCGCATGGGCATCAGGGTGGCGAAGGTCACCGCACCGGCGAAGAAGCGCTGGGACAGGCCGCTGTCGTCGAGCTGGGCGAGCCAGTGTTCGCCCACCACGGCCAGGGGCAGCGGGCCGTCCAGGCCGGCCTGCTGGCAGGCCGCCTGCCAGCGCTCCAGGGCCAGGTCGAGCTGCTGCAGGGTGTAGGCGTCGGCGCTGTCGTCGGGGGCGAAGAAGTCGGCCAGCAGGCAGCGCAGGCGCTCGCACCAGGTGGCCACGTCGGCGCTGTCGGCGAGGGCCTGCCAGGTAGCTTCGAGGCGTTCCAGGAGGTCGGCCAGGGGCCCGAGCAGGGCCGCATCAAGGCCGCCGATCTCGTCGTAGGGCTCGATGTCGTTCCACGCCCCGGCGGTGCCGCCGACGGCGTAGCCGAGGAGCATGCGGCGCAGGCCGAACAGCCAGGTGTTGCCCTCCGGCGCTGCCGGCAGGCCCAGGCTGCAGCGGTGAGCGGCATGCAGGCCCCAGCGCACCCGGGCGCCGTGCACCCAGCGGCGCACCAGCGGCAGCTGGTCTTCGCCGATGCCGAAGCGCTGGCGCAGGGCCGGCACGTCCAGGAGGTCGAGCACGTCACTCACGGCGAGGCGCGAGGTGGGCAGCTCCAGCAGCTTGCCGATGGCACCTACCAGCGGGTCGTGGCGGCCCTGGCCCTGGTCGGCAATGCTGAAGGGGATGTAACGCGGGTCATGACTGTCGATCAGCCCGAACACGGCCTGGATGTGGGGCGCATACACATCGATGTCCGGCACCATGACGATCACGTCCCGGGGGCGCAGCGTGGCATCGGCGTTGAAGGCGGCGAGCAGCTGGTCGTGGAGCACCTCCACCTCCCGCTGGGGGCTGTGGGCGATGTGGAAGCGGATGGAGTCGTCGCCGGGGGCCACCGGCGGCCAGGTGTCGCGGGTCAGACCCAGGGGGCGAAGGTCGCGGATGTCGTCCTGCAACTGGTTGAGCAGGCAGGCTGTGCCGTGGGTGGCGAACAGGTCGATGCGCTGGCGGATGTCCGCGAAGTGCTGCAGGTAGCCGGCCCGGGCCACATCGCTGTCATGCTCGTCGAGCAGGCCGATGAAGTCACGGCCCTGCTTGCCCCAGGCGGCCAGCAGGGGGTGGGCGTGGAGGTGCAGGCTGTCCTCGTCGATCTCGGCCGGCGCGCCGGCGCGGCGCTGCTGGCGGCTGCGGGTGGCGCGCAGCAGCTCCTTGTCGGCAACGATGTCGGACCAGTAGTGCTCGCAGGGGTTGTGGACGCACATCAGCACCTGGCTCCAGCGGGCCAGGGCGGCCAGCACCTCCAGGGACTGGCGCGGCAGCGCCGAGATGCCGAAGACCAGCACCCGCCGCGGCAGGCCGGCAGGGCGCGGGGCATCGTCGGGCCACCCGGCCACCCGGGCCAGGAAGGCCTCATGCACCGCCGCCCGCCCCTGCCCGGCCAGATCGGCATTGCCCCCGGCGGCCACATCAGCCAGAAGAGCCCGCCACAGGCAAGCCTGCCAGCGCTGTTCATCCGGCAGAGGCACCCGCTCGCCGGAAGCGCGGATCAGCACATCCTCGCCCACCGCCCAGGCCGCCAGCCAGTCGGCCCGGTACACCTGGTACTGGTCGAACAGGTCGGCCAGGCGCTCGGCGAGCTGGAAGCGCTTGCGCAGATCGGCATCCGCCGCCAGGAAGCGCCGCAGGGGCTGGTAGGCCGCCTGGCCGGTGAGGTCCGGCAACAGGCGCATCAGGCGCCACACCAGCAGCGCCTTGTCGAAGGGCGAGGCCTCCGGCACTGCGTCGCGCCCCAGCACCGCCCGGTAGGCCTGCCACAGGAAGCGCGAAGGCAGCGACAGATCCAGCCCCGCGGCGATCCCGCAGCCGCCGTCCTCGACATCCTCGGCCAGGGCCAGGCGCAGCCACTGGGCGATGCCGTTGCTGTGCACCAGCACGGTCTCGGTCTCGAGGGGCGCCAGCGGGTAACGCCGGATCCAGGTGACGAGCAGGTCACGCAGGGCTTCGGGGTGGTTGCCATGGACCAGCATCAGGCCGGCTGTCAGGGGGGTGGAGGGCAAGGGGAACTCCGGGGCGGGGCAGTGAGGTGGAACGAGCGGAGGATACGGGATATCCGGGACGGATCGAAGGCGCCGTGGGGGCGAACTCGTCCTAATTGCCTCCGTTTGACGCGTCGTCTGACGATCGATACGGTCTCTCCCGCAGGAGCGACTTGTAGGGGCGACTTCAGTCGCCCATCCGCGCGTTGATCACAGGCATGCCCTTGATCGACGTCCGCGGGCGACTGAAGTCGCCCCTACAGTCCCCACAGTCCCCACAGTCCCCATAGTCCCCATAGTCCCCATAGTCCCTCCAGCCACCCTCAGCGCGTCCCATAAACCCCTTAAGCTTCACCCAGCGAGTGATCCGGCCAAGGGAGCCCAAACCCCCGTCAGCATTGGGTTTGCGAACTTTTCAGGGAGGACAACGGAGGAAAACAGTGTGTATTCGACCGGACGGGAACAGCGCCGACCGCCAGGGCGAGGGCAGGCGCGAGCGGGAGAGGACGGGCTTACGCCATATCCTCCGAGTAGACCACGAAGCGCCCTCCCCCTTCGCGCTTGGCCTGGTACATGGCTGCGTCGGCGTGCTTCAGGAGAAGGGTGGCGTCATGGGCATCCACCGGATAAAGACTGACACCGATGCTCGCCGACACATGCCCGCCCGGGCAGGCAGTCAAGTCGGCGGCGATGCTGTCGAGCACCCGTTGCATGATCTCTTCGAGCTGCCGGTCGGTATTCAGCCCGTCCAGCAGAAGCACGAACTCGTCACCGCCCCAGCGGGCCACCGTATCCCCTTCCCGCAGAACCGCTTCCAGGCGGCTGGCCACTTCACGGAGCACCTCGTCACCCACTTCATGGCCCCAGGTGTCATTGATGGGCTTGAAGCGGTCCAGGTCGATCAGACACACCGCAATGCGCTCATGGCTGCGGCGGGCATGGGCCAGGGCAAGGGCCAGGCGGTCATCGAGAAGATTGCGGTTGGGCAGGCCGGTGAGGGCGTCGGTGTGGGCCATCTCGCTGAGTTTCTGGCGCGACGACTGGAGCTCCATGTTGAGGCGGTTGGTGCGGACGTAAAGCACCCCCAGGGACAAGGTGAACACCACCACCCCGCCAAGGAGGTGGAAGGCGTACTCGCGCAGCACATCGGCCAGGGCGATGGGCTCGCGCTGGTCGTAGGGGTAGATGGCATGCCGGCGCATCACCGCCTGCACGCGCTGGTACTCCAGGGGGGTGGACCAACGGTGGTAGCGTGCACTACGCGCGGCCGGACTGTCGGGTGGCATCAGCAGCAAGGCCGCGGCGACCCGGTTGGTGATCTCGATGGGGACATGGGGTGCCGTCGCCAGCGGCCATTCGGGGAACAGCTCGGTGCTGATCATGAACGGGAATTCGGTGTTGCCAACGGAATTCAGGATGCGTACCTGCGACAGCGTCATGTGCCCTTCGCTGGCCATGGCCTCGAGCACGCCCGTGCGCACGAAGCCGGCATCGGCGCGCCCCTCCAGCACCGCTTTCACCACCAGGTCCTGGGGGAAGCCGAGGAACTGCACATGGCAGTCTTCATCAAGATCAATACCGGCGCGCTCGAAGATGTCGTACTGGAGCAGGAAGCCGGCGAAGGAAGTGCGGTCAACAGCAGCAATGCGCAGATCGCGCAGATCCTGGAGGCGCTTGATCTCGTGGCGATCACTGCGGGTGAAGATCACCCCGCCGAACTGGTTCACCATCCGGCCGTTCTCCTGCTTGACCAGGGTGGCGATCCGCGACACGCCGTAGCGGGTCTCCATGACGATGTAGTGCTGGGGATTGGTCACCACGAAATCCAGCTCCCGCCGACTCAGGGCCGCCTCGAACCCGGGCAGGTTGAGGGGCACCACCTCGAAGCGCGCGCCGGGGATCTGCGCCGACAGAAAGTCCATGGTGGGCCCCCATTCGCGCACGGTCACGGACTTGTCGCGGAAGGCGGTGACGCCAACACGGTAAACCTTCTCGGCCGCCACCGCCGGCAGGCTGGTGCACAGCACGAACAGGGCAACAAGCAGCAGCCGCGGAAGTAGCGAAACCCGCCGCCCTGCCGACTGCAGCCATGACACGTTAAGACGCCCCGACGCACAGCCGAGAGGCAGGATAAAATCCTTTGACATGAGCCACTTATCGGCCGAGCGGAAAAAAACTGGACCTTAATCCACCACCACCCGGCTCTGCCCGCCGGCCAGCCGGCGCACCTCGACGCGGGTGCCGATGCGCTCGGTCATCTCCTGCACGTGGGAGATCACCCCCACCTTGCGGCCCTGGGCCTGGAGGCTGTCCAGGGCTTCCATGGCGACACGCAGGGAGTCGGCGTCCAGGCTGCCGAAGCCCTCGTCGATGAACAGGGACTCCACCTTCACCCGGTGGGACGACAGGGACGCCAGCCCGAGGGCCAGGGCCAGGGACACCAGGAAGGACTCGCCCCCCGACAGGGAATGCACCGAACGTAGCTCGTCGCCCATGTCCTGGTCGAGCACCAGCAAGCCCAGGCTGTCGGCGATGCGCTGCAGGCGGTAGCGGCGGGACAGGCTCTCCAGGTGGCGGTTGGCGTAGCCGAGCAGGATGTCGAGGGTGAGCTGCTGGGCGAAGTTGCGGAATTTCTTGCCGTCGGCCGAGCCGATCAGCTCGCCCAGGCGCGCCCACAGATCCGTGCGGGCCTGCTGGCGGGCCAGATCCGCCTGAAGGCTGCCGCTGCGGGCGCGGCGCTCGTCGTCCCGGGCCAGTTCGAACTTGATGGAAGTGTGGGCCTCGCGGGCCTCGGCCAGTTCGGCGGCCAGTTGGGCGTGGCGGGCGTTGAGCGCGTCGACGCCCTCCTCGCCCGGCACGGTGGCCCGGTGGGCGGCCAGGCTGGCTTCATTGTTATGGAGCACGGCGGTGGCGGAATCCACGGCGGTGTCGAGGGCCTGCAGGGCCTGGCGTTCGGTGCTCAGCCAGTCGGGCGCGTGGGCCAGGGCGGCGCGCAGTTGGGGCCCATCCAGTGCAGCGCCGCCCTGGGCTGCGTTGAAATCAGTGAGCCAGTCGTCCAGGCGCTGCGCTGCCTGCCCGGCCGCAAGATGCAGGGCAGCATGCCGGCTGCGAGCCTGGCCCAGGGCTTCGTCCTGGCGGGCGCGCTGGGCCTCGGCCGCCTGGGTGGCGGTCTGGCACAGGCGCAGGGCATCGGCGGCCTGGGCCATGGCGTCGTTGAGGGCGGCCTCCACAGTCGCCACCGGGCGGCCTTCAAAGAGGTCCGCGCGTTCGGCCTGCATGCGGGTCAGCGTATGGGCGTGGGCATCGAACTCCTGCTGCCGGGTGGCCTGCTGGCCGGCGGCGGCATCGAGGGCGGTGGTGGCGGCCAGCAGTTCCGCGTCAAGTGCCAGCAGGCGGCGCTCGGATTCCTGCTGCCGGGCCTGGGTGGTCGTCCACTCCCGGGCGGCCGCGCCGGTGTGCCGGGCAAACGCCGCGGGGTCGGCCTGCCAGCGGCTGCGCCAG
The DNA here is from genome assembly GCA_017309145.1 of Zoogloea sp. GTDB lineage: Bacteria > Pseudomonadota > Gammaproteobacteria > Burkholderiales > Rhodocyclaceae > Zoogloea. Next base: position 1,080 of record JAFLDU010000234.1, on the reverse strand, counting down.
TCGTCGCCGGCCGGAAAGGCGGCGTCCAGATCATCCAGGCTTTGAGTCAGGTCACGCCGGGCGTCGTCCAGGCGCTGCGCCAGACTCTGCCGCGCCTGGACGGCCTGCTGGTGGGCAAGGGTGTGCTGGTTGAGGTCTGCGCGGGCCTGGGCCTCGGCGGCCCGGGCGGCCTCCAGGGTGCGCTGGGCCTGATCCCGCTGGGCCAGCAGGGCGCGCTGGCGGGTTTCAGTCTGGTCGATGGCGGCCAGGGCGGCGTCGGCCTCGGTCAGCCGGGCCTGCAGCCAGGGGGAGTGCGCCTCGGGGGCAAGGCTTGCCAGCTCGGGCAGATCCGGCAGCAGAGCGGACAGGTCGCGGGTCGCGGCCTCCAGGTCGACGTGCAGGCCGGCGAGGTTTTGCGCCAGCTTGGCGAGCTGGGCGCGGCTGCCGGCGGCATGGGCCTGGGCGGTGGTGATCTGCTGGCTGAGGCCGGCGTGGGCCTGCCTCGCCTGGGCCAGGTTGGCCTCCAGCCCCTGCAGCATGGCCCGGGCCTGGGGGTCGTGGGCGGCGTAGGGGTGCTCGATGGCGCCGCACACCGGGCAGGGGCTGTCCGGGGTGAGCTGCTGGCGCAGGGCTTCGACGTTTTCACTGGCGGCGAGGCGGGCGATGGCCAGGGCGCGCTCGGCGGCGTCGGCATCCCGCGCCAGCAGGGGCAGGCGCCCCTGCCCTTCGGCCAGGGTGGCCTCGTGCCCGGCCAGGGCCTTGCGGGTGGCGGCTTCCTCCTGCTGCTGGGTGTGCAGGCCGGCCCGCAGGCGGGCCTGATCTGCGGCCAGTTGGGCGGCCCGGCCCAGGTGGTCGCGGCGGGTTTGAAGGGCCTTGCGCTGGCCAGCGAGGGCGTCGGGGTCGATGGCGGCGCACTGCCCGGCGAGGCCGGTGTGCGTGTCGATGGCCTTGGTTGCGGCCTCGACGGCGGTGCTCAGGCGCTGCCCGGCACGGTCCAGTTCGCCCTTTAGGCGGGCCTCGCTGCGGGCAGCTTCGTCCTGCTCGGCGGCAAGGGCCTGCTGGCTGCGCCACTGCCCGGCGGCCTGCCCCAGCAAGGTCTCC
>JAFLDU010000025.1 GCA_017309145.1 Zoogloea sp. | reverse complement strand
CTCCGTCGCCAAACGCGCGAGGTCATAACTGGGATCATGATGCTTCCCATTCTTGGAGCTTTGCACGAAGAGCCTGGCGACAGCAGTTGCCGATGCCGAGAACCCTGTTGGTGCAGCTTCGGCGGCCCGAAGGACCTTGGGTGCCGGCCCGAGAGGGGGCTTGCGACTCACGCCATGGATATCACCGATCAACTGAGAAAGGTTGACGTTCGTCGGATCAAGCTCAGGGGAGAGCATCCCTCGAAGTAAAGGGGACAGATCGGAAGCGGGAAGCCCGCATCGAAGCGGAATGAAACGCGTTGACTCACCGAGCTTGCGGATCAACCCCGCATCGATTTCTGCATTTACCCACGATTTCCCGATTGACTTTGGTGTCAGTAGCACGACGAAGTGCGTGCAATCGCCGAGCCCTTCGTCAATACGCTGCCGGATACTATCGCCTGCGCTGATGCACCATTCGGCCCACCATGTATCAATGCCACTCTCCTGGAGAGTGTTCGCGATCTTGCCCGCCAGGGCCATGTCTTCAAAGGCGAAGCTGAGAAATACCTTAGGTGCAACAGTCATAAGTCGGAGCGGGATCCAGAAGGGACATGAAGAGAAAGCGGCTCCCCACTATCGTGCCACATGTCACTTGGGAATACCCGTCACACTTGGCCCCGCGATCGGCCCCATGCACATCTTCCCCGCGACTCTTTTGGCTTTTCCGACTGCCCTCAAGCTCAGCCCGGACCGACCGGGGGCGTTGTGTCATTTGAGCTACACTAAAAGCTCTACTGAACAGGTGTGATCATGGAATTCAGTGCGAAGACACCACGTTTCAAGTGGATTCGGAGGGCTCAAGGCAAGGGGGACGGGACCTCTGGCATCATGGTGGTCGGCACCATGAAGAAGTCCCAAGGTAGGGTGATAAAGAGGCTTGGAGGCTCCTTTCATGTTCGCGCCGACGTGCTCGCTTATGCCAAGAATCTCTACCAAGCCTCCGCTGCCGAGTATGCAGGGGTGGTTCGGGGCAAGGTTCCGGCCACCCACGTGGACCTGATCGTTGATGTGACGGCCGTCCCCAAGGAGCGTCTTGTTCGATTCCTTGACCTGCGGCGAGCCACTATTGCGCGAAAAATACGTAAAGGCGAGATGCTTTCGACCGATCAGTCAGAACGCGTACTGGGACTGGAGCGCTTGATCGGTCAAGTCGCGGCCATGGTCGGTGACTCGGGTGATTCAACAGGCTTTGATGCGGCCCGGTGGGTTGGTGATTGGCTTGAACAGCCCATTCCTGCTTTGGGAGGAGCAAAACCAGCGGACTACATGGACACGATAAAAGGACAAGAACTCGTCTCCCGCCTGCTGGCGCAGTCTCAGGCCGGAGTGTTTGCGTGACACAGCTCACTTGACGGCCATCCAACGCCTGATGAGACCCGAAGGCACTCCGCGTGAAGGATCGACAAGGATCGCAAAGCAACGGTTCGACTCCAGATTGCGTAGGAGCAAGGTCGTCACCTGAGCAGTGCTTTACTGGGTCAATACAGAAGCCGGAGAAGGCAAGGACGACATTGAGTTCGTCGCGCCGCCAAGCAAACGTCGCCGGATCACGGGCGTAGTTCACCGGGTTCATCGCGCGATTGATGAACATGATGAGATGGTTGCCGATCTGATGCTGGTTCTGCGCGCCGGCCAGCGCATTGAACAACCGCTTCCACTTGGTCATGCCGGGCGACGTGTCGGCAACCTCGATTTCTTGCAGCAGGCGCTCGATCTGCGTCCCGCTCAGACCGCGCTCTGTATCGGCCAGCACACGACAGGCGGCTTCAAGGTGCTTTCCGTTCGAACGAAAAACTCTGCTGCACAATAATTTTTTCCAACTCCCCGAGAGTTTTACTCTTATCCGTCAAACGCACCAGCGTGAACCCATCTATCTCCATATCATACGTAGAAAGAGTCACAGTAACTATCACATCAAGATCAATTCGTGCTCCGACAGCCATCCTAAATATCGTCTCATCCGGCGACCCAACAAACACAACCGGCACACGCTTGCGAGTCCTCATTAAATACCCAACGCCATCCTCTGAGCATTGCCCTGCCTGATGCAATCGAGTAAATGAGGCAATGACCTTATTGGCCTCCAGACTCCCATAGTCCGACAGCCTCAATCGATGAGATGTATTTGACTCAAGAACTCCGGGGAAGATCCCATACGATTTTGGCTCAAACGAGCCACCCACGCCATGCACAGGAGCACCACGTCCGGCCAAGCTTAATGCACTCGCAGTGAGCTCGCGGTTGGGGCTTTGAGCCAACGCATCAAGATATGCCTCAGCCGAAACGACATCATCACGATCATTGTGAGCCAACAACTGCTTCGCCACCTCAAAGGCGCCATTGTGGTCTAGCCCACGGCCAACCCTCTCGATCGAATGAGGCACCTCTTCCTCTCCGGATGCGTGGCCCGCCTTATCAGCCGATTCCACAACTGCATTGCCCTCAAGTTCAAGCTGCCCTTGCTGCCCCCTTACATCCCCCAAGGCTAGACGACTCAAATCGCGGCTTATATATACCTCAGGGCGGCTTTTAACAACAGGACCACCGAGCAACAGGAGCTGCCTCTCGCCCGCAAAGAGCAATGCTGCAAAGCGCTTTAAACTGACCCAATCTCCAGGCGGAACCATACCTGCAACTACTGACCTCAGGGAACCTACAGGCAAATCACTCACCCACTGTACATCCATTTCCTGAAAATCGTCATTCATAACACGCTCCATCAATATCACTCAAAGCAATAGCCATCTGCAACAGCGCCTCCAATGCAGCCGTGGCACCTCCTTGAACTCTAGGGCTACGAGCCCCTTTTCTTGGCGAGACCATGAATTTGTATCTCTTGCCCTTTCCCCTGCTCGAAGACTTAATTAGAATATCTTTTGCATACCCTCGCAACTGAGGTTCTGCTCCAATCGGCAGCCCACCATATTCAGGCAGCAGCGCCACTATCCAGCCCTCTGGTATTACCCTAACCAAACATCGCAGCGCATGAACTATTTCTTCAGAGGAAGATGCCCCCTCAAACTCTACAACGTCAATCGCCGACTTCGCGCCCCGCAGGACGCCTGCATCACCTACTGCAGCAACAGCTAACGCCAGTGCAGCTCCTTCGCTAATCATTACCCTCCTCCCCTCACCAGGCAGGGAGACCGGATCGAGACCTACCTTGACAGCTCCCGAGGGAACGTCGCACTGACTCAGGTCCCGAGCCGTATCTGCTCCCACCCCCATTCGGACCAATCCACCATACCAAATTATCTTTGCCAACACCTCGACTGATTCGCCGTTTTCCCGGACTCCACTACTGCCACGGCTCAAGCGCCCCCTTTCAATTCGGCCGCCAAGTTCAAATGTCCGCAACGAGAATGGCTTTGTATCAACGTTGCCAGCCATGCGCGTCCAAGCAGTTAATGCGCCTAATCCCTCTCGCTCCAAACGGTGTTTGTGAACACGCATCGCCCCCGGAGAAACATGTCCCCACTTGGCAAATCCAGGCCCTGGCCAGAATCCGTCAAGCAATCTCTCTCGAAAATACCGAGACACCAATGGCCATATAACAAGGTAAGTCGAGATCGCTGTAAGTGGATGGTGTCTAGCAGCTGCTGCAACCATAACTACAGACCGCCAGGCATCTTCCCCCCTATTCCCCAGTGCCTTGATATTAAATTTGTCATCACGACCTTCTAAATGGCCTTTGACAAATTTATCGACGCCCTCCAGCAGCAAGTCGCACTCCGAGAACCCTCGAAGTGAGTGCCGTCGAATATCGTCTCCAGTCACTTCACGCATAGCTCGCGACACAGCGCCAATCAAAATAACAAACTCAGGCTCGGTAGGTTTCTTGGAGAAAAAAAAGTACTGCCGCGACGGCTCAGCGGCTTTGAGGCGCCGCTTCAAACTCGAAAGCCGCGACGATGTCTCGGAACTCAAGCTGATATAACCTCTGGATCGATCTGCCCCCTTTAGATGTCCAAACCCAGACGATGTAACGATAACCTTTCCCTCATCCCGATCAAAATCGATGAGACGTATGTAATGCGCCTCTCGAGCCCTAAGCGGCCCCTCCCGAATTAGCCGCAGGTAACAATCAGCCATATCATATCGAACAGACCCCATGTTAAGGTCACCCAATACCGCCGCTGTCACAGCCTCCCACTCATGATCCCAAACAATACGACTGGCGGCACTGTACTCCGCGCATCGCGCAACCTCTCTACCCCTTCCTCCCCTTGGGAATATGGAATCAGGAACACTACCACCTTGCAACTTCCAATATCTGGCAAAGCGGCGCAACGGTGACGGATCAAACTCAAGGCCACGCCTCTCTGCGCCAAGCTTTAACTCACCGTACAACTCTTCCCACTCCGCGTCTGTAAGCTCCAAGGGGTGGTCGACGGCCCGCCTATCTAGCGCGCTAGCCAATGACTGCATATAGGCGGCCATCGTACCAACAACAACTGGCTCACCATGGGAGGGTCGCTCACCAGTCTCTTCAACAAGGTACTCAATTACCGCATCGACCATAGGTAGTTTCACAGCAACCTCTTTACCCATTAGCTTCAGACGATGCTTGAGCTTGACCTTACGTGCTCGATCTTCGCCGTAGCGGCGCACCGGATTCGCTATGTCATTGAGGAGACTTATTATTGTGCCGAGGGCCCAGCGCACGCTTTTGGTACGCCGACCGCCTTCCGCACCAAGCTTTTTTTCCCCACCGCCAAGCGGACACTCAGCATCACGTCGTACAAGAGCAGACAAGGCTATGCTTGCCGAAGGCAGCGCTGGATTTTCGGCCACAGTCAACCAAGGAGGCAATTCAAAATGAGCCAAATTGCGCCCTAAATCAAAAAGAACCTCCAAAGCACATACGTTGCTGACAGGCCAAATTATATTCGGGAAGGATGAACGCACCCATTTTAGGGAATCCGCTACTGCCCCTTCAAAAGACGGACTGACCTCACCCTCCGAGCAAAGTGCAGCCAGAGCAAGCAGCGTTGGCTTCAGAGGAGAAAACACTCGCCTCCGACCGCTTGACATAACTATTTCACACCAGGACGAGGCGCCCACACTCACCAACCGCCGCTTTACTAATTCAGTCCAAATCGCCTTCAGCTGCTCCAAGTTGCTCAGCCCATCCAAAAGCACAAGCGCAACAATCAGCGCCGGAGCTGCACCAAGACCATCTCCATTAGACAAAAAGCGCAATCTCAATCTACAAGCTTGAGAGTAAGCTGCAGCAGAGGAAAGAGAGAAAGATATCGAGCTCCTCCCCAAGCCCCGCCGATCATTATTCACATAAGCCTGAACTGAAGGGCACACCCGATATCTCAGCGAAGCAGCACTAAGAATTACGCTTGAGCATTGAGCCTCCAACGCGGAATCCACCTCACTCCAAGAGTCACCAATGCAACAGAAATTCAGCTCTTCCTCAAGCGCACGACGCAACTCCGCAAGAACGAATATGGGCGAAACACCACTCGCCGAATGATAGGCCGCCCCAGCTCGAGCGCCGTGCCCCGAAAGGGCCCTACGGAGATAAATTGGATACTTTTTATCAGCCAGAACTGATATCAAATAATGGCGACCCCCATTTTTCGCAACCCCATGAGCATTCAGCGCATTTTCAATCTCTCCCGACTTCATGGGACTCAGGATGGCTTCGCCATTCCTTAAACTTGCCACAAGAAATATCGGCGCATTCCTTTTTTTTAGATTGGCGATTTGATGCAGCCGAAGAGCCCCTCCGATCCCTGCCCGAGAGAGCAGCTTAGCGAGATACGCGACATCAGACCGGAGTGCCTTTAGAAGGCTCTGAACAACTTTGGTTAGCGGTATTGGCCTAGCACTGGATCCATCAGTCTGCTTGTCTGAGACAATCGCTATCTCAGAGTGTCCAAACATTGCACCGACGGAGCGCCTTTCAATAGCGGTGCCTCGCTCACCGACTAGCAGTGTATAAAGCGCCGCTATCGCCAGTGCCCGCCGGTTGAAGTCATGGACAGCGTTCTCGATTGGTTTGCGCAGCCAGGTATGCGGATCAATCTCCCTGACTGAGTCCGCCAAACCCTCTGCCGCACGCCGGTACACATCCGGACGAGGCGCCAGCGGAGATCCTACATACCCATCACGTCGTACTCCAGCCAATCCATCAAAGCCGAGCCAACTGTAAGTAGCGTTGAGCGCATCGTAAAGACGGTCTTGCCGCAAACATAGGTAATACGGTTCAGAACCGGCGAGAAAACGAAAATCCAAGGAACAATATGCTGCAGCCACAGAATCCCCTGTAACCTCAACAATTGCAGCTCCCAACGAATACGCCCATCGGGCGGCATAAGGCCGACGCGCATCGTCCTCGGATCCCGCCCTAAGCACATCTCCATATTGAGAAGCCACCAATTCGATGGATCTATTACCAAAGAGGCGCTCTCTCAGCGTTGGGGCGTCACCTTGCAACATGACAGCAAGTGAATCTGCCGCCAATTTCGGCAGAGCGCATCGCACCTGAGTATCTGGTTTCCGGCCACCAGCCAGAATTGAAGGCGACAATCGCTCTCGAGTCACAATGGCTTGAATATCCCAAACACACTCGCCAGACTCAACATCGATCCACACATCACCGTTATCGAAAAACGGCAGGCGTAATGCCATTCTTGCGGGCAACCCAGTTGCAAGCGACACCAGAGCTACGAGACCTAAACGTCGGCTGGGCTCTGACCCGAATTTAACGACATCGGCTATCCGCCTTGCCACTCTTTTCAATTCATTCGGACTTAACATGGCCCAATCACAGAGCCCCGCGACTCCACTGAGGGACGCATTAATTGCTCTCTGGTATGACCACCGGACGAGACTACCATCGATAGCCTCTTCGCTATCACAGAATTGTCTCTGTCGACTTTCGGACAATAGAACCTTCGGACCAACGCGTTCTGACGAAGAAGCTTCAGCTTTCAGGCGGTGGCTTTCTACTTGCTGCGGAACCTTGCATGATTTGACGTCCCGCATAATACTTGCGATCCAGAACCCGAGATCTTTCGCGGGATCGTATGAAATACTTGCTACGGCCGAAACGATACGATCCGCATTTGGACTTAGAGCATTAGCGAGTTCGCACCAATGGTGGCAATTTCGACTCCGATAGCTTGACCCCGCCAACACTGCCAATAGTTGTTCTGCCCGAACCTTTGGCAAGGGCTTCAACGCCAGAAGATGCCAAAGAAAAATTGCACCCAGAACAATCAATAAGTTTTCATTATGCGCATCACTGCGCTGCATAGCTGCATTCCCCACGATCTTAATCGCGAGTCTATAAGGAGGACTCACCGTATAAATATCTGGCATGGCCCTGATGCTAGAGCCAAGAGCTTCCGACTCGGCCAGTAGCATTCGGACTCGATCGACCCGCTCCCGTAACGAGACCAACCCATCGATCTCAGTGGAAGCGGATAACTTTCGGAGACTGACGCCGATCCCTTTCAAGACAGGGATAAAGCCAGATGCGTTTCGCGGGCCAGCAACGGTGGCAAGCAGACCTTCCGCTAAGGAGCAATCCAGACCCTCGATTCCGAGCCCCTTAAAGCTGAAATCCATGCTTAGTGACGTCCAGCGCAAAACTTACGTTCGCGATCCGGTCGACCCTGTCCGTTATACTTGATTAAAGATAAATTCTGTGAATAGGAAGTCAACTTCATGGCTGTCATCATCAAAAGATCCTGATCTCAACAATATCAGCCGCCGTTGCGAGAAATTATTCTAGGCACGACGATTTTCGAGGCCACTGGAGACGATATCGGCACATCAGCTTTTTGAGCCTAAGCAACATCGAAAATACGGCAACTCCTGTACATTCGCGCAGGTTTAACGAAGTCACCCCTCGGAGCGAGCATCACCAACCAGCAAGAACCATTGACCTATTGACGAAATTTCTGTGCAGCGCACGCCCCAACACGGAGACGTCTCTAAGCAGGTCACTTGGCCTTTGCTCTATAACAAGAGCGGTGGCACACCCGCACACGAACCTCTCGGCATAGCGCCCTCAGCTATACGCAGAATGCGGACAAGCTAGCTAGCCCCCCTAACATCGTCATACCTCTCAACCGAGCAGTCGGAGCGCATGATCGGGCTGGCATGCACAATCGGCCAGCTCGCAGCTACGGTTGCAGAGGGTCAGGAGACGCAGCTCGCTGGGCAGGGGAATAATTTAAGCGACCTGCCCCCGCATCAGGAGGAAAGAGCCCCACAGATTTCAAAGGCACGATCACTGGACGGGCTATGGCCCCTCGTCTGGTCAAGCAGTCGCTCCCAGGAGGCCGCGCGTAGCAGGGGAAATTTCATTCAAACCGACAAGCTCGAAGCCCGCTCGATCTCTTCCGAAATCAGAGAAAAAATGAAGACCTGAAAATGCCTAATCGGATCAGCTCATTCATACATGACCGCTCTCGGCCGTGTTAAACGCACGCCTCGCAGCGGTCTCATTTGACCACCTGTCAAATTGAAAACGCCTTGAATGTCTCCTAGTGCCCCCCTACTCTACACTTTTGATGTTATGGTTTCCCAGCCGTACATGGCAACCACCAAGCCAGATATAAGCCATTGGAGAGATATAAACCATGAGAGACCCCTATAGGATCATGGTCTGGGGACCAGGACGCATGGGCAGCCTATGCATATGGGAGATTGCTCATTCCCCTGCTTTCGAGTTGGTTGGAGTACGCGCTTACAGCGAAAGCAAATGTGGTGTTGATGCCGGTGATCTCGTGGGGATTGCCCCTATGGGAATCACTCTCACATGCGATGTGGATGCACTCTTGAGAATTAATTGCGACTGCATTGTGTACACGGCCCACGACGAGGGCCGTTACCACACGGACGACGAAATCCTGATGCTACTTGCCGCAGGAAAGAACGTAGTCACCCCCCTGCCCTATCAGAACGCTCACCTTTTTCGCGAAGAGGATTTCGTTACCCGCCTCAAAGCAGCCTGTTCCCAAGGCAAGTCGGTTTTTCACGCGGGGGGGATCGATCCGGATCTCATCAGTGACCGCATCCTTCTGGGGCTTACCGGAGCTTGCGCCGATGTACGCTCAATCAAATTACAGGAGAATTGGGACTGCAGTCTCGCCGCACCGGGACCGCTGAAACACGTTGGATTCGGCATGCTTCCCGCTGATGCGGAGAAAATCGAGATCACCCGGACCATCGCAGCCAACTTCACTAAAGCAGTCGTTTACACCGCGGAAAAGGTGCTCGGCGTAAAGTATGACAGAGTTATCGAGAGCCATGATTACATCCCGAGTCCGATAGATATAGAAGCGCCCTTCCTGATCAAGGCCGGGACGGTCGGGCGGATCACCCACAGGATGGAGGGCTTCGTCGATAAAATTGGTCCCGAGGCGCTATTCACAATTGAATATCACTGGCTGATGGGAAATGGGATGCTCCCGGAAGGCGTTCAGCCCGGCCAGTATTATGTTGCAACGATCGAAGGCCGTCCATCAATGAGAATGACACTCGATATCAAGGTTTCCAACAGGAACGATGATCGGACCTTCACTCTGGGGAAGCTGAACATTGAGCCGAGTTATGTGGCGACACTTACGCCATGCCTGCAAGCTGTTCCTCACATGCTCGTTGCTGAGCCAGGCATCCTTCCCTCGTTTGGCCCCAGCCTGCATTGGATGCAAGACCTGCGCGATAGCGTCGGTAACACCTGATCTCCCCTTGATTCAGGGCAACGGGTACCGGGCGGGGCCGAGCTGACACTTCTCACGCGGCTAAACCATGACGTACAGATTCGCCCCATGCCCCGGATCAAGGCGTAAAAATGCTCTTGAGGCCGCTGTCGATCTGGCTTCTCTCCAAGTACCCAATTAAGTTTGTATCACTGCTCGCGGCCTTACGCATCTCAGCAGCCCCGCCAACCTTTTTCGGGGATTGTCCAGAACCGGAGATATCGCTTTAGACCAGCAAGCCTTCAACTGAGCAGCCTCCTTGCTGGTGACCTTGGCATGTAGGGTTGGGCTGGTGGGAACTTGTTCGATGGGCACCGTCTTGCCGGGCGTACTCATAGAGCGCATCGGCATTCGCCTGCGGAGCTCGCTCCCCAATGACCACAACAGACTCCAGCACGCTCACGATGCCGTGTTGATGTACTCGGGGAAAAATGGCAAACATCGAAACTCCCACAGAGGTCGGCACTCAAGCCATCTGCCCAATGGCCTTGCGAAAGCGCACGAGAGATAGCGTGAAGAGCACCGCACCAATCACCAGCAGGTAGGCGAACGGCTTCCATACCAGATCGAGTCCTGCACCGCGGTAAAGGATGGCTTGGCTCAGTTCAATAAAGTGTGTGGTGGGCGCGAGCAGCATCAGGCTCTGCACCAGTTCCGGCATGCTCTCCCGCGGGGTGAGGCTGCCGGAGAGGATCTGCAGCGGCATCAGTGTCAGCATGAGCAGCAAGCCGAACTGAGGCATGCTGCGCGCCAGCGTTGCCATAAAGATACCCATCGAGGTTGTGGCGAACAGGTGGAAGGCAGTTCCGACCAGAAATAGCATTACTGAACCTTCGATCGGGACATGCAGCGCGCCGCGGATCATCAGGTTCAGCGACAGGGCCGCCGCTACGAGCACCACCAGCCCGCAGGCCCAGACCTTGGCGAACATGATCTCGGTCGGCGTGATCGGCATCACTAGCAGGTGCTCGACGGTGCCATGCTCCCGCTCTCGGATCAACGCTGCGCCAGTGAGAATGATCGACAGCATTGTAACGTTGTTCACCACCTCCATCAGCCCGCCGAACCAGGACTGCTCCAGCGCCGGATTGAAGCGCGCGCGCAAGGCCAGATCCACCGGCGGCACAGCGATGCCCCGGTAGCGCTGGACGAACTCGTTCACCTCTCCCATCACAATCTGCTGCACATAGGCATTGCCGCTGAAAGCCTGGCTCATGCGGGTGGCGTCCACGTTGAGCTGGATCCTGGGCAAACGACCGGCCAGCACGTCGCGTTGGAAATTCGGCGGAATATCGAGCACAAAGGTATAGCGGCCGGCATCGAGCCCCGGGTCCACCTCGTTCAGGTTGAGGCGTGCCGGCTGCGTAAAGCGCGGTGGGTAGAAGGCCGACGCGATCCGTGCCGACAGGGCCGAAGCGTCCTCGTCGACGATGGCGATCGGCGCGTTGTGCAGCGTCTCCGGCATCGTGGTGGCGGCCATGTAGATGGCTGCGGTGAAGGTCCAGGCGATCAGGAAGATCATCATAGGATCGCGGCGCAAGCTCCACAGCTCTTTGACGCCCAGGAGATAGATGTTCATCAGATGATGACGCACATCAGGCCTCCTGTTTCTTCAGCAGCACCACCGATACCCCGAGGATCACCGGCACGGCGATCAGCAGCGGCCAGAACGCACTGTGCAGATCCGCAAAGCCCAGCGCCTTGCTGAACACGCCGCGGCTGATCATGAACATGTGGCTAGCTGGATAGATCTCGCCGAGCAGGCGGCCACCGCCTTCCAACGACGACACCGGATTGATCAGGCCGGCAAACTGTACTGCCGGAAGCATGGTGCCGAGCATGGCCAGGAACATCGCGGCAATCTGGCTCCGAGTAACGGTCGAGGCCAGCAGGCCCATTCCGGTCGCACTCAGGCTGAACAGGAAAGCGCCGGCCAGCAAGGTCGAAAAGCTCCCGGTCACCGGCACGTCAAATACAGTCACAGCCAGCAGGCACATCAGCAGAAAGTTGAGCATCGCCAACGCCACATAGGGCGCCTGCTTGCCAAGCAGAAACTCGATGCGAGTGATCGGCGTGACATACAGATTGATGATCGACCCTAGTTCCTTCTCGCGCACGACGGCCAGAGCGGTCAGCATGGCGGGCAACATCAGCAGCAGCAGCGGTATCACTGCTGGCACCATGGCCGGCAGACTCTTCACATCAGGATTGTAGCGGTAGCGTGTCTCGATACTTGCCGCGCCCTGGCTCATCCGCCCTCCCCGCCCGTGCCCCTGTTCGAGCAACCACAACTGATGCATGCCCTGCACGTAGCCGCTCACCGTTTCGGCGCGCTGCGGCATCGCGCCGTCGATCCATGCACCAATCTGCACGGCCCCACCGCGCGCCACATCTCGCGCGAAACCGGGCGGGATTTCGAGCGCCAGCGATAGCTCTCCACTGCGCATGCGCCGGTCGAGGTCGGCGTAGTCGGCAAGCGGTGGGCGCTCGCTGAAATAGCGGGAGCCAGCCAGGGTGAGAGCATAATTGCGGCTCAGTGCGGTCTGGTCACGGTCGAGCACTGCAAAGCGTAGGTCTTCCACGTCCATGCTGATCCCGAAGCCCATTACGAACATCAGCAGCAGCGAGCCGACCAGCGCCATGGTGGCACGCACCGGGTCGCGCTGCAGCTCCAGGCTTTCACGCCACACATAACTGTAGATGCGGCCCAGACTCTGATGAAATCGGCGCCCTCGAGCCGGCTTGGTGTGTGGTGTAACGCGGTTTTCTGCAGGCGCGGTGCGCTCTTCTGCAGCGCCCCCACCCGCGCGGTCCGCTTCGATCAGGTAGTCGATGAAGGCGTCTTCCAGCGTAGTCTTCCCACGTCGGGCGATCAGTGCAGCCGGCGTATCGCTGTCGAGCACCCGGCCGGCATGCATCATCGACATGCGGTCACAACGCGCGGCCTCGTTCATGAAGTGCGTCGAGATGAAGATGGTCACCTTGTCGCGCCGAGCCAACTCGATCATCAGACGCCAGAAATTGTCCCGGGCGATAGGGTCGACGCCTGAAGTCGGTTCATCGAGGATCAGCAACTCGGGCTTGTGCACCATCGCCACAGCCAGTGATAGGCGCTGGCGCATCCCCAGCGGCAGGCTCTCGGGCAAAGTGTCGAGCACATCGGCCAGGCCAAAACGCCTGACCATTTCATCCACCCGCGCCGGCACTTCAGGGGCCGGCACATGGAAGAGGCGTGCGTGCAGCACCAGATTCTGGCGCACGCTCAGCTCGCCATACAGCGAGAAGGCCTGCGACATATAGCCCACGCGCCGCCGCGTCGCCATGTCCTTGGGGTCAACGGGCCTGCCGAACAGCCACGCGTCGCCCTCGGTAGCGGCGAGGAGGCCGGTGAGCATCTTCATCGTAGTTGATTTACCGCAGCCATTGGAGCCCAAAAAGCCAAAGATCTCGCCCCGCCGGATGCGGAAATCTACGTGATCCACCGCCACGAAATCACCAAAGCGCATCGTCAAGCCCCGCGCTTCGATGGCGATATCGGCTTCGCCGGAATCCTCCAGCGGCGGGATTTCAACCGCCGCATGGCCGCGCCGCTTTTCCTCCGGCAATAGCGCAATAAAAGCCGCCTCAAGCGTCGCGACGCCCGCGTGGGCCATGAGCTCTAGTGGCGCGCCTGTCGCTAGCACCCGACCGTCGTCCATGGCCACCAGCCAGTCGAAACGCTGGGCTTCGTCCATATAGGCGGTCGCGACGATCACGCTCATGCTCGGACGGCTCTGGCGAATGCGTGCAATCAAGTCCCAGAACTGAACGCGGGCCAGCGGATCGACACCGGTGGTCGGCTCGTCGAGAATCAGCAAATCCGGGTCGTGAATCAGCGCACAGCACAAACCCAGCTTCTGCTTCATGCCCCCCGAGAGCTTGCCCGACGGGCGATCAAGAAACGGGAACAGCCCGGTGCTGCGGGTCAGCTCATCAATGCGCCGGCGCCGCTCAGCCCTACCGTGGCCAAACAGACGGGCGAAAAACTGCAGATTTTCTTCCACCGACAAGGTCGGGTAAAGGTTTTTGCCCAACCCCTGGGGCATGTAGGCAATGCGCGGGCAGACGAGATCCCGGTGGCGCTTGCTGCCCATGTCCCCACCCAGCGCCTCGACCCGACCCTGCTGCACGGCCCGGGCGCCAGCGACCAAGGCCAGCAGACTCGACTTGCCGACACCATCGGGACCGATCAGGCCGACCATGCACCCAGCCGGTATGTCCAATGTCACTCCATCGAGGGCGGCCGTCCTTCCATAGCCCAGGTGCACGCCCGCCAGACGGACCACCGGCGCAGCGGAAATCATGGCGTGACCTTCTTCTCCAGCAACACCGGCCACGCCACCTGGGGATCAACCTTCACCCAAGCCACACCCGGCAAACCTGTCTTGACCTGCTGCAGGTGTTTCATCAGCAGCTCGCGATCAATCTGCGCCTTGACGCGGAACATCAGCTTCTGGCGCTCGCTGACCGTTTCCACCGTCTTTGGGGTGAACTGGGCGGTGCTGGAAACATACGAAACCCTGGCCGGAATCACGAACTGCGGCACGGCGTCGAGCACGATGCGGACCTCACTGCCCAGCGCCACTTTGCCGGCCACCGTTTCGGGGAGAAAGAAGCTCATGTAAACCTCGGTTAGATCGACCAAGTTGAGGAGCTTGCCGCCGGCGCCCAACACCTCACCTGGCTGAGTGACCCGGTATTGCACCCGGCCAGCGCGCGGCGCCTTGAGCAAGCTGTCGGCGAGGTCGGCATCGACACGTGCAACGCTCGCCTTGGCCGCTGCCACGCTTGATTGGGCACCGGTAACCTGGGTACGCGCGGCAGTGATGGCCGCCCGCGCGGCCGCCACCTGAGCCTTGGTGGCCACCACCGCGGCCTGGGCGCTACGGGCCCTGGCGCGGTCATCGTCCAGCTCTTGCCCCGACGACGCCCCCTCACGGGCCAGCGTTTCGGAACGCACCAGGCGGCGCTGCGCTGCGTCGAGCTCACTTTCACGCTGCACCACCAGCGCCTGTGCGGCCTGATGATCGCTATCGCGCAAGGCCACCTGCGCTTCGGCCCCGGCTACTGCCTGCAAGGCCTGCTGGTAGCGGGCTTGCGCCTCGTCTCGCTGGGCCTGCAAACTGTCGATCTGCATGCGGGCAAGAGGCTGGCCGGCGCTGACGAAGTCGCCTTCGCGCACCAGAATATCCTCGACCCGACCGGGCAGCTTGGTCGCCACATCGATTTCAGTCGCCTCGATGCGGCCATTGCCGCTGGCCAGCCCCTCATTTGGCCCGTGGCTGCGCAGTGCGCTCCAGGCGTAGTAGCCCAGCGCTACGGCCGCGACCAGGGCAAGGGCGGGAATAAATTTCCTGACAGTGGGGTTCATGGTCTTGCCTGCGTCTCGTTCGTTCCATCGCTACAAACGCCGAGCGTGCCACCGCCCAACGCTGAAAACAGCGCCACTTGCGCACTCAGCAACGCCCGTCGCGTCTGCACCACCTGCTGCTCGACGGCCAGCAACTCGCGCTCAGCGTCGAGTACTTCCAGGTAGCGCGCTGCGCCACTGTCGTAACGCAGCTTGGCCAGCCGCGCACGCTCGGTCTGCACCGCAAGGCTTGCGCTCAGCATATGTACCTGCTCGCCGAGCCAGTGGCGCGTCGCCAGGGCATCGGCCACATCGCGGAATGCCGCCTGAATGACCTGCTGATAACGCACCACGGCTTGTTCGCGCCGCACCCGGGCGAGGTCGAGGGCCGCCTCGCGGCGTCCCCCATCGAAAATCGGCAGGAAGACACTCGGCGCAAAGGTCCACGCGGCGCTGCCATTGCGAAAAAGTCCATCAAGTTCAGCACTAGCCGTACCGAAAGACCCCGTCAATGCAATACGCGGAAAAAACGCCGCCCGCGCAGCACCAATATTGGCGCTCGCTGCTCTCAAACTGTGTTCGGCCGCCACGATGTCGGGTCGTGAAGTCAGCAGTCCGGATGGAAGGCCAGGCGCCAGTGCGCGAAAGGTGGCGCTCTCGTCGAAATGATCAGCCGTCCGAAGCTGGCCGACATCCCTGCCGGTCAACAAGGCCAGGGAGTTAGCCTGTACGGCCCGCGCCTGTTCAAGCTGGGCCAGCAGCGTAGTGGCCTGCTGCAGCAAGACCTCCACCTGCGTCAGCTCTAATTTCGAGGTAGCGCCAAGCGCCACCCTGCGCTGGAAAATGCGCAACGATTCAGCACGGCTGGCAACCGTGCGGCGGGTCAGGGCAAGGCGCTCGTCGAGCTCGCTCAAGCCTAGGTAAGCATTAGTCACTTGGGCGATGAGGCTCAAGGTGGTCGCAGCGTGCGCGGCCTCAGTGGCCAGATAACTTTCGAGAGCGGCGGTCTCCAGACTGCGGACCCGCCCCCAGAAGTCCGCCTCCCAGCTATTGAAACCAACGCCCAGCTGAAACTGGCTACCGATGACCCGCTCTCCGCTGACGCTCAGATCGGCAGGAACCCTCGCGCGTGCTGCATCCAGGCCCATGGACACAGCCGGAAAACGCTCCGCCCGCTGAATGCCATAGGCTGCGCGCGCCTCTTCGACGCGAAGCAGCGCCCCCCGCAGGTCCCGGTTGTTGCCCAAGGCTTCATCGACCAGGGCTTGCAGACCAGAATCGGTGAAGTAGTCGCGCCAGCATATCTCCGCTGCCGTTGCCGCGCCCACCGCCGCGCCTGCATCGGGATAGGCCGCAGGCACCGGCAGCGGTGGCCGCTCGTGGGGGGGCGCCAGACTTGCACAACCGGCCAGCAAAACAGAGAGCGTCAGCAGTAAAGCCCGCCGTAGCCTGGGAAGCATTGCTGTATTTGGCATTTTTAGTAAGACACTCGGAAGCCGCCGTCCACGACTACCGAAACAAATTCAGGGTCACTCTACTTTCAGGACAGGGACAGCATACCGCTACCGACCGAGTAGTCGTTAGTATATTCTCATGCTCGACTTCAGCGTGAAGATCTCGCTTCGGTTATCTTAAGCAGCTCTCAAGCCCAAGCGGCTCCATCCCATGCCTGCATCCGACCAACTGGCTGACGACACTGCAACGCGCCGCCCACGCCAACGTCTGTCGCCAGACACCCGCATTCCACTGATCCTTGACGCCGCGCTGGTCGAGTTTTCGGCGCGTGGTTACAACGCCACGCGTATCGATGACATCGCGGCGCGGGCCGGCTTATCCAAGGGAGGCCTCTACGCGCACTTCTCCGGCAAGGACAAGGTTTTTGAAGCCCTGCTCAAACGCTCTCTGGTGGCCCCTGTGCTAGAGATCGAGTCGCTCCTCGAGCACACGGCCGACATGCGCACGCTTATCGAACACCTCGTCGATCTCCTTCATGCGCAACTGGCCGATCCCACGGTGCGCTCCACCGCGCGCCTACTGTTCTCCGAGGGCCATCGTCTTCCCGATGTGGTGTCGCTTTGGCGCCAGAACACTCTTGATGCCATGCACTATCAGCTCGGTGTGCTGCTGCGCCGCTGTGTAGCCCAAGGCTTGTGCAGAGACAGCACAGTGGTTACTCATCCATGGCTGATCCTGTCGCCAGTTGCCCATACGCTCATCCAGCAGCTCGCTTTCGGGACACTGCCGCCCAAGGAGCTCCAGCAAGCCCGGGACGCCCACGTCGACTTACTCTGCGAGCTGCTCCTCATGACGTGAAGACCGGGACCTCCAATCTAAAAAGAACACTTACAAACAAAGTGTTCTTTTTTTTCGTTTAAAGACAGCATTTTCATCGTCTTTTTCCCACTCTTCCCAAATTCGTTGCAAGTTGACCTAGGTCAAATCAACCACTCTGACCGAAGGGGATACTTCACTCAAGTTAAACACTTTATTAAAAAGTGTTTACTTTTACGAAGCAAAATCCCAAAGGAGGAGAAGGCAATGCAGAAGAATTCACAGCGCACGCTGGCCGACGGGACCCACATTTCCGATCTGATCAATCTGGACACTCGGGAAGTCGCGATGCGGACTCTGTCGGACCCGGAGCTTTACGAACTGGAGATGGAGCGGATTTTCGCCAAGACCTGGGTCTTCCTGGGTCATGAGACCGAGATACCCAAGTCTGGCGATTTCATGGTGCGCGATCTGGGCTCGGATTCCGTGCTGGTGACGCGGGATAAAGATGGCATCAATGTCTCATTGAACGTCTGCCCGCACCGGGGCATGAAGATTTCGACCCTCGACTGCGGCAACACCCAAGCCCATGTGTGCATTTACCATGGCTGGGCCTTCAAGCCGAATGGCGACTTCATCGGCGCCCCCGTCGAGAAGGAATCCATGCACGGCAAGCTGCTGACCAAGGAGCAACTCGGCCTCAAGAAGGCCCGCGTAGCCATCTATGGTGGCCTGATTTTTGCGACCTGGAACATCGATGGCCCGAGCTTTGACGAGTTCCTCGGCGATGCCAAGTGGTACTTCGACACACTGTGGTGCCGCACTGACAAAGGTATGGAAGTACTCGGCCCACCGCAGCGCTTCACCATCCGCGCCAACTGGAAAACCGCCTGCGAGCAATCGGCCTCCGATGGATTTCATGTGCTCACCCTGCACCGCTGGCTGTCTGAAGTCGGCCCTTACCGCAAGCCGGGCAGTGAAGGCGGTGGCGGCGATCTGACCCCGGAGATGTACGGATCCGAGGTGTACACCGCCCACGCCCACACCATGCGCTGCATCGAGCTGGACAGGAAGATCCGCCGCCTCACCGGCAAGGACCCGTCCGAGCTGTCGGTCAAGGAAAAGCTCGAAGCCCTGCCGCCGCCGGGTGTCACCCAGGAAATGATTCCGGAACTGCTGCGCAACCTGAGTGAAGATCAGTTGAAGGTCATCACTTGGCGTCCGCCGCAGGTCGGCAACTTCTTTCCCAACGGCCTGTTCGAGTTTGTTTACATCCCGACTCCCGATGGCGTCGTCGGCGTGATGGCGCTGCATGCCTATGTGCCCAAGGGCCCCGACAAGCTGGAGTTCGTGAACTGGATTCTTGCCGAGAAGGACACTCCGCCTGAACTCAAGGCCACCATGCTGCGCCTCGGTGTACAGCTACTGGGCACCTCCGGGATGGTTGAGCAGGACGACTCGGACACTTGGCCGCACCAGACCATTGCCGCCAAGGGCGCGGTCAGCAAGCACATCACCCTCAAGTACCAAGCCATGTACGAGACCGGCAAGCCCGAAGGCTGGCCCGGCCCCGGCGATGTAGGCGACGGTTTCACCAAGGACGACACCCAGTGGCGCTGGTGGCAATACTGGCATGAACTGATGACGGCCGAAAGCTGATCGACACGCCAATCCAACCAGACCACATTCGGGAGACATCCATGCTGCAGAACCTACTTGAACCCACCCCGCTGCCCCCGTCCGTGCGCGCCAACCGACTTGCTATCGGCAGCCCGGAATACAACGAGATTCTCGACTTTCTTTACGACGAGGCCGAGATGCTCGACAACCTGCGTCTCGCAGAATGGGGCGGGCTGCTAACTCAGGACTTGGAATACAACGCCCCGCTGCGTCACACCCGGTCCACCGCTCAGTTCGATCAGACCTACATCCGCACCGTGCAGCACCTTCACGAGAACTACGGCTCGATGCTGATGCGGATCAAGCGCATCACTGACACCAAGAGCGCCTGGGGCGAAGACCCTCCTTCCCGCGTTAAGCGCATGGTCAGTAACGTTCGCGTCTACAAGACCGACAAGGCCGACGAGTTCAAGGTGGAAAGCTACCTGCTGGTCACCCGCAGCCGCTTCGACTTCGACTACTTCGACCTGATCCCCTGCGTGCGCTACGACATCCTGCGCCGGGTCGAAGGCAGCCTGAAGCTGGCCCGCCGGGAAATCCTGCTCGACCAGGTTGTCATCGGAACGCCCAATCTGGGGATCATTCTTTGATCACGGCATAGACCGGAAAACCGCATACGCCGTCCCTTCCTGCTTAGGAAGCGACGATAAGGAGACAAGACATGAAACTCGAAGACCTCATCCTGGTCAGCATCGACGACCACGCCATCGAACCGCCCAACGCCTTCGCCCGCCACATGCCGGCGAAATTCAAGGGCCGCGAGCCGCACATCGAATCCCGCGGCGGACGCGACGTGTGGGTGTTTGAAGAGCGCGCCACCGGCTACATGGGCCTCAATTCGGTGGTCGGCCGACCCAAGGAAGAGTACGGCATGGAGCCCCTCGGCTACGAGCACATGCGCCGCGGCACTTGGGACATTCAGGCCCGAGTGGACGACATGAACGCCAACGGCGTGCTCGGCTCGATCTGCTTTCCGACCTTCCCCGGCTTTGCCGGCCAGCGCTTCCAGACCTACCCCGATCGCGCCGTCTCCCTCGCCGCGATCCAGGCCTACAACGACTGGCATCTGCACGACTGGTGCAACGCAGCGCCCGGCCGCTTCATACCGCTGGCCATCGTACCTTGGTGGGATCCGGTCGCCGCGGCGGCCGAAATTAGCCGCATGGCCAAACTCGGCGTGCATGCCATCACCTTCTCCGACAACCCGGCCCTGCACGGCTTTCCGTCCATCCACGACCCTTACTGGGACCCCATGTGGAAGGCCTGTGCCGACAATAGTGTGGTGATCAACTGCCACATCGGCACCGGTGCCAAGGCCGACCACGCCTCCGACCTGTCACCGATCGATGCATGGATCACCTCGATGCCGATCTCCATTGCCAATTCGGCGGCCGACTGGATCTGGGCACCCATGTGGAAGAAGTACCCGAACCTCAAGATGGCCCTGTCCGAGGGCGGCATCGGGTGGATTCCCTACCTGCTCGAACGCGCCGACTTCACCCATCGCCACCATAAGGCATGGACCAATGCCGACTTCGGCGGCCAGAAGCCCAGCGAAGTGTTCAAAAAGCACATCATTACCTGCTTCATTGAGGACGATTTTGGCTTGCAGAACCTCAAACACATCGGCGAGGACATGGTCGGCTGGGAATGCGACTATCCCCACTCCGACTGCACCTGGCCAAACTCGCCCGAGGTCGTATGGGAGAGTTTCAAGCACCTGGCGGACGAGACCATCAACAAGGTCACCCACCTGAACGTGATGCGCGAATACAACTACGACCCCTTCTCCCTCCTCGGTCGCGAGAACTGCACCGTCGGCGCTCTGCGTGCTCAGGCCAAAGCCAAGGGAGTGAACACCGCGCCAGCCCTCGGCATGGGCGGTGCCGCACCGAAGCGCGAGGCCGGCAAGCCGGTCACTTCGGGCGACATTAACGCCATGTTCAAGCAGGCTGACGCCGAAACGGCACTCTAAGCCCCGACTTCGCAAGCCGCAGCCCCTTTCATGCCATCGGCGTTCCGCCGTGGCAGGGGCTGGCTTGCGCCCACGAATTGACCCGAAAGACTCCCAATCATGAGCGAAAAATTCGATATCGTCGTGGCCGGTGGCGGCCATAACGGGCTGGTTGCCGCCTGCTACTTGCAAAAGGCTGGTCTCAAGGTGTGTGTTGTAGAGAAAAACGATAAGGTCGGCGGCGGCGTCATGACCCGCGAACTGACCGTACCGGGCTTCAAGCACGACGTCTGTTCAGTGGCCCACACCCTGCTGCAGGCCAATCCGCTACTGCGCAACGACGAACTGGAACTCAAATCGAAATTCGGGCTGAAGTACATCAACCCGGACAAAATGACCGCCATCTTTTACGACGACGGCACGACCCTCGAGTTCTTCACCGATCTGGAACGCACCTGCCAGGCCATCGCCAAGTTCTCGGCCAAGGACGCTGAAGCCTACCGGCGCTTCAACCATCAGGTCTTTCAAAACCTCGACATGATGGTCATGGGCATGTTCCATTCGCCCCCCAGCGCCAGCACCCAAGCGGTGATGATGGAACAGAGCGCCGTCGGCCAGGACCTGATGCGCACCCAGGCCATGAGTGCCTGGGATGTCATCTGCGAATGGTTCGAGAACGACAAGGTCAAGATTGCCCTCGCCCGCTACGCCTCCGAAGCCATGATGAACCCGTTCAACAACGGGACCGGCTTCGGCTTCTACATCATCCTGCCCTTCATGCACCGCTACGGCGTGGGCATTCCGGTCGGTGGCTCGGGCGCCTTCGCCGACGCGCTGCGCACCTGCCTCGAATCCCACGGCGGCGTGGTCCGAACCTCGGCACCCGTGAAGCAGATGCGCATGCAGGGCAGCAAGGTGACCGGCGTGGTGTTGGAGTCCGGCGAGGAGATCGTTGCGACCCGTGCGGTGATCTCGACCATGCATGTCAAGCAGATCTTCCCCGACATGGTGCCCGGGGCCAGCCTGCCGGAAGGCTTCGAGCCACGTATCCGCGGCCTCAAGCACAACAGTTTCCAGCCCTTCAACCTGCACTTGGCCTTGCATGAAGCACCTCAGTACAAGGTTGGTCCGGCGGTGGATGACTTCTTCTGGGTCGAGCGCTCCCATTCCAATTGGGAGGACTTTGCCCGCGCCTTCTCCGACCTCGAGTTCGGCATCCCGCGCCGCGACTTCATCGCCTACGTCATGCAGGACGTCTACGACAAGACCCGCGCGCCGGACGGCAAGCGTGTGCTCAACATGTACGCCTTCGCCCCCTACAACGTGAAGGGTGGCCCGCAGAGATGGGACGAAATCGGCAAGGAAGTCGCCGACGGCTTCCTGGATGACCTGCGCAAGCTCACCACCAACATGAGTGACGACAACATCATCGGCTTCTCGTGGATGACGCCTCTGGACATCGAGCGTCACAACAACGCCATGATCGGGGCCGACATCCTGCACTTCGGTTCCTACAACTGGCAGATCGGCGGTAACCGCCCGGCGCCCGGCTACGGCCAGTACAAGTCACCGGTCGATGGCCTCTACATGGCCGGCGCCAGCACCCACCCGGGTGGCGGCGTCACAGCTTCATCAGGTCGGAACGTGGCGCGGGTGTTGATGGAGGAGTTCAACATGGATTTCGACAAGCTGGTCGACGCCTGACCAGCAGGGAGCGGCTCGGCCATGAAGATGTTCAGCAAGGAAGGGATCGAGATGATGGAGGTCAAATCGATCCAACAGGATGGGGACAACCTCGTGATGAAAGGCAAGGTCATGGGTTCGATGTCCACCGTGATTCTCATAAGGCCGGAAGATTGCTGGCAGGCCGTCAAGTTGCTCGACTGGCAAACACTGCTGCGCATGCCGCTGATTCTGTTCAAAGGCTATTGGCAAGCGAAGAAATCAGCTGCAAGCAAGGAGGCCAAGGCCTGATTCATCCTGCACTGCTGGCCCCCCTCACTTCGAGAGTCGGGCCGCCAGCAGCACGCCAAGCCCGGCACACAGGCACAAGCAGGCCGCGCCCAGTGCAAGGCTCAGCGGCGAACCCCACAACAATGGCGCAAGAACGGCGGCGATAAGCGCGTTGAAGGCCGTCTGGACGAACAACTGCACCGAAGAGGCCATGCCTCTGCGCTCTGGTACGCAATCGAGCCCGCGTACGGTCAGGGTAGGGATGGCCAGTGACATACCTAGATTGAAGACGAAGATGTGGATCACGTACCATGCGACGCCGGCAGGTGCGATGAGGCAAACGACAATGTCGTAGCACATCGCACACCCCATGATCAGAAAGGCGTACTTAAGGGTCGTAGTCAGCGACCAGCGCTGGGCAACCCGCCCGGCCAGCGCCGAGCCCAGCATCAAACCGCCGGTAGCGGGACCGAACAACCACAGGAAATCCGTCTCGCTGAGGCCCAGGTGCAGCATCAGGAACACCGGCGCCGACAGCACATACAGAAAGAAGGCACCGAACATGCACGCGTAAGCTATTGCCCAGGTCATGAAAGGCAGACTGCCGAAGACCCCCGCATAGCCCTGCGCCAACGCAGAAAAATTGAAAGGCTGGCGCTTTGCCAGCGGCAGCGTTTCGGGCAATCGCAAAGCCACTGCCACAAAGAGGCCGACGGCCAGCAGGCACAGAAAGATGAATACTGAGCGCCAGCCAAGGGTTGCCTGCAGCCAGCCCCCCACCAACGGTGCGATAGCCGGCGCCAACCCGAACATCATCACCACGTGCGACATCATGCGCTGGGCCAGCGGCCCCTCGAGCAAGTCGCGCACCACGGCGCGGCCGATGACAATGCCGGCCCCCGCCGAGAAGCCCTGAAAGGCGCGCAGCACCCACAACTGCTCGACGCGGGTCGCCAGCGCACAGCCGAGGGAAGCCAGCGCATACACGGCAAGCCCGACCAGCACTACCCGACGGCGCCCCAGCGAATCGGAAATCGACCCGTGCCACAGGGCCATGAAGGCGAAGGAGGCAAAATAGATCGATACCGTTTGCTGGAGGGCGGTCCGGTCGGTGCCCAGCACCACCGCCATCTCGCCAAAGGACGGCAGATAGGTGTTGATCGAAAACGGCCCGACCATGGCCAGTCCGGCCAGAATCACCGTGGTACCGAGGTAGCCCGCCCGGGAAGGATGCCGCTGCGGCAAAAGCTCAGCCATCCATGCCGAGCACAGCCGAAATATCGGCACTCGGGTCGGCGTCGGCGGCGGCGTCAAAGTAGCGCTCGTCTTGCGGGCGCAACACGACATTGCCCCGGGGCTGGATCACGTAGGAAATGCGTGGCATCAGCCGCGGATTCGGGCCGTGATCTTGGCGTGCGGGCCATCCACCTGGGCGGCCCAAGCATCGGCGGCCTGATCGAGGCTGTAGTCCACGTAATCGACGACGATGTTCTGTTCGCGGGCGATGACCAGCAGACGCTCCCAAATGGCCCGGCGATCGGCCGGCGGACGCTGGCCGGTGCCCACGCAGGACAGGCTACGGAACAACAGATCAGCAATATCCAGGTTCACCTGGCGGCCTGCTCCGGTGCCTATGGTCAGGATGCGCGCCCCCCAGCGGGTAGCCTTGAGAGCGTTGAGCATGGGCTGTCCGCACACCAGATCGAGCACCACGTCGAAGCCGTCGCCAGAGGCCGCCTTGAGGGCCGCCACGTCATCATCGCCACCGAGTCGCACCGTCGCATCGGCGATGCCGCGCTCGGCCAGCCGGGCCAGCGCCATGCCGTTGCGGGCAGCAGCGACCACCCGGCCAGCCCCCAGGTAGCGAGCCAGTTGCAGGGCGATCTGGCCGAGGGTACCGGTGGCACCGAGGATCAGCACGCTCTCTCCCGCCTTGATGTTGGCCTGCTCCAGCGGCACCAGGGCGCCGGTAGCAGCGATACCCATCGCAATCGCTGTCCGGTCGTCCACACCGTCGGGCACGTCCCACACCTCTTCGGCCGGCACCAGGGTCTGCTCAGCCCAGGCGCCGTAGGGCAGTACTGATCGTTCGCCGAAATACACCCGGCGTCCGTCCGGCGCGCGGCCTACACCCTCACCGCGAATCACGCAGGGGTATTCCACCCCAAGACGATAGGCGCCGAGCACATCCCAGCCGCCCAAGCCGGCGGTGTCCACATCGATCAGGATGCAGGCCTCCCGCGCCTGGGGCGCCGGAAAATCGCGGACAACCGGGGCGGCACCTCGTTCGACAATCACAGCTGCTCTCATGACTTGTCCTTTACATCTTGTTGCTGCCCGACTGGGCGAACAGTGCTTTCATGCCCACCATCGATGGCGTATGGCTCCCGAAGCCGCCATCGGCGACGATGGTCGTACCGGTGATGAAGGACGACTCGTCCGAAGCCAGAAAGGCCACCACATCGGCAATCTGCCGCGGGGTGCCGAGTTCCGGTGTCAGGTGGTTTTCGCGGATGATGTTGAGCAGTGCGGCAGGCATCGTCTCATGGGCGTTCTCTGCTGGAGCAAGGCCAATCTGCAACGCATTGGAACGCACGCCCTGCTTTCCGTACTGTGCCGCAACGGACTTAGCCAGCATCATCAGTCCGGCCTTGGAAGCAGCATAGGCCGACAGGGTCACGTCGCCCTGTGCACCGAGGCCGGAGGTGGCGAAAATCACCGACCCACGACCAAGCTTGAGCATCTCGGGAATAGCGTGCTTGCAGCACAACATGGCACCGCGCAGGTTCACCGCCATTGACCGGTCCCAAGCATCCACGTCCATGTTGACGACGTCCCGGTCTTTCTGGCGCTGCTCCATGTTGAGGATGGCCGCATTGTTATGCAGCACGTCGATACGCCCGAAGTGAGCAACCACGGCCTCGACCATCGCCTTAACGTCGGCTTCCTTCGATACATCGGTGCTCACGCCGATAGCCTTGCCTCCGCCGGCACGGATGCTCTCGGCGACGACTTCAGCAGCTGTCCCGTTAATGTCCGCCACTGCCACGCTGGCTCCGTGGGATGCCAGAACGCGAGCGCACTCTGCGCCGAGGCCACCGCCCGCACCGGTAATGATCGCTACGCGCCCTTCAAGTTTTCCAGCCATATCTGCTCTCCGTCCAATCCTGTTGTGATGAATACGCTCGGGCCTCAGCGGCCGGAGAAACGGGGTTCGCGCTTTTCGCGGAAGGCCTGGGCAGCCTCCTTGACGTCCGAGGTGGGAGCCAGCATCGCAAACAGGTCCAGCTCCAGGTCAAGACCCTTCTTCAGGTCTAGGTCCAGAGCCGCCCGAGCAGCCCGTTTCACGTAAAGCGTAGCCAGGGGTGGCTTCACAGCGATACGCGTGGCGAACTCGGCGACTTCCTTCAGCAGGGCTTCGGCACTGCTGGCAATGCGCGTCACCAAGCCGATGTCCCGCGCCTGTTGGGCGGTATAGCGCTCACCGGTGAGCAGTGCGTCCATCGCCCTCCCTGGCCCGATCACCCGGGCCAGGCGCTGGGTGCCGCCACCGCCGGGAATCAGGCCGAGCCCGGTTTCCGGCAGGGCGAAAATAGCTTCGGGCGCAGCAAAACGGATGTCGCAAGCCAGCGCCAGCTCCATGCCGCCGCCCATGCAATAGCCGTGGAGCGCCGCGATGATGGGCTTCTCGATCCTGTCGAGGGCCTCGATCCAGCGCGCACGCTCCATGCGCCGACGTATTTCAATCGACGACTCGGGGCCTCGTGACTCCTTGATGTCTGCCCCAGCACAGAAGCCCCGCGGGCCTTCTCCGCGAAAGACGATCACGCGGATTTGCGAATCCGCGTCGAGAGCGGCCAGGGCCGCCGGCACGCCACTACGGATATCGTCATTGATAGCGTTGATCTGTCCCGGCCGGTTGAGTACCACCCAACCAATGCCGCCTTCTCGTACCAGCGTAACCGCGGGGTTGATCACCTCTGTTACTGCGGCGCCCACTGCAGTCGCTTCGCTCATTTCAGCACTCCTCGAATTCGAAGACCTGACCGTTCAGTTCGGCAGGGTCGATCTTGATCAACGAACCACCGCCAATCGCTTCCGACTCTTCCACCCAGGTGAATTTCACACCGCGTGCGCGCAGATCTTCCGCCTTCGCGGAAAGACCATTCACCGCGATCCGGATGTAGTAAGGGCCGGGGCCCCAACTGTTCAGGTAGAGCCCGGCCTCGCTGTCCCAGCGGGTCGCCTCGATCACATCGAGGGAGGCACTGTTCTGCAGCGTCAGACCCATAGTGGCGCGGCGGTAACCTTCCCGATGGAGGGCCTCGACTTCACCAACCGGCTCCCAGTCGAGATTGGTCGAGCAGCAGCGCAAAGTGTGGTCCAGATCGCGTACCAGAAAGCCGCGGGCCGTCACACGGACCATGTCGCCCGGCTTCGGGTCGCGGGGCTGCGGGGCCGGTATGGCGAAGGTATCAACAGGCATTTGCAGCGGCTCCATCGGCATCACCTCAATGCACAGGCCTCCGTCCACTACCGGGCGATAGCGCGGATCTTCCGGAGTCACGCCAAGCCACAGGCGATCAAAGGGCATCTCGGGGGTGCGCTGGGCCATGCGGAACGGCAGGCGGCGGCGCATCAGTTTGTCCACGAGGGCGTCGAACTTGGGGCCCTGGCAGGCCAACACAATAGAGTGCGTCAGCATCGGGCGATGCCGGCCCTGGTAAGCCATCAGGCTTTCAAGGAAGTCGTGGAACAGCGGGTCGCCAGGGTTCGGACGGTCAAGATGCCACTGAGGCTCGACCCGTGTCGGTGAGACCGCCAGGGACTTGTGCACCCGCAAAAAGTGGGCAATGTAGGGATGGTTGTCAAAGGCCTGGCGCCAGTTCGGGTGAGAATGGATACCCAGCTTTTTCACCAGCAGATCCGCCATAGCATCAGGATCCGGAACCATCATGTCAGCGCTCATCAACAGGTCGAACATTGCGTGTATCTCCTTGTAATTGCGCGCACCGGCCCCTGGCCGGAGCGAATCCGGCCGGTCGGCGTGCTTATCGGTAATCGGGTTGTGAGAGGGCTGGGGCGCGTCTCAGGCTGTAGCGAGAGCGACCCGGGGCTTCGGGTTGAGCAGGAAATGCGAAAGAGCCGGAATCAGCACCAGGGCACCGAGCATGTTCCAAAGGAACATGAAAGTCAGCAGAATGCCCATGTCGGCCTGGAACTTTATGGGCGACCAAGCCCAGGTGATCACCCCCGCGGCCATCGTCATGCCCACCAGGGCGACGACCTTGCCAGTAAAGTCCAGCGAGCGTCGATAGGCCATACGCAGGGAGTCTCCGCGGCGTTGTACGGCAATCTGCACCGACAGCAGGTAGAGAGCGTAGTCGACCCCGACTCCCACACCGACGGCAATCACCGGCAGTGTGGCGACCTTGAGACCAATGCCCAGCCATACCATCAACGCCTTGCAGATGATGGTGGTCATCACCAGCGGAATCAGCGCGACGATGGTGGCGCGGATGCTTTTGAAGGTGATCAGGCACAACAGCGCCGTGGCCCCGTACACAGCGAGATACATGGTGATGATGCTCTTTTGAACCTCGATATTGGTGGCCGCCTCAATGCCGGCACTACCCGCTGCGAGCAGGAACTCGACGGGCTGCTCGGTGCTACCCGAGGCGGTCTGCTGTAGCTTGAAGTCCTCAGCGATCTTCAGCACCCGGCTCAGCGTGTCAGCCTTGTGGTCGGCCAGATAGGCCACCAGCGGTGACACGGAGCACCCCTGGTTGGTTATATCCGGGGTCGCGATCATCGCAGCCGACACCGATGCGTCGACGATGGCCTGGTTGCGGCTCAGGGCAAGCCACTTGGGGCTACCTTCGAACATCGCCGACGACACCGAGCGGACGGATTCAGCCAGTGAGGTGGTGGTCTGCACTCCGGGATCCTGGCGCAGTGCCCAGGCCAAGTCGTCCATCTGACGCAGGGAGTCGTAAAGTCGACAGC
>JAFLDU010000233.1 GCA_017309145.1 Zoogloea sp. | reverse complement strand
CGCTGCCACCGCCAGCGGCGTGGCATCGGCAAGGGGGTGCAGCAGTTTGTCGGCACCGAAGCGCCGGCCATAACCGGCGGCCAGCAACACCCCGACGATCGGCCGGCAGTCCGCCCCGTCCATCCTCAGCCCACGCCGCAACCGGCGCCGGCCGCCTCGGCACGCACCGGCCGGGGCACGGCCACACCGTTCTTCACGGCGGTCATCTCGGCCAGGATGGACACCGCGATCTCCGGCGGCGTACGGCTGCCGATGTACAGGCCGATGGGCCCGTGGAGACGACCGACCTCCTCCTCGGACAGGTCGAAATAGGTGCGCAGGCGATCCTTGCGAGCCGCATTGTTGACCCGTGACCCCAGCGCACCCACATAGAAGGCGGGGGCCTTGAGCGCCTCCAGCAGCGCCATGTCGTCGAGTTTGGGGTCGTGGGTCAGGGCCACGATGGCGGTATGCGGATCGGGATTCATGGCCAGCACCACATCGTCGGGCATGCCGGGTACCAGCGTGGCCCCGGGCACATCCCACTCGACGGCATATTCCTCACGGGGGTCGCAGACGCTCACGGCGTAGTCCAGGGCCTGGGCCATCGGTGCCAGATAGCGCGAGATCTGACCGGCGCCGATGATCAGCAAGCGCCACAAAGGACCATGCACCGAGCCCAGGCAGCGTCCATCCCAGGTCAGAGTGTCGCCCCGGCAGGCCGCCCCGAGGCGCACCTCGCCGGACCCCAGCTCCACCTCCCGGCGGACCAGCTGGCCGGCCTCGATGCGCGCAGCGAGTTCGGCCAGCAGGGCCAGATCGGGGGCGGGCTCGATCACCAGCTCCAAGGTGCCGCCGCAGGGCAGGCCGAATCGTCCGGCCTCCTCACGGGTCACCCCATAGGTCAGGGCGAAGGGCCGGGCGCCAGCGATACGCCCGTCGCGCATGCGCGCGATCAGGTCATCCTCGATGCAACCGCCGGATACCGAGCCCTGCACCCGTCCATCGTCCCGCAGGGCCATCCAGGCCCCCGCCGGACGCGGTGCCGAGCCCCAGGTGCGGGCCACGGTGACCAGTGCCGCCTTGTGCCCTTCGGCCTGCCAGCGACGCAGGGCGGCAAGGACTTGGAGGTCCTGGCTGTCCATGCTCAGGCCTTCAGCAGGTCGGGCTGGAAGGGCAGCCGGGTGGCCCACTTGCCGGTGGCGGCCGCAATCGCATTGGCCACCGCAGGTGCCACCGGCGGCACGGCCGGCTCGCCGATGCCGGTCGGCTTTTCGGCCGACGGCACCAGGTGCACTTCGACCCGGGGCATCTCATTGATGCGGATCGGCGCGTAGTCGCCGAAGTTGCCCTGCTCCACCACCCCGTCCTTGAGGGTGATCTCTCCGTGCAGCGCCGCCGACAGGGCGAAGCCAACCGACCCCTCTACCTGGGAACGGATGTTGTCCGGGTTGATCGCCACACCGCAATCCACCGCCGCCACCACGCGATCCACCTTCACGCTGCCGTCCGCCGCCACGGTGACTTCCGCCACCTGGGCCACGAAGGAGTGGAAGGACTCATGTACGGCCACCCCACGGCCCCGCCGCTCGCCGGCCTTGCCCGGCGCCAGGGGGGTCCCCCAGCCGGCCTTCTCGGCGGCCAGGCGCAGCACGCCGGCATGGCGCGGGTGCTTGCTGAGCAGCTTGAGGCGCAAGGCCACCGGATCCTGCTTCGACTCGGCGGCCAGCCGGTCGAGGAAGGTCTCGGTGGAATAGGCGGTATGGGTCGAACCCACCGAACGCCACCACAGCACCGGCACCGTGATATCGGCGGGCGTGTGCAATTCCACCTGCAGGTTGGGGATGGCATAGGGCAGCGACGCGGCCCCCTCCACCGAGACCCCGTCGATCCCGTCCTTGATCAGGAAGGCCTCGAAGGGCGAACCTTTCATGATCGACTGCCCCACCAGGCGATGGCGCCAGGCCTGGATGTTGCCCTCCGCGTCGAGGGAAGCCTCCAGGCTGTGATGGAAGAGGGGCCGGTAGTAGCCGGCCTTCATGTCGTCCTCGCGCAGCCACACCATCTTGACCGGCGCCGAGGTGCCGCTGGCCTTGACGATGTAGGCGGTCTCCCGCAGGTAGTCAGCCTGGGTGCTGGCCCGCCGGCCGAAGCTGCCCCCCGCGTAGAGCATGTGGATGGTGACCTTCTCGGGCGGCACACCGAACACGGCCGCCAGGACATTCTGGTCCACGGTCTGGAACTGCTCGCCGTTCCACACTTCCACGCCGTCGGCGGTGCGCTGCACGACGCAGTTCATCGGCTCCATGGCCGCATGGGCGAGGTAGGGAAAGTCGTAGCGGGCCTTGATCACCTTCGCCCCGCCGAGCACGGCCGGCGCGTCGCCCTCCTTGCGGGCCACCAGGCCCGGGGTGGTCGCCAGCTCGCGGTAGCGGGCGAGGATCTCCTCACTGCCGAGCTTGAAGGCCTCACTGTCGTCCCATTCCACGCTGAGGGCGTCGCGGCCCTTCTTGGCGCTCCAGGTGTCCTTGGCCAGCACCGCCACCCCCGTGGGGATGGCAACCACATCGACGACACCCTTGACGGCCTTCGCCTTGCTGGCATCGAAGGTCTTGACCTTGCCACCAAAGCGCGGCGGGTGGGCCACCACTGCCACCAGCATGCCGGGCAGGTGGATGTCCTGGGTGAACACGGCGCTGCCATTGGTCTTGGCGAAGCTGTCCTTGCGCGGCGCGTGCTTGCCGATGAGACGGAAATCCTTGGGGTCCTTCAGGGTGACGCTGGCGGGCACCGTCTCGGCCGCGGCAGCCTCGGCCAGTTCGCCGAAGCGGGCCTTGCGGCCGCTGGCCGTGTGGGCGACGACCCCGTCCCGCACGCTGATCTCGGCGGCCGGCACGTTCCAGCGCCGGGCAGCGGCGGACACCAGCATGGCGCGGGCGACGGCACCGGTCTGGCGCAGCTGCTCCCACGAGTTGGCCATGGCGGTGCTGCCGCCGGTGCCCTGGGTGGGGCCGAAGGCCAGGTTGTTGTAGCGCTTGGCGTCGGCCGGTGCGCCTTCGATGCGGACCTGGGACCAGGCGGCGTCCAATTCTTCGGCCACCACGGTGGCCAGGCCGGTATAAGTGCCCTGCCCCATCTCCAGATGCTTGGAGATGACGATCACCGAATCGTCGGCGCCGATGCGCAGGAAGGGCGTGGGTTCAAAGGTGGCGACGGCGGCCGCGGGTGCGGCAGCCCCCCTGCCCTTGGCGGCGCCGGCAGGCAAGGCGAAACCGAGGGTCAGGCCGGCCGCCCCCTGCAGGAAATGACGGCGGGGCAAGTTCTGGATTGCGTGGGTCATCGTCGTCTCCTCAGGCCAGCGCGCGGGCGGCTTCGTGGATGGCGGCGCGGATCCGCACATAGGTGCCGCAGCGGCACAGATTGCCCGCCATGGCCGCGTCGATGTCGGCGTCGGAGGGCTTCTTCTTGGTGCTGAGGAGATTGACCGCGCTCATGATCTGGCCGGACTGGCAGTAACCGCACTGCACCACGTCGAGCTTGCGCCAGGCCTCCTGCACGGCCTTGCCGACTCGGGTATCGCCGATGGCCTCGATGGTGGTGACCTTCTTGCCCGCCACGCTGGACACGGGGGTGATGCAGGAGCGGGTCGGCTGGCCATTCACATGCACGGTACAGGCGCCGCACAGACCTGCGCCACAGCCGAACTTGGTGCCGGTGAGGAGCAGGGAATCACGCAGGGTCCACAGCAGTGGCGTATCGCCCTCGACATCGGCCCGCTGGGGCTTGCCATTGACGTTGAGCTGGATCATGGGGTTCTCCGGGGGAAGAATGGATGCACTCCGCGGGCGACGAACCCCCCGCGGCCATGCCTGGAAATGTAGCCGATGGCCTTCTCTGGCGCATTGCTGGATACTGTGAGATTCTTGCCTGATCATCCGGAATGTTGTCTCACTCACCTGTCTCACTCCAGGCTCCCGATATGCCGACCGCCAACGACGCCGCGCACAAGACCATGATGGAATCAGGCCTTTCCGACCTGCCCGGCGGGCACGGGATTGAATCGGGGCGCCAGGCACTGGCCACGCTCATTGAACGATATTGCGTGCAGGACGGCCCCAATCCGACGCCGATCGCCGGCCTCAGCCTGTTCCGGGCGTCCACCACCAGCACACCGATCTGCTCGGTTTACCGCTCCGTGCTGGCGGTGGCCGCCCAGGGCAGCAAGCTGCTCAGCCTGGCCGACGAGACCTTCCGCTATGACAGCCGCCATTACCTGATCACCTCGGTGGATCTCCCGGTGATGGGGCAGATCACCGAGGCCTCGCCGGAACGTCCCTACCTGTGCGTGGTGATCGACATGGATGCCCGGCGCATCGCCGAACTCTCCGGAGTCATGCAGCTGCCCCCCCAGCCCCATGGAGCCGGACTGCTCGGCCTGGGGGTCAGTCCGCTGACCCGCGACGTGCTCGACGCGGTGCTGCGTCTGGCCGGCCTGCTGGAGCGCCCCGAGGACATCCCGGTGCTGGCCCCCCTGTACGAACGGGAGCTGCTGTACCACCTGCTCAAGGGCGAACAGGGCGCCCGCCTGCGCAGCATCGCCGCCATCGACGGGCAGGCCCGCCGCACCGCCCGGGCCATCGAGTGGATCAAGGGCAACTTCGACCAGCCCCTGTCCATTGATGCCCTGGCCGAGGCCGCCAACATGAGCAAGTCCACCCTGCACCACCACTTCAAGGCGCTCACCGCCATGAGCCCGCTGCAGTACCAGAAACAGCTGCGCCTGCAGGAGGCCCGCCGCATGCTGCTGACCGAACAGATCGACGCGGCAACGGTTGCCCGGCGGGTCGGCTACGAGAGCGCCTCCCAGTTCAGCCGCGAGTACCGCCGCCTCTTCGGTGCCCCACCGGTGCGCGACGTGGCACGCCTGCGCTGAAGCAGACCATCATGGAGATGCACTGCAGAGGGGAAGAGTAGCCGCGCCCAGGCCGGTCATCGCCCGGCTGTGGAAAATCCGTGGGAAACCAGGGCGAGCAGCAGCGGCGTCGTGACCGCCGAGCAGACGGTGGACAGGATCAGGGCACCGGCGATGCCGCCCTCGACCGCCTTGAACTGCCGGGCCATCAGGAAGACGTTGGCGCCCAGGCCGATGGAACCGAGCAGCACGACGACCAGGGTCTCCATCCGCGGCAGACCGATCAGTCGGGCCAGGCCCCATATCGAGAGCGGCAGCACAACCAGCTTGAGCACCGCAATCGTCGCGCTGGCCCGCCACTGCCCCCGCAGGTCGTATTCCGTCAGGCTCATGCCCAGGGTGACGAGGGCCAGCGGCATGCCGGTCTGGCCCAACATCCGCAAGGGGCTGTCGAGCATTTCCGGGAGCTCTGCGCCACTCAGGCCGAAGGCCGTACCGGTGAGGATGGACAGGATGATCGGGTTGCGCAGCACCCCCTTCAGCGTGTTCCACAGCCCCCCTGCCGAAAACTGGCCGTGCCGGTACCACTCGGCGGAAACGCTGATCAGGGTCCACAGGGTCAGGGCATTGAAGACCAGCACCAGGGCCACCGACGGGATGGCCCCATCCCCGAGATAGGCCTTCACCAGCGGCAGCCCGAGCATCACGTTGTTGGAGAAGATGCAGCCGATCCCGAACACCGTCTGTCCCGTGCCGTCCAGCCCGAACAACCTGGCGGCCAGCAGCCGGCCCACGACGAAGATGCCCAGGCAGGCGCCGAAGAAGGCGATCAGCAGGCGGCCGTCCACCGGCGGGAGGTGGGACAGGTCACTCATCATGCGGAACAGCATGGCCGGCAGGCCGACGCTGAACACAAAGCGGGTCAGATGCTGCGACATGGCGGGCGGCCAGCGGCCCACGCGCATCAGCAGGTAGCCCGTCAGGATCAGGGCGAACAGCGGCGCACCGAGGGCGAGTTGGTGCAGGAAGCCGCTCATCGCCGGGGCCTCACGCCCCCATCTCCAGCAGATCGGCGATCGCCCGGCCGAGATCGACCGTGGTCGCCGTGCCCCCCATGTCCGGGGTACGCGGGCCATTCACCAGCACCGCCTCGATGGCCTGCATGATCGCATCGTGGGCCGCCTGGTAGCGGGCATCACCCTGGCCGAGGAAGTCCAGCATCATGGCGCCGGACCAGATCATCGCGACGGGGTTGGCGATGCCCCGCCCGGCGATGTCGGGCGCTGAGCCATGCACCGGCTCGAACAGCGACGGGAAGGTCCGCTCCGGGTTGAGGTTGGCCGACGGGGCGATGCCGATGGTGCCGGTACAAGCCGGTCCCAGGTCGGACAGGATGTCCCCGAACAGGTTGGAGGCCACCACCACATCGAAACGCTCGGGGCTGAGCACGAAGCGGGCGGTGAGGATGTCGATATGGTGCTTGTCCCAGCGCACGTCGGGGTAATGGCCGGCCATCGCCTCGAGGCGCTCGTCCCAGTAGGGCATGCTGATGGCGATACCGTTGGATTTGGTGGCCGAGGTCAGGTGCCTCTTCGGCCGGTTCCGGGCCAGCTCGAAGGCGAACTTCAGAATCCGGTCGGTACCCTTGCGGGTGAAGATCGACTCCTGGATCACGGTTTCCCTCTCGGTCCCTTCGAAGATCCGGCCGCCGATGGAGGAATACTCACCCTCGGTGTTCTCGCGGATCACCAGGAAGTCGATGTCGCCGACCTTGCGGTTGGCCAGCGGGCAGGGGATGCCCGGCATCAAGCGCACCGGGCGGATGTTGGCGTACTGGTCGAAGTCACGCCGGAACTTGAGCAGCGAACCCCACAGGGAGATGTGGTCGGGCACCGTGGCCGGCCAACCCACTGCGCCGAAGTAGATGGCGTCGAAGTCCTTCAGCTGCTCGAACCAGTCGGCCGGCATCATCTCGCCGTGCCGGAGGTAGTAGTCGCAATGGGCCCAGTCGAAGGCGGTGAATTCAAGCTCGAGGCCAAACCGGCGCATGGCCGCCTCGAGGACGCGCAGGCCCTCCGGCATCACCTCCTGACCGATCCCGTCGCCGGCAATCACTGCGATTCTGTGCTTCATGTCGATCTCTCCTGCCATGGACGAATGTCTGAGGTGCTGAGCTTATCGATCACGAAGCCAATTACAATCCAACTAAATGTGAATCCTGCGAACACGAATCGTGAACATCAAACCCCAGCTCGAAGACCTCCGCCTGCTCTGCGTGGTCGTGCGCAACCGCAGCTTTGCCGAGACCGCCCGCGAACTGGGTATCTCGAAGGCGGTGGTGAGCAAGCGCATCGCCCTGCTGGAATCCGCCGTCCAGGAGACGCTCTTCCACCGCACGACGCGCAATGTGCTGCTGACCGCCCAAGGGGAGATCGTCCACCAATGGGCACTACGCATCCTCGAGGACGTGGACCTGATGGGCGAGGCCATCTCCCACGAAAAGGCCGCTCCCGGCGGCTTGCTGCGGATCTGCAGCAGCACTGGCTTTGGCCGCAGCCGCCTGGCCCCGGCGCTGTCAGAGCTGGCCCGGCGCTTCCCACGGCTGGAGATCCAGGTGGAACTGCTCGACCGGCCGGTCGATCTGATCGATGAAGGCTTCCAGCTGGACATCCGCATCGGCCAGGTGCGCGAGGGCAATGTCATCAAGCGCCGCATTGCCCGCAACCGGCGCGTGCTGTGCGCCTCACCGGCCTATCTGGCGCAATACGGGGTGCCGCAATCCCTGCAGGACCTGAAGGCCCACCGCTGCATCCCGATCCGCGAACGCGACCAGGATTTCGGGCGCTGGGAGCTGGACGGGCCGGAGGGGCGTGTCGCCATCAAGATCAGCGGCCCGCTCTCCGCCAACAACGGCGAGATCGTCCGCCAGTGGGCCATCGACGGCCACGGCAT
>JAFLDU010000232.1 GCA_017309145.1 Zoogloea sp. | reverse complement strand
ACAGCTTCACCAGCCACTGGCCATAGCGACGCTTGACCAGATGGCCATCAGGGTCCTTTCTAGCCAGTAGCGGCGGAGCCAGATGGAAGCCAAGCTGATAATCTTTGCCGGGCTCGCCCTCAAACTGCTCCCGCAGACGCGCCAGGAAGGTCGGCGAAGCGTGCAGCCGGGCGACTTCGTACTCATCCTTGTAGGCCATCAGCTTCGCGAGGTTACGTGCGACTGCTTCGGTCAGCCGGAGCTTGCCGTCGCGCACCCGCTTTTCTTCCACAACGCGAATCTTGGTAACGGCCTGCAAGTAGAGATCGGCATAGGCACGGTTCTGGTATGCCGTGAGCTGGGACGCACGCCGCTTTAGCAAAGCCTCCAGGCTTTCGCGCAGCTCAAG
This sequence comes from Zoogloea sp., assembly GCA_017309145.1. Lineage (GTDB taxonomy): Bacteria > Pseudomonadota > Gammaproteobacteria > Burkholderiales > Rhodocyclaceae > Zoogloea. Next base: position 7,479 of record JAFLDU010000232.1, on the reverse strand, counting down.
CACCTGGCCAGGTCTATCCTTGTCGGCAGGAAACAGCAGGGCGTTCAGCCCTGGCAGATCGTGGGCGGCCACCCGGCCACACTCGAAGGCCAAGCGGTTCTTGTCCACCGCCACGCCATTCAGCTCGATAGCCTTGAGCAGCGCCGCGCGGGACACTGGCACCCAGCCCTTCTGCCAGGCGAAACCGAGCATCAGCGGATTGGCGTAAAGGGTGTCACCCAGAAACGCCAGGGCCAGCGCGTTGGCATCGAGAAACTCGCATGCCTCGCCTACACTGTTGCGCACATCCGCCTCGGTTGAGTGCGTCGGAAACTTCCAGTCCGGGTTGCTGATGAACTCGGCGGTGGGAGTGTTGGCACTGTTCACCGCAGCCCGGGTTACACCGTTACGCATCTTTGACAGGGCATCGGAGGAGGCCGAGACAATGGCGTCACAACCGATCAGCAGTTGTGCCTCCCCGGTGGCAATGCGGGTAGCGTGGATATCCCCCGGCGTATTGGCGATCTGCACGTGGCTAAGCACCGCCCCACCTTTCTGAGCCAGACCGGTCATGTCGAGCACCGTGACCCCCTTGTTTTCGAGGTGGGCGGCCATTCCCAGCAGCGCTCCTACGGTGACGACACCAGTGCCACCGACGCCTGTAACGATGATTCCAAACGGACGCTTGAGCACGGGCAGAGTCGGCTCGGGCAGCGTAAAGCCGGACAAGACTGCGTTAGGATCACAGCCACCCGCAGCCTTCTTAAGCTGGGCCCCCTCTACCGTCACAAAACTCGGGCAGAAGCCCTTGAGGCAGGAGAAATCCTTGTTGCACGAGGACTGGTTGACCTTGCGCTTGGTGCCGAACGGCGTTTCCAGCGGCTCCACCGACAGGCAGTTGGACGCCGTCGAGCAGTCGCCGCAACCTTCGCAGACTTCCTCATTGATGAACACGCGACGAGCCGGGTCAGGATAGTCACCACGCTTCCGGCGGCGACGCTTCTCGGTGGCACAGGTCTGGTCGTAGATGAGAATGGTGACGCCAGCGGTATCGCGCAACTCCTTCTGGAGGCGGTCGAACTCGTCCCGGTGATGCACCGCAACCTCGGCTGGCAGGCCTTCGCGGGAGGCGAACTTTTCAGGCTCGTCAGTAACGATGAGGACCTTGCTGGTACCCTCGGCCGCTAGCTGGCGGGCAATCTGCGGCACCGTCAGGATCCCGTCCACCGGCTGGCCGCCGGTCATCGCCACGGCATCGTTGAAAAGGATCTTGTAGGTAATGTTGGCCTTGCCGGCCACGGCCGCCCGAATAGCCAGCAGACCGGAGTGAAAGTAGGTGCCGTCACCCAGGTTCACAAAGACGTGCTTGTCACCCGAGAAGTGCATCTGGCCAAGCCAGGAGACGCCCTCCCCGCCCATCTGGGTGAAGGTTTCGGTACGCCTGTCCATCCACATGGCCATGTAGTGGCAGCCGATGCCGGCCAGTGCGCGGGAGCCTTCCGGCACCCGGGTCGAGGTGTTGTGCGGGCAGCCGGAACAGAACCACGGCTTGCGCTCTACGGTGAGGCGCGGGCGGGCTGCTTCGCGCTCCTTGGCCTCGATGATGGCAATGCGATACAAGACTTTGGCGCGCACATCTTCCGGCAGGCCGACCCGCTCCAGGCGGCTGGCGATGGCCTTGGCAATCAGCGCCGGCGATAGTTCGTAGCGGGCCGGCAGCAACCACTGGCCACGGGGCTGCGACCATTCACCGCCAGCGTTGTCGCGCTCGTCAAACTTGCCGTAAATACGTGGACGCACGTCGTCACGCCAGTTGTAGAGCTCTTCCTTGAGGGCATATTCGAGGATCTGGCGTTTCTCCTCGACGACCAGGATTTCTTCCAGCCCGGTCGCGAAGTCGCGCGCATCATGGGCATCCAGCGGCCACACGCAGCCCACCTTGAAAACCCGGATACCGATCTGCTGGCAAGTTTCGTCGTCGAGCCCAAGGTCGGTCAGGGCCTGACGCACGTCGAGATAGGCTTTGCCGGCGGCCATGATGCCGAAGCGGGCCTTTGGCGAATCGATGACCACCCGGTTGAGACGATTGGCACGGATATAAGCCAGCGCTGCATACCACTTGTGGTCGAGCATGCGGGCCTCCTGATCCAGTGGAGGATCGGGCCAACGGATATTCAGCCCCCCCTTCGGCACCTCGAAGTCCTCGGGCAGCACCACCTGTACCCGCTCCGGATCCATGTCGACAGAGGCCGTCGATTCAACCACATCGGTCACGCACTTCATCGACACCCACAAGCCCGAGTAACGGCTCATGGCCCAAGCGTGGATGCCGTAGTCGAGATACTCCTGAACGTTGGACGGATACAGCACCGGAATGCCGCAGGCGATCAGCAGGTGTTCCGACTGGTGGGCCACCGACGAGGACTTGGCCGCGTGGTCGTCGCCGGCCAGCATGAGTACGCCGCCATGCTTCGAGGTACCGGCGGCGTTGGCATGCTTGAGCACGTCGGCCGAGCGATCCACGCCGGGGCCCTTGCCGTACCACATGCCGAAAACCCCATCGACCTGGGCATTTTCGTACAAATTGACCTGCTGGGTACCCCATACGGCAGTGGCTGCCAGATCCTCGTTAAGGCCCGGCATGAAGACCACATCATGGCTGGCCAGGTGCTTCTTGGCCTTCCACAAGGCCATGTCGAGCCCCCCCAGGGGCGAACCGCGGTAGCCGGAAATGTAGCCGGCCGTGTTCAATCCGGCCAGCCGGTCACGCTCCTTCTGGAGCATCGGCAAGCGGGCCAGAGCCTGGGTACCACTGATGTATACGCGGCCCTTTTCCAGGGTGTATTTGTCCTCGAGGGACACCGCACGCAGGGCGTCGGTGGCGACCACCGTCAGGGGGGAATTCATGCGCTGTCTCCTGTTACTCGCTTTATTTGAACAAATAATACAAAACCGTATTGTTATCGTAAAATCACAAATACTGAGCTCTGGTATTTGAAAAACGCATGAAAGCCGACAGCAATATCACCTTGCGCCAACTGCGCTATTTTGTCGCCGCGGCCGAGACCGGCCAGTTCTCCATGGCCGCCGCCCGCAGCCATGTATCCCAGTCGGCCATCACCAACGCGGTGCTGTTGCTGGAGCAGACCCTTGGCACGCGCCTATTCGAGCGCCTGCCCCATGGGGTGGCACTAACTGCCGAGGGACATCGCTTTCACCAACACGCCAGCCACATTCTCAGCGCATTGCAGGATGCGGTAAGGGAACCCCGTTTCCAGGCCCCCCAGCAAAAGGGCGTGCTGCGCATTGCCGCCTCCTACACCCTGCTCGGCTACTTTCTGCCTCCCTTGCTTGCACGCTTTCGCATGAATTACCCGGAAGTGGAAATCGACCTCCACGACATGAACCGGGAGGGCATTGAACAAGCCGTGCTGGAGGGGCGCATCGACATGGGCGTGGTTATCCTGTCCAACGTGGCCGAGCGGGAACGTTTCGCTCACCACGTGCTGGTGCGGGCACGCCGCCAACTATGGACCTCGGCTTCGCACCCGCTGCTGGAAAAGGACTCTGCATCCCTCGAGGACATTGCGGCCTATCCCTACATCCAGCTCACCGTGGACGAAAGCGAGGCGTCCACCGGTCGCTACTGGGCGGCAAGAGGAATCACGCCTGCGCCCGCCTTTCGAACAAGTTCGATGGAAGCGCTGCGGGGGCTGATCGCCCACGGCTTCGGCGTCAGCATCCTATCTGACATGGTCTATCGACCGTGGTCACTGGACGGCAAGAAGATCGAGGCTCGCCCTGTGCTGGATGTGGTTCCGCCGATGCAAGTGGGTCTGATATGGCGACCACACACCTCGCTGGAACGGCCGGCGGAAGCCTTCCGGCAATTCCTGATCAACATCTGCGGAAGCTGATCAGCCCCCACTTGACGTTCCGCGCCGTCGGACGGTGCACAAGCGCGCGCCCTGCGAGACAGACACCTGGTTCGTATCATCCTCGAGATAGAGGACGGCATCAGGCCGGTGCTCGGCGCGTTGGCACTCGGCTCCTATTTATTGGCAATACCACGGCCGTCACCCAGCCCCAGCATGCCCAGAAATTCGCGCCGGGTCGCTGGGTTCTCTCTGAAGGCTCCCAGCATGCGACTGGTCACCAGGCTGGTGCCCGGCTTGTGCACCCCACGGGTCGTCATGCACTGGTGCGAAGCTTCGATAACCACCGCTACACCGCGAGGCTGAAGCACCCGCTGCAGGGTATCAGCGATGTCGGCGGTCATCTTCTCCTGGATCTGCAGGCGCTTGGCGAAAACATCTACAAGCCGCGCCAGCTTGGAGATACCTACCACCCGCTGGTCCGGCAGGTAGCCGATATGCACCTTACCGATGATCGGAGCCATGTGGTGTTCGCAGTGGCTCTCAAAGCGGATATCGTTCATCACGATCATCTCGTCATAGCCGCCGACCTCACTGAAGGTGCGGGCCAGAATATCGGCCGGATCGGTTCGGTAGCCGGCAAAGAACTCGTCGTAGGAGCGGACTACCCGCGACGGCGTATCCAGCAACCCCTCCCGCGCCGGATCATCACCCGCCCAGCGGATCAAGGTACGTACCGCCTCCTCGGCTTCCTCCCGGGTCGGCCGGGCGACCGGCGTACCGGCCTCTTCAAGATAGTTCGACATCCCTGTCTCCTTTCGCTTGTTCATTCCATTTAGACACGGAAGTGGCAAACAGCCCGATCCAGCTCACCCGCCGACTCGCGCAGCAGACTCACCGCCCGCGTCACATCGCGGGTGAGCTGGTCACTTTCACCGGCCAGCCGCGAAAATTGATCCACGCTGGCAACAATGTCCTGGCTACCTTCATTTTGCGCTGTCACCGCGCCGGCAATCTCATCAACGCCCCGGTGCGATGCATTCACCAGCGCCCCGGCCGTCTCCAGCACACCCTCCAACTCGCCCATCAAGCGATGGCTGTCGTCGAGGGCCTGAGTGCCCTCCTGCAGCGAGCGCGCCACCGCCTCCGACTGCCGCCCCAGGTCGCGGGTAAGCGCGTCGATGGAGTTGGCAGCCAGTGCCGAACGCTCTGCCAGCTGACGCACCTCGTCGGCCACGACACTGAAACTGCGTCCCTGCTCTCCAGCCCGAGCAGCCTCAATGGCGGCATTGAGCGCGAGCAAATTGGTCTGCCCCGACAGTTCCTTGACCTGCGCAATGCTGGCAGTGATGGCCGAAGTGCTGCGTACGAAATCTCCCACCGAGCCACGAATGTCATTGAAGGCACTGCGCATGTGTACGATTTCATCGAGCAGGCGCTGCAAGGCACTCCGCCCCGCTTCGGCACCCCGTAGGCTGGCCGAAGCCGACTTGCGCACATCATTGGCACTAGCAGCGATTGACTCGATGCTACGAATCATGCGCTCCACCGCATCTCCGACCGATGAAGCAGCTTGAACCTGATCATTGGCACCCGAGGCGACCCGGCCGGAAGCACCATATAGCTGCTCGGCCGACGCAACGATCACTGCCGACACCTGCCCCACTTTCTTTACCGCAATCTGGAAACCATCCACCAGTTCATTGAAGGCCGTCGCGGTGCGCGCTACTTCATCATTGCCCACGACGCACACCCGACGTGTCAGATCGCCGGAGCGCAGTTCGATTGACGCTTCCTCAATGGCACGGATGGCCCCGACAATCTGGCCACGAACCAGTAGGCTGACCACCAAGGCCAACAGCACGGCCAGAACAGAAACCCCGATGACGACCTTAGCCACCTTCCCTGCCATACGGTCGGCACTGGCAAAATCCTCGCGCGCCAAGGCATCCTGCAAACGAACTAGGGCGGAGATCTGCCCGAAGACCCTGTCGTATTCCTTCCGCACAAGGCTCAGGCGACGAAAGCTTCCCTCCGGGTCAGTCGCCGCCGCCGAAGTCAGTTCGGCGACTGCATCTGTGAAGACCTGGACCTGCCCCTTCAACTCTTCATAGAGGGCTTTTTCATCCGCATTGAGGCCGGGCCGCACCGAGCTGGCGGCGATGATCCCGAGCAGCTCCGTCACGCTGGCCTTGAGGTCATCCTCATACTGGGCGATCTCCTCCTTGCGCACTTCTGTACCCGGCTGCATCAGGTGCACCATCATCGCGTAGGTGCCGACCATTGTGTCCTGGGCTGCCGACGAAGCCACCAAGGTCTTTCGGTATTGCTCAAACCGGACCTGTTCAAAAGAACGCAACACATCCTGCTGACCCGACATCCCGAACCAAGCCACACCTGCCACCATCAGCAGCAGGGCAATAATCAGCACCGGCGCAACGAGCAGCTTCACGCCGATGGAGTAGCAGCCGAGCCAGGCTCCCACGGGCTGCCGCAATTTCAGGCCGGAGAACAGATCGAGAATTTTCATTTTTCCTCCATGCCAAGGCGCGAAAAAAGAGGCCCGTTTAAGCGGGCCCTCAAGTGGAGGTAAGCCGAGGATCGACGGGACTGCCTTAAAGGCTGCGGCCGATGATCTCTTTCATGATTTCTGAGGTGCCACCATAGATGCGCGCCACCCGGGCATCCACCCAGGCCCGGCTGATCTTGTATTCGCTCATGAAACCGTAGCCGCCGTGTAACTGCAGGAACTCGTCGAGGAGTTTGCCCTGCATCTCGGAACCCACCAGCTTGGCCATCGCAGCCACGTCCGCCGACAGTTCGCCGGCCAGGGCCTGCGCCAGGCAGTGATCAACGAACACGCGCAGCATAGTGGCTTGGGCCTTAGCATCGGCCAGCTTGAAACGAGTGTTCTGGTAGTCGAGAATCGCTTTGCCGAAGGCCTTGCGCTCGCGGGTATAGGCGATGGTTTCTTCAAGCAGGGTATCGATCGACTGGGCCGAGCGAATGGCGATGATCAGGCGTTCCCAAGCGAGTTGATGGAAGAGGTAATTGAAGCCCTCGTTCTCCTCGGCCAGACGATTACTCACCGGCACCCGCACCTCGTCGAAGAACAGCTCGGCTGTGTCCTGTCCCTTGAGACCAATCTTCTCAAGAAGGCGGCCCTTCGAGAAACCCGGCCGGTCGGTTTCGACGCAGATCAACGTGAGGTTCTTGCTGGCAGGGTCGAGCTTGACCGCCGCCACCACCAGGTCGGCGTTGCCGCCGTTGGTGATGAAGGTCTTCTGGCCGTTGATGACGTATTCGTCGCCCTCGCGGCGAGCCGTCGTGCGCATGGAGCGCAGGTCGCTGCCCACGCCCGGCTCGCTCATGGCGATCACGCCGATGGTTTCGCCGCGGACCATGCCAGGCAGCCACTTTTGCTTCTGTTCCTCGGAACCGTAGGCCACCAAGTAGTTTGCGACGATCTCGGAGTGGGTGGTGAAGCCCACCGCCGTGCCATTGACCCGGGCCAGCTCCTCGATCATCACCGCCGAATGGCCATAGTCGCCACCGGCACCACCGTATTCCTCCGGTACACAGGAACACAGCAACCCAGCCGCGCCGGCCTTCAGCCAGACGTCCC
>JAFLDU010000231.1 GCA_017309145.1 Zoogloea sp. | reverse complement strand
CCGAGCGCCAGGCCGAACTGTGGTCCACCCCGCAGGGCTTCCTGCGTGCGGCCCTGGCCCACAAGGCGAAGTCCCGTCCGCTCAAGGGCGGTGGCAGCGAGGTGTCCTTCAGCCTCGACGGGCGCCATCGTTTTGTCGGCCAGATCAACGCCCGCAACGAGGTGGAGGTGGTACGTACCTGGGTGGACAACCCCGTGCTCGGCGACACCCTCGTGGAGACCCGCTTCTCCGCCTACCGGGATTTCGGCGGGGTCACCTTCCCCAGCCGGATCGAGCGCAGCCAGGGGGGCTACCCGGTGCTCGACCTGCAGGTCAATGACGTACGCCTGAACGGCGCCACCGTGCCGGCGGTGCCGCCCGAAGTGGCCAGCGCCACCCAGCAGGTGCCGGTGGTCAAGGTGGACAAGCTGGCCGATGGTGTCTTCTACCTTACGGGCGGTACGCACCACAGCGTGCTCATCGAGCAGTCGGACCACCTGGTGGTGGTGGAGGCGCCCCTCAACGAAGAGCGCTCCCTGGCGGTGATCGCCAAGGCCAAGGAGACCGTGCCGGGCAAGCCCATCAAGTACCTGATCAACACCCACGCCCACTTCGACCACTCCGGCGGGCTGCGTACCTTTGTCAACGAGGGCGCCGTGATTGTCACGCCCAAGGCCAACGTGCCTTACTACCGCAAAGCCTGGTCGGCGCCGCGCAGCATCAACCCGGACAGCCTGGCCCGCTCCCGCAAGGGCGCCGTGTTTGCCGAAGTGGATGGCAAGCGGGTGATCTCCGACGGCAAGCGCAGCATCGAGGTGCACAGCATCGTAGGCAGTGGCCACAGCGACGCTTTTGCACTGGTCTACCTGCCCGGCGAGAAGGTGCTTGTGGAAGGAGACGCCTACACCCCCACCGCCGCCAATGTGCCGGCGCCGGCGCGGCCTAATCCCTACTCGGTCAATCTCTACGAAAACATCCGCAAGCTGGGCCTGGAGGTCGAGCAGATCGCCGCCCTGCACGGCCCGCGCGTGGTCACCCTGGCCGATCTGCGCACCGCCATCGGCGAGGTCAGTGCCTCCCGCTGACCGGCTTTTCCACCCGGATTGCCCGGGTGGGAAACGTGAATAGAAATCCACCGGGGCGTGAATAAGCAATCAAATTTTTCTTGGTTCGCTTCTCCGCCCCCTCTCTCTAGACTCGTTTTCACCAACCTTAGCCCCATAGACTTTAGCCAGATAGGAAGCCCCATGAAATCCCGCATCACCCGCCGTTCCCTGCTGTCTCTCGCCCTGGTGCTGGGCCTCTCCAGCGTCGCCCATGCCGACGTGAGCCTGCTCAACGTCTCCTACGACCCGACCCGCGAGCTGTACCAGGATTACAACGCTGCCTTCGCCAAGTACTGGAAGGCCAAGAACAACGAGACGGTCACCATCAAGGCCTCCCACGGCGGCTCCGGCAAGCAGGCCCGTTCGGTGATCGACGGCCTCGAGGCCGACGTGGTGACCCTGGCCCTGGCCGCCGACGTGGATGCCCTCTACGACAACGGCAAGCTGGTGCCCGCCGACTGGCAGAAGCGCCTGCCCCACAACGCCTCGCCCTACACCTCCACCATCGTCTTCCTGGTGCGCAAGGGCAACCCGAAGAAGATCAAGGACTGGAACGACCTGGCCAAGCCGGGCATCGAGGTGATCACCCCGAACCCCAAGACCTCCGGCGGCGCACGCTGGAACTACCTGGCCGCCTGGGGCTTCGCCCTCAAGCAGCCGGGCGGCAATGACGCCACCGCCAAGGACTTCGTCAAAAAGATCTACGGCAACGTGAAGGTGCTCGACTCCGGCGCCCGCGGCTCCACCACCACCTTTGCCGAACGTGGCATCGGCGACGTGCTGATCGCCTGGGAAAACGAAGCCTACCTGGCCGTCAAGGAGCTGGGTCCGGACAAGTTCGACATCGTGACCCCGTCCATCTCCATCCTGGCCGAGCCCCCCGTGTCGGTGGTGGACAAGGTGGTGGACAAGCGCGGCACCCGCAAGGTCGCCGAGGAATACCTGAAGTACCTGTACTCGCCGGAGGGCCAGGACATCGCCGGCAAGAACTACTACCGTCCGACTGATCCGAAGATCGCGGCCAAGTACTCCAAGCAGTTCGCCCCGGTGAAGCTGTTCAACATCGACGAGGTGTTCGGCGGCTGGACCAAGGCCCAGAAGACCCACTTCTCCGACGGTGGCGTGTTCGATCAGATCAGCGTCAAGTAAGGCCCGGCGGGGCTCCAGCCGCAAGGCTGGAGCATCCATCCGATCCCATGCGCCGCGCCCCCCGGGCCGGCGCATTTTTCCGTGGGTGAACGCCTCCGGCCCGGGGGCTTAGCCTGCACAAAGGAGGACTCGTGCTGCAGACCGTCCTGATCGTTCCCGGCCTTGGCAACAGTGGCCCGGATCATTGGCAGACCTGGCTGGAGGGGCGCTGCCCCGAGGCCCGGCGGGTCCGCAACATCGACTGGGGCGCTCCCGTGCTGGCCCGCTGGGCCACCGAGGTACGCCGCGAGGTGGACGAGGCCGTCGGTGTGGTCTGGCTGGTGGCCCACAGCTACGGCTGTCTGGCGTCGGTGGTGGCGGCGGCCGATCGCCCCGAGCGGGTCGCTGGTCTGCTGCTGGTGGCACCCCCCGATCCGGAGCGTTTCAGTGCCTTCGGGCTGCGCGATGGCCGTGACATCCCCGGCCATGGCGGCCTCGGCGAGTGGATCCCCACCACGCCCATCGGGGTGCCCAGCGTGGTGGTGGGCAGTCGCGACGACCCCTGGGCCAGCTTCGAGTGCACCGCCCACTGGGCCGACTGCTGGGGCAGCCTGCTGATCGACGCGGGGCTGGCCGGCCACATCAACGTGGAGTCGGGGCATGGCCCGTGGCCGGCCGGCTTGAGTCTGCTCAACGAACTGCGCGAGTCCTACACCGGGCTCCCCCTCGGTTGCATCGACGAAGACAAGCTGAGCCATCGCGGCAAGCGTGGCGCCCTGGCGCGCCTGCGCCACCGTACCCGCTTCAGCTGGGAGGCTTTTGCCGGGCAAGCGGGTTGAGTGCCGGGGATGAGTGCTTAGCACTGCAACTGCAAAGCTAAGCACATCCTGCCTGAAAACCTTGGCAATTATTGTTGGTTCGCCTCCTTGAGGCAGGGCGTTACCGTAAGGGGATCCATTCATCTTCCCATCCGAATCCTCCAAGGAGAGTCTCATGTCCAACTGGTTTGCGGACAACGCCCAGTCCATCGGTCATACCCCGCTGGTCAAACTCAACCGCATCACCGATGGCGCCGGCGCCACCGTGCTGGCCAAGATCGAGGGGCGCAACCCGGCTTATTCGGTCAAGTGCCGGATCGGCGCGGCCCTGATCTGGGACGCAGAGAAGCGCGGCCTGTTGGGCCCGGGCAAGGAGCTGGTCGAGCCCACCAGCGGCAACACCGGGATCGCTCTGGCCTTCGTGGCGGCAGCGAAGGGGATTCCCCTGACCCTTACCATGCCCGAGACCATGAGCCTCGAGCGGCGCAAGCTGCTCCTCGCCTACGGGGCCAAGCTGGTGCTGACCGAGGGCGCCAAGGGCATGAGCGGTGCGGTGGCCAAGGCCGAGGAGATCGCTGCCTCCGACCCGGACAAGTACGTGCTGCTGCAGCAGTTCAAGAACCCGGCCAATCCGCAGATCCACGAGACCACCACCGGCCCCGAGATCTGGCAGGACACCGACGGCCAGGTGGACATCTTCGTCTCCGGGGTGGGCACCGGTGGCACCATCACCGGGGTCACCCGCTATTTCAAGCAGGGGCGTGGCAAGGCCATCCAGTCGGTGGCCGTGGAGCCGTCGGCCAGCCCGGTGCTGACCCAGACCCGCAGCGGTGAGCCGCTCAAGCCGGGCCCTCACAAGATCCAGGGTATCGGCGCCGGCTTCGTGCCGGGGGTACTCGACCTGTCCCTGGTGGACGCCATCGAGCAGGTCAGCAACGAGGAGGCGGTGGACTACGCCCGCCGCCTGGCCCGTGAGGAGGGCATCCTGTCTGGGATCTCCAGCGGCGCTGCCGTGGCGGTGGCTGCGCGCCTGGCCAAACGTCCCGAGAATGCGGGCAAGACCATCGTGGTGGTGCTACCCGATTCCGGCGAACGCTATCTCAGCTCGGTGCTCTTCGAGGGTGTGTTCGACGCAGCGGGGCTGCCGGCATGAGCACGCTCCACCCGCCTGAGTTGGGACGAACCCCCTCCCTCCAGGGAGAGGGGGGGCGGGTGAGCCCCCCCGCGCCGTCCCGGCAGGGCTCCGATTCCGGCCATTGGGACCTGGCTGCCGTGGTGGGTGGTCTGCGCGCCGTGCGCGACCGCTGGCGCGAATCCCAAGGGCGTACCAAGGAGTTCGGTGGGCGTGAGTTTCCGTCCCGGGATGCCCTTGAGCTGATCGTCGGGCAACTGGTCGGGGCGCTCTTTCCGATGCGCCTGGGGCCCACCGACCTGCGCCAGGAGAGTGAGGACTTCTACGTCGGTTACACCCTCGATGCGGCCCTGCACGGGCTGCTTGAACAGGTCACCCTGGAGCTCTTGCACCAGGCCCGCCATTCTGCGCTCGGCAGCGACGCCGCACGGGCCCAGGCCATCGGCCTGGTGCGCGAATTCGCCGCGGTGCTGCCGGAGATCCGGGCGCTGCTCGACACCGACGTGCTGGCGGCCTACCAGGGGGATCCGGCCGCGCGCAGCGTGGACGAGATCGTGCTCTGCTACCCCGGCGTGCTGGCGGTGATCCACCACCGCATCGCCCACCGCCTGTACCGCTTCGGCGTGCCGCTGATCGCCCGCATCGTGTCCGAGCTGGCGCATTCGGCCACCGGCATCGACATCCATCCGGGGGCGACCGTCGGCCACAGCTTCTTCATCGACCACGGCACCGGTGTGGTGATCGGCGAGACGGCGGTGATCGGCAACCGGGTCCGCCTCTACCAGGCGGTCACCCTCGGCGCCAAGCGCTTCGAGCTCGGTGAGGACGGCGCCCTGGCCAAGGGGCAGCCCCGCCATCCGGTACTGGAGGACGACGTGGTTGTATATGCGGGCGCCACCATCCTGGGGCGCATCACCATCGGCGCCGGGTCCAGCATCGGTGGCAATGTGTGGTTGACCCACAGCGTGCCGCCGGGCAGCCACATCAGCCAGGCCAGCTTGCAGCAGCACGCGCCGGCCCCGAGGGAAGGAGTGCGGGCATGAGCACCCTGACCCGGCGTTTCGGTATGGTGGTGCGCCGCCACCGCACGGCCCGTGGCTGGTCGCAGGAGGAGTTCGCCGACCGTGCCGGTCTCAGCCGTTCCTACAGCGGCGAGGTGGAGCGGGGCAACTCGACCCCTTCACTCGCCACCGTGCTCAAGATCGCCGCCGCCCTGGGCGCCACCCCGTCGGCCCTCGTCGAGGAAGCCGAGCGGGACATACGGCCGGGGGGCGTGAGCGTTGCACGCTCCCCGGCCGCTAGCCTGGCCCGCCTGTAGGGGCTGTAGGGGCGGCCTCAGCCGCCCACCTATGCATGATCGAAGTCCGCGGGCGGCTGAAGCCGCCCCTACACCTCATCAGACCAAGACCACCATGTCCTCCGAAACAGACCGACTTGCCCACTGGCTCGTCAGCGGGCTGGAGCTCGATACCACCCTGTTCCATGTGGGCCAGTATTGCGGCCCGTGGCGTGCCTCCACGGCGGGGCGCGAGCGGGCGGGCTTCCATCTGGTGTTGCGTGGGCATTCCTGGCTGCACCTGGAGGGGCAGGCCCCGATCCGGTTGAGCGAGCGGGAAGGGGTCTTCCTGCTGCGCGACCTGCCTCACAGCCTGACCCCGGAGGCGGACTCCGGAGCCGAATGCCAGCCGCGCAACATGCTGCCGATGGCTCCGGCGGTGCCGGGCGCCTGCGGGCTGGCCTGTGGCTTCTTCCAGTTCCGGGGCCTGCTCGGCGACCTGTTCCGCAGCGCCTTCCCCGACTACGTGGTGATCCGTGCCGATTCGCCGTCGAGCGAGGCGGTGGGGCCCTTGTTCCGGCTCATCCTGGCCGAGGCCGAGCAGCATGGTGAGGCCGCCTCGCCGCTGATCGAGCGGCTCACCGAGCTGCTCTTCTTCTACGTGATCCGTGACGTGGCCTGCCGCGACGACGTGGCCGCCGGCCTGCTGGCGGTGGCACGCCGGCCGGAGTTCGCGCCCCTGCTCGACGACTTGTTGCGGGAGCCCGGCAAGGCCTGGTCGGTGGACGACATGGCGCGGGTCGCCTGCATGTCGCGGGCGAGCTTCTGCAAGCACTTCGTCGAGGCCAGCGGCCAGCCGCCGGCCCAGTTCCTGCTGCAGGTGCGCATGAAGATCGCGGCCCGTCGCCTGCAGCGGGGCGACAGCGTGCTGCGTGCCGCCGAGCACGTGGGTTACAGCTCCCAGGCCGCCTTCACGCGGGCCTTCAAGAAGGTCATCGGCGAGCAGCCGGGGGCCTTCCAGCGGGCCCGCCGAAGCCCCGGCCAGCGCGCCGCGCACTGAGTCGTCCGGCCCGCGCATGGCGGGCGAGACGATCGAGCAAAAAGCAGCGACGCCCGTGCATAGAGCCGGCCCCGGCCGATCAGGACAATCCCTCCATCACGAACCGTACCGGAGCCTTCCATGACCCGCCTGACCGTCCACACCCCCGCCAGTGCCCCCGAGGGCAGCCGTGCCTTCATCGACACGGTGATCAGCAACAACGGCTTTCTGCCCAACCTGATCGGCGTGTTGGCCAATGCCCCGGTGGCCCTCGAGACCTACCTCACGGTGTCGGGCATCAACGCCCGGGCCAGCCTCAGCCTGGCCGACCGGGAGGTGGTCCAGATCACCGCCGCCAGCGTGCATGGCTGCGACTTCTGCGTGGCCGGCCACACCGCCATCGCCTTGAAGAAGGCCGGTCTCGAGAAGGACCTGGTGCGCGCCCTGCAGGAGCGGGCCGGCACTGGCGATGTCCGTGTCGATGCCTTGGTGGCCTTCACCCGCGCGGTGATCCTGAGCCGCGGCAAGGTGGCCAAGGGAGAACTGGCCGACTTCCTGGCCGCCGGCTTCAACGAGCAGCAGGTGCTGGAGGTGATCCTCGGTGTCAGCCTGGCCACCCTCTGCAACTTCGCCAACAACCTGGCCGGCACCGATATCAACCCCGAACTGCGCTCCTTCCAGCCGGGCGCCCTGGAATCATGAGCCATCCGCACAGCAGCCAGGCCGAGGCCCTGGCCTGGATCGCCACCCACGCCGCGTCCCTTGACGCCGGCCCGGAGCATGCCGACCGGCTGGTGCCGCTGCTCGGCGCGGCGGGTTTCTTCCGTATCGGCGTGCCGCTCGAACTGGGGGGCAGCGGCGGCACGACCTTCGATGCCGTGCAGGCCATCGCTCGGGTGGCGGAGCGCTCCCTCACCGCCGCCTTCGTCTTCTGGGGCCAGCGCTGCTTCATCGGCTACCTGCTCGACAGTGACAACGCCGCCCTGCGTGCGCGTTGGCTGCCTGCCCTGCTCGCCGGCGAGGTGGCCGGTGCCACCGGCCTGTCGAATGCCATGAAGTTCCTGTCCGGTATCGAGAGCCTGCAGGTGCTCGCCACGCCGGCGGGCGAGGGCTGGCGCCTCGACGGAAACCTGCCCTGGGTCACCAACCTGCGCCGCGCCGGCTATCTGGTGGCGGCGGCCGTGGAACCGACCGATGGCCGGCCGGCGGCGGTGGTCGCTTTCAGCGGCGACACCCCGGGCATCACCCGCAGTGACGACCTGCAACTGCTGGCCCTGCGCGGCAGCAACACCGCGGCGATCCGCATCGAGGGCGTGGCCTCCGGCGCCGCCGAGCTGATCCACGCCGATGCGCGGGCTTTCTTGCCCCGCGTGCGGCCGGCCTTCCTGGGCCTGCAGTGCGGCATGTCGATCGGCCTGGCGCGGGCCAGCCTGGCGGCCGCCAGCGGCTCGGG
>JAFLDU010000230.1 GCA_017309145.1 Zoogloea sp. | reverse complement strand
TCGAAGACCAGATCCCGGTAGGGGTCGTCCTCGAACAGGGGCACGCCGGACTCCATGCAGGCCTCGGCCAGCGCGGCCCGTTCGGCGGCGGTGTAGCAGCGGCCGGTGGGGTTCTGGAAGGTGGGGATGGCGTAGGCGAAGGCCGGGCGCTGTTCGCGGAAGAAATCGGCGCTCACGGTTTCGGGCGCGAAGGGCAGGAAGCGTGCGCCGAAGAAGCGGAACACCTGCAGCGCCGCGAGGTAGGTGGGCGATTCGACGGCGACCGGGGTGCCGGCGTCGACGAACAGCTTGCCCACCAGGTCGATGCCCTGCTGGGAGCCGGAGAGCACCAGCACGCGGTCGGGCGTGGCGTCGAGGCCGAGGGCGGCGAGCTCCAGCGCGATGCGCTCACGGAGCGCCGGGTCGCCCTCGGACGGGCCGTATTGCAGGGCCGAATCCGGCGCGCTGAGGCCGAACTCGGGGAAGGTTTCGGCGGCGGGCAGCCCGCCGGCGAAGGAGATCATGCCGGGCCGCCCTACGACTTCCAGGATCTCCCGGATCGGCGACGGGTGCAGATCGTGCACGCGGGCGGAGAGGGAGAGCGGAAGACGGTCGGCGGTACGGGAAGGCATGGCTTTCTCCAGGTTGTGCGGGGTAGAATTGGTCAAGTGTATTGACCTATTAATCCTGATCGCATCGCCGAGAAATGTCAATATGGTTGACCTAAATCGCCAGGCCGAGCTGCGCGAGGCCATCGAGCTGTTCTTCTTTGGTTATCGGGCCTTCACCGCGCCCCCGGACCGTCTGCTGGAAGCCTGGGATCTGGGCCGGGTGCATCACCGGGTGCTGTATTTCGTGGCGCGCCAGCCGGGCATCACCGTGACTGCGCTGCAGGGCGTGCTGGGGGTGAGCAAGCAGGCGCTCAACGGGCCGCTGCGCCAGTTGCTGGAGGCGGGGCTGGTGGGCAGTGGCGCCGATGCGGCGGACAAGCGGGTGCGCCGGCTACGGCTGACTGACAAGGGCGGGCAGCTCGAGGCGGCGCTCACGGGCACCCAGGTCGAGATGCTTGAAAAGACGTTCTCCCACCTGGGGCAGGACGCGGAGAACGCCTGGAAGCAGGTGATGCAGGCGCTCGCCGCACCGCCGGCGGATTGACGCCGCGGGCGCGGCTCAGTGCCCCTTGAGGGCGTAGATGCCGGGGGCGTTGCGCCAGTAGCCCTTGTAGTCCATGCCGCTGCCGAACAGGAAGCGGTCGGCCACCTCGAGCCCGGTGAAATCGGCGCGCATCGCCGGCCAGGCCTTGCGTTCGTGGTTCTTGTGGACCAGCACCGCCGAGAAGACTTCCTGCGCGCCTTCGGCCTTGAGGAAATCGATGATCGCGGCGAGGGTGTGGCCCTCGTCGAGGATGTCGTCGAGCACCAGCACGGTGCGCTCGCGCAGGTCGTGGGTGGGGCTCACCAGCCAGTCGAGGAGCGTGCCCTGCAGCGCGTGGCCGTAGCGGGTGGCGTGGAGGTAGCCCACTTCGAGGGGAAACGGCAGGCGCGGCAGCAGCCGGCCAGCCAGCACCAGGCCGCCGTTCATCACGGCGTAGACCAGCGGATTGCGGTCGTGCAGGCGGGCGGTGATGTCGGAGGCGAGGCGCGACAGGGCGGCGTCCACTTCGGTGGCGTCGCACAGGCAGTCGGCTTCGTCGCGGACACGGCGGATTTCGTCGAGGTCGACGGGCTTCATGGGGTGGATCTCAGGAAACGAGGTTGCGTGCCCGGCGGACGAGCTGCCAGCCCAGCCAGCCCCGGCGGAGCCAGCGCAGGGCCGCCCTGGGCCGGGCGACCAGCACGAAGATGCCGATGCCCGACAGGATGGGCGCGTTGTTGCGGGCCCACAGGACGCCATCGACGACCTTGTCGACGCCACGGAAGACCGGCGTGAAACCCTGGGCGTGATGAATCAGCGCGGCCCGCTGGTCGGCGCTGCGGATCTGCAGGCGCTGCTTGTGCAGGGCCAGTTCGACGAGTTCGGGGCTCATTCTTTGCGGCGCAGGGCTTCCCGGTCGTGGGCGATCTCGGCCAGGCTCGCGCTGAACAGCTTCGACCCGGCACGCAGGCGGGCGGCGGCGCGGGTGGCGGCCCATACCCCGGCGATGAACAGCCCGGTGGTGGCGAGGCCCAGCGCCAGCAGGCGGTGGCTGTCCCAGAACAGCACCGTGAGGAAGGCCATCAGGAAGACGAAGCCGAAGCCGACGAACAGCGCGGCGAGCACGGTGTCGAACAGGAAGCTGCCGGCCCGCAGCTTTTCTTCCTTCAGTTCGACGGAGAAGAGTTCGAGCCGGGTCTGGATCGTGGCCAGCCCGGAATCGGCGAACCCCTTGAGGGATTCGCCGAGGCGCGTGGGCGCGGGATCGCTCATGCGATGTCGCGCTTAGCGGCGGTTGACCAGCAGGCCCAGCAGGAAGCCGACGCCGGCTGCCACGCCGACGGCCTTCCAGGGGTTGTCGTGGACGTAGTCGTCGGTGGCGCGGGCGGCGGCCTTGGTCTTCTCGACGACGGCGGCTTCGAGGTCCTGGAACTTGTATTTGGCAGAGGTGAGGCGCTCGCCGAGACGGGCGCGCACGTCCGCGACCTTGTCACCGGCCTGGCCGGCGGTGAGCTTGAGGAGCTCTTCGGTGTCGGCGACGACGGCCTTGAAATCGGTAACGAGTTTTTCCTTGGTGACTTGTGCTTCGCTCATGGTGTTCTCCTGGTTTTTCTGATTGAGGCAAGGGAAGGCAGACGGGCCGCCCTGCTTGCTGTGTCTGGCGGCCATGTATTCCTGACCAAGGCTAATCCCAATCGTTCCCGAAGGCAAACGGGGATGGTGCTGGCGGCGGTAGGGGCGTCGGTTTGCGATGCGGCGCCACGCATGAAGCATTATTCAATGATTTATAAATTAATTCTATTGAATATTAGTGCCGGGTTTGCCGAAAAGGGTCAGCCTTTTGTCATTCACCGAACGGGTGGTCGTAATCAACGGTGAGCGGCGCGTGATCGCTGAAGCGCTGGTCTTTATATACCGCAGCGTGCCGGGCGCGCTGGCCGAGTTCGGGGGTTGCGATCTGGTAGTCGAGCCGCCAGCCGACGTTCTTTGCCCAGGCCTGGCCGCGGTTCGACCACCACGTGTAGCAGGCGTCGGTGGCCTCGGGATGGAGCCGGCGGTAGGTGTCGACCCAGCCCTGTTCGTCGAACAGGCGGCCGAGCCAGGCGCGCTCTTCGGGCAGGAAGCCGGAGTTTTTCTGGTTGGAGCGCCAGTTCTTCAGGTCGATGGCCTGGTGGGCGATGTTCCAGTCGCCACAGACGATGACGTGCCGCCCGCTGGCGCGCAAATCGGCCATGCGATGGATGAACAGGTCCATGAAACGGAATTTTGCAATTTGCCGCTCGTCAGAACTGGAACCCGATGGCAAATATAGGGAAACGACGGACAGCGAGCCGAAATCGGCCTGAAGATAGCGCCCTTCGGCGTCGAATTCTTCATTGTCGATGCCTTCGATGATGCGGTCAGGCTGCTTTCGGGTGTAAATTCCCACGCCGCTGTAGCCTTTTTTTGCAGCGCAATGAAAATAACCGTTCAGCGAACCGGGGTTGATCATTTCCGGCGTCAGGTCGCCGATCTGTGCCTTGAGTTCCTGCAGGCACACGACATCCGCGTTCTGAAGTGCCAGCCAGGGCAGGAACCCTTTCACGCTGGCCGAGCGGATGCCGTTGAGGTTGACGGTCACGACGCGTAACATTTTGTGTAACTTGGTCCGATTTTTGGAAACGACGTGAATTTTAGCCGCGATTTCATTCAGCTCGCCTGCGACAAGGGTGTTCTGCGATTTGGGGAGTTCGTCACCAAGGCGGGGCGGCTGTCGCCCTACTTTTTCAACGCGGGCCTGTTCAACGACGGCGCGTCCTTCGGTCAGCTGTGCGATTTCTACGCGCGCACCCTGGTGGCGGCCGACCTGCCCTGCGACATGCTCTTCGGGCCGGCCTACAAGGGCATCCCGCTGGTGGCCGGCACGGCCATGCGGCTCGCCGAGCGCGGCCACAGCCTGCCTTTCTGTTTCAACCGCAAGGAAGCCAAGGACCACGGCGAAGGCGGCACCCTGGTGGGTGCGCCCCTGGCCGGCCGGGTGGCGATCCTCGATGACGTGATCTCCGCGGGCACCTCGGTGCGCGAATCCGTCGAGATCATCCGCGCCCACGGCGCCACGCCGTCGGCGGTGGTGATCGCCCTCGACCGCATGGAGCGTGGCACCGGCGTCCTGTCGGCGGTGCAGGAAGTCCGCGACACCTGCGGCATTCCGGTGTTGGCGGTGGCGACCCTGCAGGATCTCATCGGCTATCTCCATGACAGCCCCGCTCTTGCAGCCAACCTGGCAGCCGTCCAGCGCTACCGGGAAACCTATGGTGTGGCCGCGGAAGCCTGATCCGATGCATCGACGCGCCCTTCTCCTTGCCCTCTGGACCGCGCTGCCCGCGTGGGCGCAGACGCCCACGAAAGGGACGGTGTTCTGCTGCATGGACAACGGCCATCAGGTGTGCGGCGATGTGCTGCCGATGCAGTGCTACGGCAAGGGCTATCGGGAGATGAGTCCCCAGGGCACGGTGCGGCGTCTCGTCGAGCCGCCCCTGACGCCCGAGCAGCTGGCCCGGCGCGAGTCCGAAGAGCGGGCCCGCCGCGCCGAGCAGGCCCGGCTGCGGGCCGAGCAGCGGCGCAACCAGTCGCTGCTGGAGACCTACTCCAGCGTGGCCGACATCGAAACCCGGCGCGACCGCGCGCTGGAAGGCGTCGACCAGGAGCTCAAGCGTGCCGAGGCCCGGCAGGCCCAGCTGCTCAAGAAGCGTGAAAGCCTCAATCGCGAGGCCGAGTTCTACGCCAAGCGTCCGATGCCCTCGCCCCTCGCCGCGGCGCTGCGTGAATCCGACAGCGAGCTGGCCGCCCAGGGGTCGGTGATCGAAGCGAAGAAGCGCGAGGTCGAAGCCATCCGCACCCGCTACGAGCAGGATCGCATCCGCTACATCGCACTGACCGATCCCCGCGGAACCACTCCGCCGCCCCGCTGAAGCATTTTTCTGCCTCTCCGGTGCATGGCGCCGGGCTCACGTTTTTTCACCGCGCATATTCCCCTGTCAATTAGGGGTGCAATTCACTTCTTGGGGTGAAATCCGGGATCGCCTTTACTGGCGAGCATTTCCCGGGTTTTTCCAAATGTATTTCGCCGTTGTATCCGCGCAAGACTTTCTGACATTTGCATTCCGTCAAATCGACCTCGAATGAAAACAAGCGTGTCAGGTGCGCTCATTCTGGGCGGGGGAGGCGAGAAGGTGAATGGTCGCCGTTTTGGTGCATGATAAACTTTGGCGCATGCAGGACATCCAGAAAGCCGGGACAGAACGGTGGAGTTCAGATACCTAGGCATACACCTTCTCGCCTTCTTTCCGATTCCAGAAAATAAACATGCTTCGATACAAGATCGTCCCCGTCACTCCGTTTGAACAGAATTGCTCACTGCTGTGGTGTGATGTCTCGCACCGTGCGGCAGTGGTGGATCCTGGGGGTGATGTGGACCGCATCACGGCGGCAATCGACGAACTCGGCCTGACGGTGGAGAAGATCCTTCTTACCCACGGCCATATCGATCATGCTGGCGGGACGGCCGAACTGGCCCGTCGCCTCAATGTGCCGATCGAAGGTCCGGAGCGTGAAGACAGCTTCTGGATCGATGCATTGGCTCAGCAGAGCAAGATGTTTGGTTTTCCGCAGGTCGAGGTGTTCACGCCTGATCGCTGGCTGGTGGACGGGGACACCGTCCGTATTGGCGAGGAAACCCTGGATGTGCTGCATTGTCCGGGTCATACACCCGGGCACGTGGTTTTCTTCAGCACCGCTGCACGCCTGGCGGTGGTGGGTGATGTGCTTTTTGCCGGTTCCATCGGCCGTACCGATTTCCCCCGGGGAAATCACGCCACGCTCGTGAATTCCATCCGTCACAAGCTCTGGCCGCTGGGCAAGGATGTGGCTTTCATTCCTGGCCATGGTCCGATGTCGGATTTTGGCGAGGAGCGCGAAAGCAATCCTTATGTGGGTGACTACGCATGAACTCCGTTTGCGTTAATTGCTGCCGAGGGAGTCTGGCGCGTGGTTGTGGATGGGCGTGCTTAATTTCTCGAAAAAGGTAGACCAGCGTGCGATTCGCTATTCTCGAAGATGATCCGGCCCAGATGGAAGTCCTGACGGGCTGGCTGAGGGAAGCCGGGCACGATGTGCATGGTTTCGGATTGGCTCGCGAATTGATGCGCGTAGCGAGCCGTGAAAGTTTTGATCTGTTCCTGGTGGACTGGGTGCTGCCCGACCTGACCGGTGAGCAGGTGCTGCGCTGGCTGCGCGTGGAGCGCGGCAATGATACGCCGGCGATCTTCATCACCTCCCGCGATGCGGAGGAGGACATCGCCAATGCGTTCAGCGCCGGTGCCGACGATTATCTGATCAAGCCGCCGCGCCGGATCGAACTGCTGTCGCGGATCGAGGCGGTGATGCGCCGCTCCCAGCCGCGCACCAACAACCAGAGTCTGGTGGTGGCGCCGTACAACTTCGATCTGGCCCGCAAGCTGCTGACCGTCGATGGCGTGCCCATCGAGATGACCGACAAGGAGTTCGAGCTGGCGGCGTTCCTGTTCCGCAACCTGGGCCGTCTGCTGTCCCGCGGTCACCTGCTGGAAGCCGTCTGGGGCCGTAACCCCGACCTGGCGACCCGGACGGTCGATACCCACATCAGCCGTGTCCGCAGCAAGCTCAACCTGCGTCCGGAAAACGGCTTCCGTCTGACTCCGACCTACAACTTCGGTTACCGGCTGGAGCGTATCGATCCGTCCGAGTCGCCTTCTCTTGGCACGGCAGTGCTTTCGCCGGCCTGATGCTTTCACGGGGTTCCCGTCCGGGAACCCCGTTTTCCGCGCGCTTACTTCTTCAGCGCGTCACGGATTTCCCGCAGCAGCTTCACGTCTTCCGGATCGGCCGGGGCTTCTTCGACCGGAGCGGGCTCGTCACGCTTGAGCTTGTTCATCGCCTTGATGGCCACGAAGATGGCCATCGCCACGATCAGGAAGTCGATGATCGAATTGATGAACACGCCGTACTTGAACAGCGGGGCGCCGGCCTTTTCGGCCGCTTCCATGGTTTCGAAAGTCTTGTCACCCAGGTTGATGTACAAGTGCTTGAAGTCGACGCCACCCAGCAGCTTGCCGAGGACAGGCATCAGCAGATCCTTGACGAGGGAATCGACAATCTTCTGGAAGGCCCCGCCGATGATCACACCGACGGCGAGGTCGACCACATTGCCTTTCATTGCAAATTCTTTGAATTCCTGAAGAAAACTCATAACTGCTCCTTGTATCGGTTGAAAATGATGGTTATTGGTTTGACGAAACCGGTACCCTGCCAGAAGGGCAAAGGCATCCTTTCCCATCATAAAAGGCAGAATGCCCCTGAAGTTCGTGTCTTTAGCACGGCGTGACACAGTTCAGGACGAGTTTGCGAAGTTTTGCACCCTGCCGTTGTCCGCCAACTAATATATCGAGCCAAACTCGACCGAAAGACACCGTCCGTGGTTTGTCATCCTCTACGTTTTCTGGGCCTGGCCGTGGGTGCCCTGGCATCCTGTGGCGCGGTCGCCGCCGAGCGGGAACTCATTTACACCACGCGCTCGGGCGATACGCTGATCGGTCTGGAACGACAGTTTCTTGCTGCGCCGTTTGGCTGGAAGAACCTCCAGCTGCACAACCGCGTGCTGGATTCCCTGCGTGTGCCCGTCGGCGCGAAGTTGCGGATTCCCGAAGCGTGGCTGCGGATCGAGCCGCGGATGGCGCGGGTGATCGCCCTGCAGGGAAATGTGACGATGGATGGCCGGGCCCTCGGGCTCGACGCGAAGGTGCCTGCG
>JAFLDU010000229.1 GCA_017309145.1 Zoogloea sp. | reverse complement strand
GACCCGGAACTGCTCCGCTTCGTCGATGGAGGCTGGCACGCGCTGGAACTGGGAGCGAGGGAATGAGTCAGGCCAACCACGACATGGGCCAGTGGATGGCCCTGCTGACCCG
Source organism: Zoogloea sp. (assembly GCA_017309145.1). Lineage (GTDB taxonomy): Bacteria > Pseudomonadota > Gammaproteobacteria > Burkholderiales > Rhodocyclaceae > Zoogloea. Next base: position 7,842 of record JAFLDU010000229.1, on the reverse strand, counting down.
GCAGGGCACGGAGCAGGTCATCGCGCCCATCCTTGCACCCGCCCTGGCCTGCCGGATCGAGCGGGGGAGCGGTTTCGATACCGATCGGTTGGGCTCAGGCAGCGCTTTGAGGACTGTCGCTCGAGATCCGCCAAGGGCAAGGTCTTTATCTGGACCGATCTGCGTGCCTTTGCATGACAGGTCGGCCTTGCGCGCAGTGCTCTGCGCTGGACACCCTGCATGAAGCAGGAAGCCGCATCCCTGCGGCCTTCTGCTTCATGCATCGAGGCTCAGGCCTTCCCTCAGGCCGCCACTTCCTCCCTCTCGGTGTAGGGCACCGCGCCCTTCGGCACGTAATACCCTTCGCACTGGTCCAGGAACTCCTGCTTCATGGCGCGGGGGTTGTAGAACTGCTTGTACCAGATGCGGGCCTTCATGAAGGGGCCGTCGCTGGGGATGAAGAGGCCGTTGAGGCAGGGACCCTTGTTGGTCCACACCTCGAAATCCTGCGCAAAGGCGGTGAGGGCGGCTTGCTGGAACTGGCGGGCGGCGATGGTATCGGGCAGGGTCGCCGTGTCGTTGCCGCCGGGCGATTTGACCAGCAGGGCGTGCCAGACCTTGATGCTGCCGTCGTCCACCGGGGTGTGGGTGATCATCATCACCGCGTCGTACAGGCCGGTGAGGTGGGAGATCAGCACGCCGGGGCCGTGGTAGACGGTGAGGGTGTGCAGGATGGGGCTCACGCCGTCCTCGCCGACCAGGGTGCGGTGAGGGCCGCACTGGCGCTGGATCGCGTTATGGCCCTTGAACTCGTTCTCGTATTTCTCCACGGTGGAGCCGTGGATCGGGCTGAGGTGGCCGTAGTCGCAGATGTTGTCGATGACTTCCTGGGGGTGCTGGTTGAGGATGCCCAGGTGGTCGAACTTCCAGCGTACCCAGGCGGGGTCGTCCCACTGGGGCAGGCTGGGGTGATCCCACTCCGGCCCGCCGCCTTCCGGGTCGTGCCACAGCCAGATGGCCCCCAGGCTTTCCACCACCGGCCACGACTTGACGTTGGCCGCGGCGGGGATGGGGCCTTCATGGTAGGGGATGTCGTTGCACTTGCCGTCCGCACCGAAGCGCCAGGCGTGGTAGGGGCAGCGGATGCCGTCACCCTCGACGTTGCTGCCGCCGCCGTCGAGCACCACGTAGGAGGTGTCGTTGGGCGCCGCCAGGTGGGTCTTCATGTGCGGACAGTAGGCGTCCAGCAGGACGACCTTGCCGCTTTCGCGGCCCCGGTAGAGGGCAAAGTCCTTGCCGAAGAAGCGTACCGCGAGGGGCTTGTGGGTGTTCAGCTCGGCGGCGTCTGCGATCATGAACCAGCCGCGGGGGAAGGTGAATTCGCCGAGTCGATAGTCCTTGGTGGTGGCCATGGAGGCTCCTTTTCGTGATGTGGTGTAGGTGTGGATGCGCGTCTGATTGTGGGCAGGGGGCCAGGGTGGGGCATCCCCCGTTCGGACGATGGGCGCTCAGCCGGCCTTCAGGGCGTCGAGGCGCCGCACGTAGTCCTGGATCGCCCGGCCCAGCAGCAGCGCGGAGACGCCCAGCAGGCACAGGGTGACGAGCAGGGCGTAGCGCAGGCTGCCCGGGCCGAAGCGGCTGACGAACAGGTCGCTCAGCGCACCGGACAGGAGGGGCCCGAGGCCGGCGCCGAAGAGTGTCAGGAAGAGGTTGAGCATGGCGGCGCCGAGGGCTCGCTGGTTGGGCGCCATCATGTGGCTGGTGGCCGCGTAGCACAGGGGCGGCCACCAAGCATTGAAGAAGCCGAAGCCCACCGCGAAGACCATGGCGTGGGGGATGGCCAGGCTGCCCAGCTGCCAGTTGCCGGCCGGCCACAGCAGGAAGGCGAAGCCCATCGGCAGGCCCAGGATCGCGCCGAGCATGGGCAGGCGGATCTGCCAGCGTGGGTCGCGGCGGGTCAGCCGGTCGCAGTACCACCCACCGAAGATCGCACCGGCGGCGGCACCCAGGCCGCTGGCCAGGCCGAACAGCAGGCCGGCCTGGGCCAGGGGCAGGTCGTGGCTGCGCATCAGGAAGCTCGGCCCCCAGATGCCGTAGCCGTAGCCGGCAATGCCGCCCAGCCCGCAGGCCAGGCAGACCAGTAGGAAGGCGCGGATGCCCAACAGCGCCTGCAACTGCGCCAGCAGGGGCAGGGCAGGGCTGGCGGCGGCGGCCGGGGCACTGTCGAAGCCGCCCCGGCGTGGTTCGCGCACCAGCAGCCAGAGCAGGGCGGCGAGCACGATGCCGGGCACCCCGAAGAACAGGAAGGTGGCCCGCCAGCCGTGTTGCTGGGCGATCCAGCCGCCCAGGGCCATGGCCAGGATCATGCCGACGTGCGGGCCCATCATGAACAGGCTGATGACCATCGAGCGGCGTTCCTTGGGGTACAGGTCCGACACCATCGACATGGACGGGGCCATGCCGCCGGCCTCGCCGATGGCCACCGTCATGCGGGCGATCATCACCTGCCAGAACTGGCCCGCTACGCCGCAGGCCATGGTGGCCAGGCTCCACAGGCCGCAGGCCATGGCCACCAGGTTGCGCCGGTTGAAGCCCTGGTCGGCCAGCCGTCCGAGGGGGATGCCCATCACCGCGTAGAGCACCCCGAAGGCCAGGCCGGTGAGCAGGCCCATCGCCGTGTCGGAGGCGCCGAACTCCCGCTTGATCGGCTCGATCAGGATGGCGATGACGTTGCGGTCGATATACGAGAACACATACACCAGGGCCAGCAGCAGCAGGCTCAGATGGGTTCGCCAGTTGACGATCGGGGGGGCGGCGGTGACGGCGAAGGATTCCTGCTTCATGGAGTGACTCCGGGCGGGGGACAGGCTAGGGATACTGTGGATGTCCGGCAATGGGGGCATCGTCCTTTTGGACGTTTTGTGCGGGCGTCCTGGCGCCTAGATTCGATGCATGAACCCAGGAGGGCCCATGGCCGACACCGTCTCAGACCCGCATCCCATCACCTTTCCCTTCGAACCGCCTGCGCCGGATGCCTCGGTGGTCGAGGTGGCGCCGGGCATCCTGTGGCTGCGGATGCCCATGCCGATGCAGCTCGACCACATCAACATCTACCTGCTCAAGGACGAAGACGGCTGGATCATCGTGGACACCGGCCTGCATACGCCGGCCTGCAAAGCCCTGTGGGAGCAGGTGGTGGCCACCCGGCTGGAAGGCCTGCCGCTCAAGGGCCTGTTGTGCACCCACTTCCATTACGACCACGCCGGGCTGGCCCGCTGGCTCACCGACCGCTACGCCATTCCATTGTGGATGACCCACGGCGAGTTCTTCATGATGCGCGCTCTGGGCGAGCGCCTGCCCGACCCGCCACCCGAAGGGCTGGTGCTGTTCCACCAGCGCGCCGGCATGTCGGAGGAGCGCATCGAGCGCATGCTGGCCGGCCTGCGCAAGGACCCCTTCATGCCGCCCCAGCCCGAGAGCTTCCGCCGCCTGCGGGCGGGTGACAGCCTGGAGATCGGCGGCCGCCGCTGGCGGATCATCGTCGGCGAGGGACACTCGCCGGAGCACGCCTGCCTGTACAGCGCCGAGGACGCCATCCTCATCGCCGGCGACCAGTTGCTGCCGCGCATCACCTCCAACGTGCTGGTCTCCAGCATGGAGCCGGAGGGCAATCCGCTGCAGCTGTGGCTGGACTCCCTCGAACGGCTGGAGCGCCTGTCGCCCGACACGCTGGTGCTGCCTTCCCACGAGCGCGTCTTCCGCGGGCTGAGGCCGCGGGTGGCCGAGCTGCAGGCCCACCACCAGCACCAGTTCGACCTGCTGCTGGCGGCACTGGCCGATGGCGCCCGCCTGTCGGCCTTCGAGGCGATGGATGTGCTGTTTCCGCGCAGCCTGAAGGCCGCCGAGGAGATGATGGCCGTCGGCGAGAGCCTCGCCCATCTGGCCTGGCTGCGCTACACCGGGCAGATCGTGCGCACCCTGGACGAAGATGGTGTTTACCGATTCGCCATGGCGGCCTGAAGGGCTTACAGTCGCGCCCGCGCCCGCAACACCTTGATAAAACAGGCGGCAGACCACTGCCGACGAGGAGACAAGACCATGACCGACACCGCAGCCCTGGGCCTGGCCCGCCAGGCCCGGGCTCAGCTCACCGCCCCCGGTGCCCCCTTCGAAGTGATCGAATGCCCCGTGGGCGATCACCTCGAGCGCCGCTACCGCAACGCCTTTCCCACCCTGCCGGCGCTGCTCGCCGCGGCCCGCAGCCATGGGGACAAGCCCTACATCAAGTACCAGGGCGAGACCTGGACCTTCACCCGCTTCTTTGCCGAAGCCGACGCGGTGGCAGCCCGCCTGCATGCCGCCGGCGTGCGCCCCGGCGACCGCATCGCCATCGCCATGCGCAACCGCCCCGAGTGGGCTGTGGCCTTTGTCGCCAGCGCCCTGATCGGGGCCGTGCCGGCGCCCCTCAACAGCTTCGGCCTGCGCGAGGAGCTGCACGCGGCGCTGGCCGATCTGGGGGCGAAGGTGGTGTTCTGCGATCCGGAGCGCCAGGCCCGCATCGCCGGCGAAGGCGCGCCCGATGTGCGGCTGATCGTCACCGATCTCGAGCATGACCGCGATGGTGCCCAGGCCTACGCCCGCTTCGCCACCCAGCCCGCCGATGCGCTGCCGCCGGTGGAGGTGGGCCCGGACGATCCGGCGGTGATCCTGTTCACCTCCGGCGCCACCAGTCGCGCCAAGGGCGTGCTGTCCTCCCAGCGGGCGGTGTGTCAGGCGCTGTTCAACATCGATTTCATCGGCGCTGTATCGGCGATGAGCTCGCCCGAGGCGGTGGCGAAGATCATGGCCCGCGGCCTGCCGCCCACTACCCTCACCGCGGTGCCGCTGTTCCATGTGAGCGGCCTGCATGCCCAGCTGCTCAACGCCCTGCGCAACGGCCGCCGGCTGGTGTTCACCCACCGCTGGGATCCGTCCACCGCGCTGAACCTGATCGCCGAGGAGCAGGTCACCCAGTTCAACGGAGCGCCGTCCATGGTGCTGCAATTGCTCGCCGAGCCGCGCTTCGACGACCCGGCGGTCACCGGCACGCTCGGTGGTCTGGGCTTCGGCGGGGCAGGGCTGCCCCAGCGCGCCATCGACGAGGTGCTCAAGCGCCCGCAAGGCGAGATGGCCGGTATCGGCTTCGGCCTCACCGAGAGCAACGGCGTCGGCGCGGCCGCCTCCGGCGCGGTGTTCCGCCTGGCGCCCCGTGCCTCGGGCCTGGTGTCACCGATCGTGGACCTGCGCATCGTGGATGCCGCGGGGCAGATTGTGCCGCCGGGCGGCATGGGCGAGATCTGCCTGCGCGGGGTGACGCTGATGCAGGGCTACTGGAACGACTCCGACGCCACCGCCCGCGCCGTGCGCGACGGCTGGTTCCACACCGGCGACGTGGGCTATGTGAGCGACGACGGCCTGCTCTTCGTGGTGGACCGCATCAAGGACGTAATCAACCGCTCGGGTGAGAAGATCGCCGCCGCCGAGGTGGAGTCCTGCCTGCTGCAGCACGCCGATCTGAGCGAGGCCGCCGTGTTTGCGATGCCCGACGAGGGCACCGGCGAAGCCGTGGCCGCCGCCGTGGTGCTGCGCGAGGGCAGCCGCCTCACCGAAGCCGACCTGCAGGCCCACGTGGCCGCCCATCTGGCCGGCTACAAGGTGCCGGCCCGCATCTTCATCCGCCACGACGCCCTGCCGCGCAACCCCGCCGGCAAACTGCTCAAAGCCGACCTCAAGCGCGAGTATCTCCCGTCCGCCCGCTGACGCAGGGGGGAGCGCTGTAGGGGCGACTTCAGTCGCCCGCGGACTCTGGCCAACCGCATGCCGTGGATCAAGGTCCGTGGGCGACTGAAGTCGCCCCTACAGTTCGTACCCCCGCCCGTCCCAACTCGCCACGCCGCCCCCCTGCAACAGGGCTAGTCCTCTCGGACGATGTTGCGCCTTCCGCTTCCACGAAGAATGGTTCCAGATGAAACAAGGGGATAGACCCCGCCGCCAGCGGCACTTCATCTGCACAAAAGCCGTTCCGCTCAAGCAGCCATTCGCACCCGGAAGGAGACAACCACATGAAAAAAACCCAGTCATGGGTCCCCGCATTGACCACTCTTGCCCTGTCGCTCGCCGCAGCGAACGTCAGTGCCAAGGTGACCGAGGATGAAGCCGCCAAGCTCGGCAAGGAGCTGACCTGTGTCGGCGCCGAGGCCGGCCCCAACAAGGATGGCAGCATTCCGGCCTTCTCCGGCAAATGGCTGGGCACGCCGCCCGGCATCAAGTACACCCCGCACGTCGGCCAGCACCCGGTGGACCCCTATGCCGCCGACAAGCCGCTCTTCGTCATCACCCAGGCCAACGCCGCGCAGTACGCCAACCGCCTCAGCGATGGCCAGAAGGCGCTGCTGGCGCGCTTCCCCAACTCCTACAAGATCCCGGTCTACCAGGGACGCCGCGAATTCCGCTACCCCGACAAGATCTGCGAACTGGCCAAGAAGAACGCCCGTGAAGCCGAGCTCATCGACAACGGCTTCGGCTTCACCGGGGTGATGGGCGCCATTCCCTTCCCCATCCCCAAGCAGGCCATGGAAGTGCTGGCCAACCACAACTTCCCCTACCGCGCCTTCACCGAAGACAACCGTGGCCGCGACATCGCCGACGTCAACTCCAAGGGCGTGATCACCTGGGGCCGGCAGTTCAACCGCAACATGAACGTCGTCACCACCCCCGAGAACCTCGGCAAGCCCATGGAAGGCGCCATGGCCTACGCCATGACCGGCACCCTGCTGCCCGAGCGTGACAAGGGCACCATGACCACCTCCATCGAGCCGGTGAATTTTGCCAAGGGCAAGCGCCTCGCCTGGAACTACGACCCCGGCACCCGCCGCGTGCGCCAGTTGCCGCAGTACGGCTACGACACCCCGCTGGCCGGCTCCGGCGGCAAGCTCACCATCGACCAGGACCGCCTGATGAACGGCGCGCCCGACCGCTACGAGTGGATCCTGCACGGCAAGCGTGAGATGTACATCCCCGCCAATGCCTACAAGGTGCATGACAAGAGCGTCAAATACGCCGACCTGCTGCGCCCCGGCCACCCCAACCCCGACCTGCAGCGCTACGAGCTGCGCCGCGTGTGGGTGCTCGAAGGCAAGCTCAAGGACGGCTACCGCCATCCCTTCGGCAAGCGCGTCATGTTCATCGACGAGGACACCTGGCACGCCGTCGCCGGTGACTACTACGACACCCGTGGCCAGCTCTGGCAGCACGCCGTCATCAATTACTACTACGCCTTCGACATGAACGCGTGGCACGCCGGCACCAGCTTCTACCACGACCTCAACTCCGGCAGCTATGTGGCCTACAACCTGTTCCAGGAGCGGGACATCGGCCCCGTCCTCAACAAGGGCGACATGAACGCAGATCAATTCACCCCGGCCGCCCTGCGCTCCGCCGGCAACTGACCTTGCTCAGCTCAGGGAGACACACACAATGACACTGCACACCACGTTGCGCCCGCTGGCCATCGCCCTGCTGGGTGCCGGCCTTGCCGCCCCGGCTTTCGCTGGCGAAGCCGTCCAGTTCGACAACGGTTACAAGCTCGACTGGCGCGTCAACTCCACCTACACCCTCTCCACCCGCATGGAGAACCGCGACCCGAAGATCTCCGCCTACTCGGGCGGCAACGACGGCACCAACAACTTCGACAAGGGCAGCCTCACCGCCAACCGCCTCAGCCTGCTGCTCGACACCGGCACCCATGAAAGCCTCCTCGAAGCCGGCCTGTTCATCCAGACCATCGAGAAGCGCCAGGGCCTCAAGATCGCCTGCCCCGAGGAG
>JAFLDU010000228.1 GCA_017309145.1 Zoogloea sp. | reverse complement strand
GAAAGCCGGCAGCCACCGAGAGCAGGAAGGACCCCGTCCCCTGGAACACCACCGCCGCAAAATAGGCGCCGAACATGTACAGGGAGCCGTGCGCCAGGTTGATGAAACTCATGATGCCGAAGACCAAGGTCAGCCCGGCCGCCATGAGGAAGAGCAGGACACCGAACTGAAGGCCGTTCAGCGCCTGGATGAAGAGTAGTTCTGGACTCATGGGCCCTCCCGGCCGGAGGGCGCCATGGCGCCCCCCGGATGGATCAGATTCGCGCCTGGATTATTTGCACTCGCCGACGTAGGCATCCTGGTGCGCCTTGAGGGGCGTCCCGATCTGCTTCAACGACACCCGGCCGGCCGCGTCCTTGGCCACCTCGAAGACATGGAAGTCCTGGATCGGGAAACCGTTGGGGCCGAACTTGTAGGCACCGCGCAGGGACGCGTAGTCGGCCGCGCGCAGGGCGCTGCGCAGCGCGGCCTTGTCGCTCACCTTGCCGCCGGTCTTCTTGAGGGCGCTGTCGATCAGCAGGGCCGAGTCATAGGCCTGGGCCGCGTACTGCGACGGAATCCGCCCGTACTTCTTCTCGAAGGCGGCCACGAAGGCCTTGCTCGCCGGATTGGTGGCATCCGGCCCCCAGAAGCTGCCCGCCACAGTCCCCAGGGCCATCTCCTTGAGCGCCGGCAGCTGGGTACCATCCACCGTGGACGCGGTCAGCAGCGGCAGCTTGCCGAGCAGGCCGGCCTGCTTGAACTGCTTGATGAAATTCACGCCCATGCCGCCGGGGAAGAAGGCATACACCGCATCCGCGCCGGCGGCCTGCAACTGGGCCAGCTCGGCGGAGTAATCCGGCTGGTTGAGCTGGGTATACACCTCGCCCGCCACCGTACCCTTGTAGAAGCGCTTGAAGCCCAGCACCTGATCGCGGCCCGACTGGTAGTTGGGCGCCATCAGGTAAACCTTCTTGTAGCCCTTGTCGGTGGCGTACTTGCCCAGCACCTCGGCCTGGTTGTCGTTCTGCCAGGACGCGAAGAAGAAGGCCTTGCTGCACAGCTTGCCCGCCAGGGGCGCCGGCCCCGCATTGGAGCCCACGAAGGTGATGTCCGCATCGGCGAGCGGCTTGGCGATCGCCATCATCACATTCGAGAAGGTCACCCCGGCCACCAGATCCACCTTCTCCTTCTCGATGAACTTCTGGATCGCCTGAACGCCCACATCGGGCTTCATCTGGTCATCTTCCTTCAAGAGATGGATGGTCTGGCCGCCCAGCTTGCCGCCCCGCTCCTCCAGCGCGAGGTTGAAGCCATCCACCATGTCCTGGCCCAGGGCGGCCCCGCCGCCGGAGAGGGTCGCCAGGAAACCGATCTTGACGTCTGCCAGGGCCGCGCCCGAGAAGCCGCCTGCCGCCACTGCCAGCGCCACCGCCGCCACACATTGCCTTGTGTTCATCCTTGCCTCCATTTATGACATATACGTTGATTCAATCAACACCCGTCCCCGGTGGCCTGCCAGATGCCACCGCCAGGGCCCGCCTCGCCCGTAAAAATCAGGTCAGATTGAAGAAGTGCCGGGCATTGCCGGCGAGGATGCGCTGCCGCCCCGCGTCGTCGAGGAAGCCCGCGTTCCCGACCAGGGCACCGATCTGCTGCTCGCCCAGGGGGAAGGGATGATCGGAGCCGAGCATCACCCGCTCGCTGCCCATCACATCGACCAGCAGCTTCAGGGCCTTCTCGTCGAACACTGCCGAATCCACATAGAAGCGATCGGTGTAGCTGGACGGCAGATTGGGGCAGTCCTGGCGGATGATGTCCCGGTGCCGCCAGGCGTTATCCACGCGCCCCAGGGTGAAGGCGAAGGCGCCGCCCCCGTGGGCGAAGCAGATCTTCAGGCTGCGCGGCAGGCGCTCGAAGGCCCCGGACAGGATCAGCGACAGGATGCCGAGGCTGGTCTCCGCCGGCATCGCCACCAACCAGGGCAGCATCCATTTCTTCATGCGCTGGCTGCCGCCCATCATGTCCCAGGGGTGCACCAGCACCGGAATGTCGTTGCGCCCGCAGTGGTCCAGAAACTCCACCAGCTGGGTATCGTCCAGATCCCGGTCGCCCACGTGGTTGCCGATCTGCACCCCCACGTGCCCCGCCGCCTTGGCGCGGGACGCCTCACGGCAGGCCAGCTCGGTGTCCTGCAGCGGCACCTGGGCCAGGGCCTTGAGGCGCGTCGGCGCAGCGGCGCAGTAGGCCAGGGTCAGGTCGTTCATGCGCTCGGCCCAGGGCATCACGCGCCGGGCCTCCAGCGCATAGCCGAACATGATCGGGGTGGCGCAGACGATCTGCATGTCCACCCCCTGCCGGTCCATGTCCGCCAGGCGGGCCTGCGCATCCCAGAGGGGCGGAATGACCGGCCGGAAGGCCTGCTCGCCGCGCATGATCATGCCCTGCCCGGCCTCGTCGATACGCAGCCAGGGCCCCACCTGCGGGTCCAGCGCTGCCGCCTCTTCCCGCGAGATGCGCGGAAAGACGTGTGTGTGCATGTCGATCATGCGCGGACTCACGTCAGGACCTCGCCTGCAGTTGGGCATGCCAGGCGCTGTAATCCTTGCCCGGATGCACCGTGCCGCATTTCGGGCAGCGCCGCTCCTCGTCGGACAGCGCATAGAACAGCTTGTAGATGGCCGGCAGATCCTCCACCAGGCTCTCGAGCTGCTTCTCGGCCCGCCACACCTGGGTGCCGCAGTTGGCGCAGTACCACTGCAGGGAGTCCAGATCCCCCAGCGGGCGGGTCTGCTCGACCAGGAAGCACAGGCCCGGCTCGGGGCGCTGGGGCGAGTGCTGCACATGGGCCGGCAGCAGGAAGACCTCCCCTTCCTTGATGTCCACCCGCTCGAACTGGCCACGGTCCCAGATGTTCAGATAGGCGTTGCCCTTGATCTGGTAGAAGATCTCTTCGTAGGGGTTGTCATGGAAGTCGGTGCGGGTGTTGGGGCCGCCGACCATGTTGATGATGTAGCTGCTGTCCGGAAACAGCGCCGCATTGCAGACCGGGGGCTTGAGCCGGCCGGCATTGTCCTCCGCCCATTTCATGAGGTTGAAGGGGTTGCCGAATTGAAGGTCCATGTGTGTCTCCTTGTTGATGCGCCGTCAGCGCGACGCTTGATCGACGTCTTTCCGGGGTGAATAGGCCACGGCCTTGATCTCGATGCGCAGATGCGGATGGGGCAGCTGATGCACCGCCACGGTGGTCCGGGTCGGGCCGTCGTAGTCGAAGAACTCGGCATACACCTCGTTGTATCCGCCGAAGTCGTTCATATCCACCAGATAGGCACAGATCTCGACCACGTCGTCCAGGGAGGCGCCGACGCTCTCCAGGATGTCGCGGATGTTCTCGATCACCGCGCGGGTCTGCACCCGGATGTCCAGCTGGGTCACTCCCAGGGCATCCACCTCCACCCCGGCGAAGCTGTTGTCGGGCCGGCGGGAGCTGGTCCCCGAGACGAACAGGAAATCCCCCGCCCGCTTCACATGAGGGAACTTGCCCCTCGGCGTGGCCTTGCCGGCCACCACTTTTGCCGTCGTGCTCATGCTGTTCTCCTCAATCCGCGCGATAGAACGCAAACTCGATCTCGATCTGGGCCCCCAGCGGCAGGGCCGAGACCCCCACCGATGTCCGCGCCGGCGGCGGGATATCGGCGAAGAAAGCCTCCCAGACCTCGTTGAAGGCGCCGAACTGCTCGAAGGGCACCACATAGACCCGCGCCGAGATCATGTGCTCCAGGCCCACCCCGTAGTCGGGCAGGGCGGCCGTCAGATTCGCCAGGATCTGGCGAGTCTCAGCCGCAATGCCGCCCTGGGCCAGCGCACCGGTGGCAAAGTCCAGCCCCACCATGCCGGACACCGTGTAGAAGGGGCCGCTCTGCACACAGGGCGTGTAACGGAAGCGCGGCGCGGGGATGGCCGACGAGACGAGCAGCTTGCGCATGGTTCAGGCCACCTTCACGCAGATGTTGGTGATCTCGGAGTAGAAGTCCAGCGAATGCCGCCCGCCCTCGCGGCCGATGCCCGACATGCGGACCCCGCCGAAAGGCGTGCGCAGGTCGCGCATGAACCAGGTGTTGATCCACACGATGCCGGTGTGCATGCGGCCGGCCACCCGGTGGGCGCGGGTCACGTCCTGGGTCCAGATGGAGGCGGCCAGGCCGTAGTCGCAGTCGTTGGCCAGGGCCACCACCTCTTCCTCGTCATCGAAGGGGGTGATGTGGCACACCGGGCCGAACACTTCCTCGCGCAGGCAGCGGGCGTTGGCGGGCAGGCCGGTCCAGATGGTCGGGCGCACCCATGAGCCATTGTCGCGGGCGTCGCCGAAATGGGGCTTCTCTCCGCCGGTGATCACGGTGGCGCCCTCCTCCCGGGCCAGCGCCAGGTAGGACAGCACCTTGCCCTGGTGTTCCAGGGAGATCTGGGGGCCGATGTCGGTGGTCGGATCCATCGGGTCGCCGAGCACCAGCGCCTCGGTCTTTTCCTTCATCGCCGCCACGAAGCGGTCGAAGATCGAGCGATGCACATACACCCGCTCGGAGCACAGGCAGACCTGGCCGGAGTTGGTGAAGGACGAGCGCACCACGCCGCTCACCGCGGCCTCGAAGTCGGCATCGGCAAACACGATGGCGGCGTTCTTGCCGCCCAGCTCGAAGGACACCTCCTTCATGCCGTCGGCCACCGCCTTCATGATCGTGGAGCCGGTGCCCGACTCGCCGGTGAAGGTCACGGCGTCGATGTCCGGGTTGCGGGTCATGAACTCGCCGGTGGAGTTGCCCCCGAAACCATGCACCACGTTGAAGACGCCGGCGGGCAGGCCGATCTCGTGGGCCACCTCGGCCAGCAGCGCGGCGGACGACGGGGTTTCCTCGGAGGGCTTGGCCACCACCGTGTTGCCCATGGCCAGGGCCGGCGCCACCTTCCAGCTGAACAACAGGATCGGCAGGTTCCACGGGGAGATGGCGGCCACCACGCCAAGGGGCTTGCGAATGGTGTAGTTGATCGCCCGCGCGCCATCGGCCGTGGTGGTCTCGAAGCACTCGGTGTTGGCGGTCTTGATCAGGTCGGCAAAGAAGCGGAAGTTGGCGATGCCGCGCGGCACGTCCAGGGTGCGGGCCTGCTTGACCGGACGGCCGGTGTCGCGCACCTCGGCCTCGACGAAGTCCTCGAAGCGCTTCTCGATGCCGGCCGCCAGGCGGTACAGCCATTCGGCGCGTTCGGCGATGGAGATCTTGCCCCACGGGCCCGACAGGGCGGCACGCGCAGCGGCGATGGCGGCGTCCACATCGGCTTGCGACGCCTCGCACACCTCGGCCACCAGGGAGCCATCCACCGGATAGGTGTTGGCAAAGCGCTTGTCACTGTCTACGAATTGACCATTGATGTAGTTACGGATCAGCTTGCTCATGTCGTCCTCAAAGCCTCGTTCTAGGGGGGGAGTGAGGACAGCTTAAGCCCGGCCAATGATTCCGGTCCAATAACACAATCTCTATCTGGAATTACACTCTGGAATCACCTTGAAGCCATGACAAACACCTGATCAGACCCATCCGTTTCGCGTGAAGCGAGCGCCGACCCGGCTGCGGAACACGCTGACCGCAGCGCACGGCAGGCAGAACGGCAAACGGCCGGAGGACAGACCCGCGCGGGTCCCGTCCTCCGGCCGTCTGCCGGTGCAATGCGTCAGATCAGAGCCAGGTGCCGCCCTGGCGTTCGCTCGGCACCTGGGTGGCTGGGTCGAAGTCGTGGATCCAGCCCAGGTGATGCATCATCCCCTCGCGGCTACCAAGGCGCGCGTTGCGCGCATCGGCGGCCGGGCCATCCGGCAGGTGCAGCACGTCGGCGGTGGAGATCGACGCGAACTGCACCTTGCGGGTACGGCCACGGCGCAGGCGCTCGTAAGCTTCCAGGGCCTCGGCAAAAGCCCCCGGGCCGAACTCGGCCAGCTTGGCGGCCAGCACCACCGCATCCTCGATGGACTGATTGGCGCCCTGGCCGTGGTGCGGCACCAGCGCATGGGCCGCATCGCCCAGCAGGCTCACCCGGCCACGTGTCCAGCGGCCCAGCGGCGGGCGATGGAACAAGGCCCAGCGCTGGCTGGTGGGCACCGCCGAGATCATCTGCACCACCGCCGGATGCCAGTTGGCAAAACGCTTGAGCTGGTCGCCCTGCTCCGCCCCGGTGACCCACTCGCGCACCGGCCACGGCGAGGGATTGCGCTCCACCAGCAGAAAGTTGTGATCGCCCTTGCCGATGGGGTAATGCAGCAGGTGGCCGCCCGGCCCCATCCAGAACTGGATCGCGTCCGGATCGGGCAGCTGATCCAGCAGCTCCGGCGCCACGATGCCGCGGAAGCCCGAGCAGCCGGAATACAGCGCGTCGTCGTAGCCCAGCATCCAGCGCCGCACCAGGGACTTGGCCCCATCGGCCCCGATCACCAGATCGGCGCGGGCCGACGTGCCATCCTCGAACTCCAGCACCACCTCCTTGCCCGAATCCTTCAGGTCGGTGAGGCGCTTGCTCAGGTGGATGTGTTCCATCCCCACCGCCTTCGACAGCAAGGCCTGCAGGTCGGCCCGGTGGATGCCCCAGTAACAGGCGCCAAACTGATCCTCGTAGGTCGGCTCGCCGCTGTGCCGGCCGATCACCCGTCCGTCGCGGCCGTCCCGATAGATCAGGGTGGAAATGGCGTAGCACACTTCATCAAACTGGCTGCGCAGGCCGATGCGGTCGTAGAAGCGGGTGGCATTGGCCGACAAGGCCACCGCCGCCCCCACCTCGCGCAGCTCGGGCGTCTGTTCGTAAAGCTCCACCGCAATGCCGTGTTCGCGCAGGGCCAGGGCCAGCGTCAGGCCGCCGATACCGGCCCCGACGATGGCAATCTTCATGTCTCCTCGGCTCATGAGAGCTCCTTCTCTGTGGGTTGAATCCGTGAGAAGAAGCTTATATCTCGAGATTTTTCCGCTCAATGCACCCAGGGTAATAGCCACTATTACCTTGAGTCATACTCATGAGCAACACGGATAACACTCAGAACAGCAAGGGCGTCATTCCAGCGCCTGGATGCTCGGCAAGGCGCACTGCACCGCAATCACGTTGCGTAACCAGCGGTTGGCCGGGTCGCGATGGAAGCGCGCATGCCAGAACGCATCGATGGACAGGCGCGGCAGGCTCACCGGATGCTTCGAATAAGCCAGCGCCAGCGGATGGATGTTGGGCTGCACCAGCGCCTCCGGCACTGTCGCCACCAGATCGGTGGCCCGCAGCAGATGCTCCAGGCTGGCATAGGTGGGCACCCGCAGCTTCACCTTGCGCTGGATGCCCTGCTTCTCGATCAGCTCGTCGATGCGCGCGTGCCCCGTGCCCGCCGCCGTCACCACCGCATGCTCCGCCGCCACAAAGTCATCCAGCGTCATCGGCCGCCCCGCCAGCGGATGATCGGGGCGGAACACGCACACATAACCCTGCTTGAACACCTGCCGGCTGAAGAAACCCGTCTCCAACCCATCGATCAAGCCGATCGCCAGATCGATCCGCCCCGCCTCCATCTCGCTCTTGAGCCGCTCACCCCCATCCCGCACGATGTTGATCCCCACCCCCGGCGCCTCCACGCTCAAAAAACGCAACAAGCGCGGCAGGATGTAGATCTCCCCGATGTCCGACATGCGCAGCGTGAAACTGCGCCGGCTGCTCCGCGGATCAAAGTCGAACTCCCGACTGATCGCCATCCGCAAGGCATCCAGCGCCTCCCCCACCGGCTCCGCCAGATGCCGCGCATACGACGTCGGCTCCATGCCGCTGGCGGTACGGTAGAACAACTCATCACCCAACAACTGCCGCAGGCGCTTGAGGGAACGGCTGATGGCGGGCTGAGTGACACCCAGCGTCTCCGCCACGGCCGAGACCTTGCGCTCCTTCAGCATCTGGTCGAAGACGAGGAGGAGGTTGAGGTCGAAGTTTTTGAGGTCCATGGGGGGCGGGGAAGCAGGAGCGGAGGGA
>JAFLDU010000227.1 GCA_017309145.1 Zoogloea sp. | reverse complement strand
CCCGGCCGCCCTGCCGCGGGCCGACTGGGTGATCCTGCTGGTGAAGACCGGCGACACCCTGTCCGCCGCTGCCACCGCCCGGGCCCTGGCGCCGCGGGGCATCGTGTCGCTGCAGAACGGCCTGGTGGATCACCTTCTGCAGGCCGCCTGCCCCGGCCTCCTGGCTGGGCAAGGCATCACCACTGCCGGCGCCTGGCGCAACGCCGACGGCGTGCATCCGGCGGGCACCGGCGAGACCCTGCTCCCGCCCGGCTTCGAAGCCGTTGCGGAGAGACTCTCCGCCGCCGGCCTGGCGGCCCGGGTCGAGCCGGAGATCGCCGCCGCCCGCCTGGCCAAGCTGTTGGTCAATGTGGCCATCAACCCCCTCGCCGCCTTGCACGGCGTGACCAACGGCGCCCTGCGGGAAGCGCCCTACCGGGCCGAACTGGATGCCCTGGTGGATGAAGCCTGGCCGGTCCTGCGCGCCTCCGGGCTGGCCCTGGACGCCGACGCGGCCCGCCAGCGGGTGATCGCGGTGGCCACCGCCACCGCCGCCAACCGGGCCAGCATGCTGCAGGATGTGCAGGCCGGCCGACGCACCGAGATCGACGCGATCACCGGCGCCTTGCTGGAGATGGCCCGGCAACAGGGCGTCGAGCTACCGGCCCACCGGGACGTCTTCCGGCGCATCAAGGCCCTGGAAGCTGATTAAAGTCATACGGTATTACGCTTTATCTTGACCCCTGGGCGATCGCCGCCTAACTTGTACCATCATGAACGGCGACGTCTTCTCCTGGTGGGCCTGCCTGGCCACGATAGCGACCCTCAACATCGCGGCCTGGGCCTATGCAGCCTGGCAGCTGCAGCGACGACGCCCGTTCATGGACGCCGAGGCCTTCGCCCTGCGCCGGGCTCAGCTGCTGCTGTCGGCCGGCTACGTCTTCGGCTGCGCCTACCGCTCCTACCTGCCAGTGTTCGACGTGCCGCGCCTGTGCCTGGTGGATAGCTGGCTGTCCAGCGTGGTGGTCGGCCGCTCGGTGGCGACCGTCGCCGAACTGTGCTTCGTGGCCCAGTGGGCGCTGATCCTGCGCGCCACCTCACGGGCCACCGGCAGCCGCATGGGCGACGCGATCTCGTCCCTGCTGGTACCGATGATCGCCATTGCCGAGACCTGCTCCTGGTATGCCGTGCTGACCACCTCCAACCTCGGCCACGTCATCGAGGAGACCCTGTGGGGCCTGGGCGCCGCCCTGCTGGTGCTCAGCCTGGTGGAGATCTGGCCCCGCTGCGCCCGCCGCCTGCGTCCCCTGCTCGCCCTGTGGGGTGCCGCCGGGCTGGCTTACGTGTTCTTCATGTTCCTGGTGGATGTGCCCATGTACTGGTCGCGCTGGCTCACCGACGAATCCACCGGACGCCACTACATGAGCCTCGCCCAGGGCCTGCTGGACGCCTCCAGCCGCTGGGTGGTGTCCCACCGCTGGGCCGACTGGCACACCGAAGTGGCCTGGATGAGCCTGTATTTCAGCGTGGCGGTGTGGCTGAGCATCGCGCTGATCCACGCTCCGCTGCCGGCCGGACGCCGGCTGCGTGGATCGCCTGGTTTGAACACTGGCAGGAGGAAAGCACCATGAGCACCATTACCCACCCCGCAGTCCGTCAGGCGATGGAAGAACTGCAACACCTCTCCGAAGACGCCGAAGCCCGCCGCCTGGCGTTTGTGCGCGAACGTGCGCTGCGCGACGAGGTGAGCCTGATGAACACGGCGAGGGAGGAAGGCCGTGAGGAAGGTGTAGGGCTGGGAGTTCGGCAAGAGCGAGAGGCCGCGTTGCTGCGGATTCTCGAGCTTAAGTTCGGACCCGTGCCGGATACCATTCGAGGCATGCTGCGGTCGGCCAGTCTGGATGAGCTCCTGCAACTGTTCGACAAGGCGCTGCGTGCGAGTCAGCTAGATGAAGTCATTGGCACTTGACGCGATCCTTCTATCAAGAGAGCCCTGCAGGCACCCGTAAGGGCCGGCTTCAGCGCTGAGCGCGCACCACAGTTTCCTTCAATACGCCCAACCTCCGCCCAACCTAAGCTGCGTCTCCCGACCCTGCGTGGAGACGCGAATGAGCACCCTTGTTTCCATGGCGGCCTTTGCCCTGGCCGCCTCGATCTCGCCCGGCCCGGTCAATGTGGTGGCGCTCGGCGCCGGCGCCCGCTTCGGCCTGCGGGCCGGCCTGCGCCATGTGGGCGGCGCCACGGTGGGCTTCACCCTGCTCCTGCTGCTGTGCGGGCTGGGACTGCAGACAGCCCTGGCGCAATGGCCGGGCGCCCTCGGGGTGATCCGTGGCAGCGGGGTGGCCTTCCTGCTATGGATGGCCTGGCGCTTGGCCAGCGACGACGGCCGGCTGGTCACGGACGGAGCCGTCCGCGCCCCGTCCTTCCGGGTCGGGGCGGTGATGCAATGGCTCAACCCCAAGGCCTGGCTGGCTGCGGTGGCCGGCATGGGCGCCTACGCGGCCGATGGCGACCTGCGCCAGGTGTGGCTGTTCGCCGGGATCTACTTCGTGATCTGCTACCTGTCCGTCGGCTGCTGGGCCTGGGCCGGTGCCCGCCTGCGCGGCCACCTCGCCGCCCCGGCGCGGATGCGGGTCTTCAACCGGAGCATGGCCGGGCTGCTGGTCGGCAGCGCCCTCTGGCTGCTGATCGAGCGCTGAGCCGCTGTTCAGCGCCGGTACTGGCCCGGCGTGGCCGCCACGTGGCGCTTGAAGGCCCGTTGCAGGTGGGCCTGGTCGGCAAAGCCGGCTTCCAGCGCCACGTCGGCGATCGGCAGCCCCTGGCGCAGGCGCGCACGGCTGAACTGGATGCGACGGTTGATCAGATAAGCATGGGGCGTCATCCCGTACTGCCCCTTGAAGGCCCGGATCAGGTGGGACTGGGACAGGCCTGCCGCCGCGCAGATGTCATCCAGGCGCAGGTTGCGGGTGAAGTTGTCGCTGATGAACTCGGCGGCCCGGGCCAGGGGCCGGCGCACCTCGGCATGACGGGCCGGCGGCGGGTCGAGGTGGTCGTGCACATCGGCCACGAAGCCGACCAGGGCGGCCTCCTTGGCGAGGCACCCGGCGGTGGAGTCGTCGAGCAGCCGGCACAGCGCGGCGGTTGCCCGATAAAGGCCCGGGGCATGGCTGAGGCGGGTGGCCGACGGGCGGAAGCCCCCCTCACCGGTAAAACCCAGCTCCTTCTGCCGGCCAGCCAGCCAGGCCGTGTCGAGGTAGAGCATGCGATAGGACCAGGGCAGGTCCTCCACCGGATTACAGGCGTGGACCTCCTCCGGGTTCATGATCACCACCGCCCCGGGGCCCACCCGCTCGCGCAGGCGGCCATTCACATAGGTGCTACGGCCACCTGTGATGATGCCCAGAGAGAAGCTCTCGTGGCTGTGCGGGGCATAGCAGATCTGCCGGCCATCCGCGATGGAGCGGGCCTCGGCAAAGGGCAGCGCGGGGTCGTACCAGAAGCGGGGCGTCGTGTCGGAGGGCATGCCTCATTCCTGAAGGCCGTGAGGACGCCACTTTACCCTGCCGGGCGCCGCCGCGCCCGGGGCTCAGGCCTTCTTGACGAACTCCGACTTGAGCTGCATGGCGCCGAAGCCGTCGATCTTGCAGTCGATGTCGTGATCGCCATCGACCAGGCGGATGTTCTTGACCTTGGTGCCGACCTTCACCACCGAGGACGAGCCCTTGACCTTGAGATCCTTGATCACGGTGACCGAGTCACCGTCCTGCAGCACGTTGCCGTTGGCGTCGCGCACCACTTTCTGCTCTTCGGCAGCAGCCACCTTGGGCCACTCGTGGGCGCATTCGGGGCAGACGAAGTTGTCGCCGTCCTCGTAGGTGTACTCGGACTTGCACTGGGGGCACGGGGGCAGGCTGCTCATGGACTTTCCTTTGAATGAAGTGCCCGGCTGGGCGGGCTGAAGGGGCGCAAGAATAACCTTTTGAACGTCAGGGGGAAATGCCGGGCCGCGCTGTGCTAGGGTTCGCCCCCTCACGGAAGCACTGCCATGAACAGCCCTCACACGCCCCCTCCCCCCGCGGACAGCCGCGGTACCCGCGCCGCGCTGATCTTCGCCCTCACCGCCGAGCGCCTGTCCCTGTACTACGAGCACGGCCAGTGGCCCACCGAAGCCCAGGGCGCCACCCTGGTGGCCGACTGGCTGGCCCGCACCCGGCGCAGCCTGCCCCTGGCGGAGCGGCGCCAGCTGTCGGCCCTCAGCGACAGCCTGGCGCGCCGCCTGGCCGGCGAACTGTCCCGCGAGGCGGGGCTGCATGTGGTGCACGAGATGATGGAAGCCCTCGACCCCAACCACGAAAGCGACCTGAGCCGGGCCCTGATGGGCGAATGCGAGCGCCTGCTCGACGAAGACGCTTAAGTCAGCCCCCGCCGATGCGCAGGCCGGTCTTCTTGAGGATGGCGGTGGAGAACAGCACGTCCTGCCCCCGGCAGGCGCGGCCCAGCAGTCTGGCGATCACGCCGACCCCCTCCATCACGGTGTCCCGGTCACGGCCGTGCACCATGGCGAACAGGTTGTAGGGCCAGTCGGGCAGGGCCCGCGGGCGCTCGTAGCAGTGGGTGACGAAATCCAGCCGGCCCACGGCCTCGCCCAGTTCCACGATGCGCGCGTCGTCCACGTCCCACACCGACATGCCGTTGGCCGTGTAACCCAGGGCGTAGTGGTTGGGCACCGCACCGATGCGGCGGATGCGGCCGCAGGCCAGCATGGCGGCGAGGCGCGCCCTGACCTCCTCGGCGCTCACCCCCAGCCCGGCCGCCAGGACGTCGTAGGGACGCGCCACCAGGGGCAGGCCGCCCTGGGTGGCGATGATCAGGCGGCGGTCGAGATCGTCGGCGGGCGACTCCATGGCGGGGCTCCGTTCAGGCCTGCAGGCGCATGTCCACGAAGAACTCACGGCGTTTGGGAAAGGCGAACACGGTCAGGCCGGTGGCGGCCTCGATCTTCGCAATGGCCTCGGCGATGCCTTCCGGCTTCTCGGTGGCGAGCACGAACCACATGTTGAGGCGATGGCCGCGCCGGTAGTTGTGGGCAACCTCGGGCAGGGCGTTGACCGCCGCCGCCACCTCGTCGAAGCGAGCCTCGGGCACCGCCAGCGCGGACAGCACGAAGCGGCCGCCCAGGCGCTCGATCTGGAACATGGGGCCGAAGCGGGTCAGCACCCCGCTCTCACGCAGGCGCCGGACCCGCTCCAGGACTTCCTCCGCGGTGCTGCCGACCGCTTCGGCGACGACCTGCCAGGGCGCGTCCACCAGCGGAAAGCCCTCCTGCAGGGTGTTGATGAGGCGCCGGTCGAGGGCATCCAGGGGAGCGCTCATGCGGCCAGTCCCTGCGGGGTGGCATAGCGGGCACCGCACTGCTTGTAGCAGTCGGTCGAGAACAGGACCGCGTGGGGGAAGCCCTCCAGGCCGACCGCCTCGACCAGTTCGGCCCGGCGCCGGACCACCGCCTCCCGGTCGCGCCCGTGGATCATGCAGAACAGGTTGTGCGGCCAGTCCCGCTCGGGGCGGCGGCGGTAGCACAGACTCACCCCGTCGTGGGACGCCAGCGCGGTGCCGAGCACATCGACGCGCCCCTCGGGCACCGTCCACACGCACATGGCGTTGGCCTGCCAGCCCAGCTCCCGATGGCGCACCACCACGCCGAAGCGACGTACCGTGCCGTCGGCCAGCCAGTCGGCCAGGGTCGCGATGACCCGTTGCTCGGTGAAGCCCGCCGCGTCGCCCAGGGTGCGAAAGGGCCGCGGCACCCAGGGCAGGCCCTCCTGCAGGGTTTCGATGAGGCGCCAGTCGGCGGCGCTCAACTGCCGCCGGGGGCGCTCCCCGGCCGGGGCGTGGCGGGTCCGCTCGCCGCTGGCGAGGTCGAAGCCCAGGTCGATGTGGTACTCCCGCACCAAGGGCAAGGCAATCGGCGGGCAGCCGGTGGCCTCGCCCATCTCGTCGAGGAGGGCGGACAGGGCCGGCTGGCTGGCGGCGCCGGCCACGAACCACAGGTTGTAGCGGTGCTCCCGGCGGTAGTTGTGATTGACCCCGGCAAAGGCGCTGACCCGGGCGGCCACGGCGGCCAGGCGCTCCGGCGGCACGGCCATCGCGGCCAGGGTGCTGGCGCCGATCCGGTTGGGGGCGAAGACCGCCCCGACCCGGCTGATCTTGCCCTCGTCGCGCAGCACGGCAAGACGGGCCAGCACTTCGGTGCCGTCCCGCCCAAGGCGCTCGCCGACCGCCTCCCAGGGGCGCGGCAGCAGCGGAAAGCCCCGTTGGAAGTCGTTGAGCAGGCGGAAATCCAGGGAGTCACGGCAGATCATGGTGTCAGAACCCGATGCGCTGGCCACGGGCCGTGAAGAAGATGCCCGACGGCGCGTCGGCGGGCAGCTCCCGGCGCAGCGCAAAGCTGGCCGTATCCACGACACTGATCCGGTTGCTGTCCCGTGACGACAACCACACCGCCTCGCCACGCGGGGTGAATTCCATGTGCAGCACCGCCTTGCCGGGGCTGAAGGTGTGCACCACGCGCCTCTCCAGGGTGTCGATGACCTGAACCCACTCATTGTCCGGGAAGGCGAAATTGACCCACACCTGGCGTCCGTCGGGCCGCGCCATCACGAACACCGGCTGGCCCTTCACCGGGATGCGGGCGCTCTCCGCCCAGCTCCGGGTGTCGGCCACCAGCACCTCGTGGCGGCCGATGGCGGGCAGCCAGGCCTGACCGCCGGCCAGGGCCCAGCCTCGCAGATGGGGCATTTTGAAGACCGGCAGCTTCTCCTCGCCCTTGCCGTAGCCAGCCAGGATCTTCCGCGCCCCGGCCTGGGGCTGCCACAGGTCGAGCAGCGAGAGGCCATCCTCACCGAACAGGCCGGCGATGAAGAATCGCCCGTCCGGCGTGACCAGCCCGTCGTAAGGCTGGCGACCCGCCGGGAAGCGGGTGGTGACGGGGCGGCGCGGATCGGAGAAGTCGGTGATGCGGATCTCGTCCGCGTCGAACAGGGCATACACGAAGCGCTGGCCGGACACGTCGGCCAGGCCCACCACCCGCGAGAACTTGCCCGGCGCATACTCGGCCGGCACATCGGCCAACAGCTCCAGGGTATCGGCGTCGAAGGCCTTGATGCCGCCCGGCTCGTAGTTCTGGGCCACCACCAGGCGGCCGTCCTGGGACACCGAACCGCCGATGGAATTGCCGGCCTGGACGATGCGCCGGTCGATGCGGCGGGTCAGCAGATCCACCTTGGTGAGGCCGCCGTCGCGCCCGAACACATAGGCATAGCGGCCATCCCGCGAGAAGGCCACGTGGGCGTGGGACAGATCGCCCAGGCCCTCCACCGTACCGAGGCGGCTGTCGTGGCTGTGCTCCACCACCTGGACCCGGCCGGCGGCCCGCTCGATGACCACGCCGAGGTCGCCGGTGCCGCGCAGCTCGGCGGACGTCATGGCGGGCGTCACGGGTGGCGGCGCCGAGGCGCAGGCCGCCAGCCCCAGGGCCAGCAGCGGAATGAACAGACGCGTACGCATGATCAGGGGAGCTCCGGAAAGCCGGTCTTCAGGCGGGCGACGATCCAGCCCGCCTCGTCCTCGTCCATGAAGCGCAGCCAGCCCGGCATCGCCGTACCGGGACGGCCGTGGAGGATGGTGGCGACCAGGAAGCCGTCGGGCAGGTCGGCCAGGCGCGCCGGCAGCAGATCCGGCCCCAGGCCGCCGGCCAGGCGCATGCCGTGGCAGGAGCCGCAGTCCTGGCGGACCAGGTGGATCAGATCCTTCTGGCGGGCCGGATCGGGCTCCGCCGCCGGCGCGGAGGTGACGGCCAGGGCGGTCAGGCCCAGCAGAACGGTCACGTGAATCAGCAGGGATCGGTCCATCGCAGGCTCCTTCGGAAGACCGCGCCACAGTAGGACGTCGTACTCGGGAGGGCATTGACGGGTATCAAGAAGGC
>JAFLDU010000226.1 GCA_017309145.1 Zoogloea sp. | reverse complement strand
GCACTTGAGCGTCCTGGTAGCCCAGATTGATGCCATGCCCCGATAGGGGGTGGATCGCATGGGCGGCGTCGCCAATCAGGGCCAGGCGAGGCTGCACGACCTCGGCCACCCGCATCAGGCGCAAGGGGAAGGCCGCGGCCGGGGTGACCAGCTCAAGCTCGCCGAGGCGGAAATCACCGGCTTCGGCGACCCGGGTGGCCAGGGCCTGGGGAGGCAGCCCGACAAGTTCGTCGGCGAGGGGGTCAGGGGCCGACCAGACCATGGACATGTGCTGGTCGGGCAGGGGCAGGTAGGCGAGGATTCCGTCGTCGCGGAACCACTGAAAGGCCGTGTCTCGGTGCGGCTTGGCACAGCGGAAATTGGCCACCACGCCCTTCTCGTCGTAGGGGGTGTTGCGCGCGCCGATGCCGGCGGCCTGGCGCACCCAGGAGTCACGGCCGTCGGCGGCGACGATCAGGCGGGCTTCGAGGCGCCGGCCGTCGGTCAGGGTCAGGCTGGCCGAGTCTGCTTCCATTGATAGCGCGGCGGGCTCGGCGGGGGAGATCAGGGTGACGTTGTGCTGGCGCTTGATCGTCTCCCAGAGCTCGATCTGCATCAGGCTGGATTCGACGATCCAGGCCAGCTCGCGCAGGCCGCAGTCGTAGGCCGAGAAGTCCAGCCGGCCGCCAGCGTCGCCATGGATCTCCATGTCGTAGATGGGGGCGATGCGGGCGCTGTCCAGATGCTGCCAGATGCCGATCGAGGACAGGAAGTCCACGTTGGCCGCGCTGATGGCGTAGATGCGGGGGTCCCAGCCAGCCGGCCGGACCGGCGCCTTCGTCTCCACGACACCGAGCTTGAGCCGGCTGCCGCGGAGGGCCGCGGCCAATGCAGCGCCGGCAAGGCCGGCGCCTACTACGAGTACGTCGAATTTCATGGGCGGATCTCCTGCGCCCGGATTGTGCCGGAGGGCGCAGGGGAAGTCACCCGTGGTGGTGTCAGCGGGCCGGCGGGGGCGGGTAACCGTAGCTCGGCGGCGGTGGGGCGATCGGCTGTCGGTAGGCGGTGCCGGGTAACTGATTGCCCTTGGCATACATGCATTGCAGGTAGGCGATGTCGTAGGCCCGCTGGGCTTCGCTGCCCGCGTACCCGGCGTTGCCGGCGCCGGCTGCCGAGCCGACCACCAAACCGGCTGCTGCACCGGCCGCTGCACCCCGCTGGCCACCGCCCAAGGCGCCGGCCGTGGCTCCGATTGCCGTTCCGGCGATGGCGCCCCCGACCACGTTGCGGCTGGCCAGTTCGTTGCGGTCGGTGCCCAGGGTGCTGGCGGCGTAGTCGCGACACAGGCGCTCTTCGGCAACGAAGACCTCGAAGGGCTTTCCCGGCGTCGGCATGACGGCGACCCGCGGACCCGCGGGGAGGCTGGCGCAGCCTGCGAGGAGCGCCAGCGGAATCAGGCAGGTGGCGGCTTTCATTGCGGGGCTCCGGGAGTGGGTGGGGTTGCCGGGGTGGCGCGCCATCCGCCGGGGCATTCCTTCACATAGGGGTAGTAGGCCTGGGCGCTGTCGCAGTAATACCAGTTGCCGCTGGAGGAGGCAGGGGCGGGCGCGGGTGCCGGCGCAGGTGCCGGTGCCTGCTGGGCGGCCGCCGTGGGGGTGGCCGGTACGGCACGCCAGCCCTCGGCGCAGCTTTGAGCGTAGGGATAGTAGGCCTGAGCGCTGTCGCAGTAATACCAGTTCTGTGCGGTGGGTTGCGGCTGAACGATGATGGGCTCGACCGGCGGGCTCTGAACAATCACCTGCGGGCGTGGCGTCACCACCTGGGGATAGAGCAGCAGGCCGGTTCCGGCGACCCACCACCATGGGCTGGGCCCGTAGTGGATGTGGGAGCGATAGACCGGGCCGGGGTAGTGGCCATAGCCGCGCGGGCCATGGGCCTGGGCGGGGAGGGTGGTCAGACTGGCCATGGCGAGCAGCGCCAGGATCAGGCGCTTGCGCAGGAGGGGGGATGTCATGATCGTTGTGGAGCACCGGGCAGGCGATGTTTCATTGCAGCACTTGTCGGCTCGGGGGTGTGCCTGCCCCCTCTTTACAGAGGTAAGTGGATGCGACAGCCGGCAGGCTTCTACACATTTTCTTACGTCTCTATTCCGTTAATCTTGTGTGCTATTCAATGGCAGGCAGGTGCCGGCTCAAGGACAATGAGCCCTGTTTCCTCGTTGAGATCCGGAGTCCCATGGATGTAAGCAAGCTCGTCATCTCGCTGGGTGTCCTCATCCTGGCTGCCGTGGGGGTGGTTCTCTACATCCAGCTGGATCAGCCGGAGTCGGTGCAGGGGCGCAGCAATCCCGCCATAGCCGCGCACGTCGAGGCGGTGCATGGCCCAGCCTTGCGTGCTTTGGGGGTGCGCAGCCTGGGCGTGGATCAGCGGACGGATGATGTCGTAGTGGTCTTTGCCGGCGGCGGACGCCTGGGGCGCCGGGTTGCGGGGCGGTTGCCCGGACTGGCGGGTGAGGACGGTTGCGGGGAGGTGGATGTCGGGCTGTCGATCGGAGAGTCGATCACGGCCTGGGGGAGCGCCAGCGACCCGACGGCCCGTTCCCGGCTCGACTGCATCATCACGGAGGTGCTGAATCAGGCTGCTGAACTGCGTGAGGCCGATTAAACCGCAGGACGCGGCGAGCTTGCGCCGCTATAATCGCGGCGGGAAGTTCGCCAGGCAATCGCGGTGCCGCCAAGGCATCGAGGAAAGTCCGGGCCCCGCAGAGCAGGATGCCGGCTAACGGCCGGGCGCCATAGCCTCACGGTGAAAGCGACGGAAAGTGCAACAGAGAGCAGACCGCCGATGGCTCCTCGGAGCACAGGCAAGGGTGAAACGGTGGGGTAAGAGCCCACCGCGGACGTGGTGACACGGACGGCACGGTAAACCCCATCCGGGGCAAGGCCAAATAGGGGGACGCTGACGCTGCTCGCGGAGTCCCCGGGTAGGCTGCTAGAGCGGCGCGGCAACGCGTCGACCAGAGGAATGATTGCCCGGTGGGCTGATCTCACGATCAGTCCGCTCGACAGAACCCGGCTTATCGGCGGACTTCCCTTCTCCCGCCCCTCGTTCCCCACTTTTCTCCACTGCAGGACGTTTTTGATACCAGATGTTGCGTTGCGGCATCGGTTTCCCCTGCCTCCTCCAGCCGATGGCCCGCAGGCGCTCCGCCTCGGTCCAGCCGGCGGCCATTCATGCAGCACTTTTGCAATCTTTGTATGGCCATTGATTTATAAGCGGATTTCCCCCGTTGGCTGTGTTGCCTTCCTAAGTGCTTGTGTCAAAAAGAAATTTACGTCCGGGTCAGCTTGACCACCTATTTCTTTTGCTCTAAAGTGGGGCGAAGTGGATCAAAGTGGGAAAAAGTGAATTTTTCCGACAGGTCCGGGTGAAGAAGTGGGGGAATCATGTTTCAAGGCGCAGCAGCGCTCACTCTCGATGCGAAGGGTCGCCTGGCGATACCGGCGCGGCATCGGGACGCGCTCGTCAAGCTCGCCGAGAACCAGCTCGTCCTCACTGCACACCCCCATCGTTGCCTGCTGATCTACCCCGCGCCTGCCTGGGAGCCCATCCGCAACAAGGTGCTGGCCGGTTCCAGCCTCGATCAGCACTCTGCGCTGCTCAAGCGCCTGCTCGTCGGCTTTGCCCGTGATGAAGAGCTCGATTCGGCTGGGCGTGTGCTGATCGCGCCCGAGTTGCGCAATTTCGCCCAGCTCGAGAAGCAGGTCCACCTGGTCGGTCAGGGCGACCATTTCGAGTTGTGGTCGGATGCGGGCTGGCAGCGGCAGCAGGAGCAGATCTTTGCCCTGGGTGCCGAGCTGATGCCGGCTGGCTGGGAAAATCTGCCGCTGTGAACGCTCCCGCGCATATCACTGTGCTGCTGGAAGAGGCAGTGGAGGCCCTGTCCATCAAGGCGGATGGCGTTTACGTGGACGGCACCTTCGGGCGTGGCGGTCACAGCCGCGCGATCCTGAACCGGCTGGGGCCGGCCGGGCGCCTGATCGCTTTTGATCGCGATCCGGTGGCGGTGGCGGCCGGGCAGGCGGTACTGGACCCGCGCTTCGAGCTGGTGCATGCACCTTTCTCGGACTTTGCCGGGGCGCTGGCGGAACGCGGTATCAGCAAGGTCGATGGGGTCCTGCTGGATCTGGGCGTGTCTTCACCTCAGCTGGATGAGGCGGAGCGGGGCATGAGCTTCAGGTTCGATGCGCCGCTGGATATGCGAATGGATACGACCCGCGGAGTGACCGCGGCGGAGTGGCTGGCGGAAGCGTCGGTCGCAGATATAACCCGGGTGCTGAGGGAATACGGTGAAGAACGGTTTGCTTATGAGATTGCAAAGGCGGTTGTTGCTGCTCGGGCAGGGGGGCATGTTGCGACCACTGGACAGCTTGCCGCGCTCGTGGAAAAAGCGGTCCGCACACGCGAGCCGGGTCAGCACCCAGCGACGCGCACCTTCCAGGCTCTACGGATTTGCGTCAATCAAGAGCTTGAGGAACTGTCGCTAGTCCTGCCCCAGGTGGTGGCAGCGCTGGCAGCCGGTGGCCGCCTCGTCGTGATCAGCTTCCATTCCCTTGAGGACCGCATCGTCAAGCGCTTCATGCGCGACGAGTCGCGGCCGCCCCAGCTTCCCGCACGCCTGCCGGTGCGGGCGGCCGATCTGCCACGTCCCAAGCTGGCCCTGGTGGGCAAGCCGGTCTACCCCTCGGATGCCGAGGTGGCGGCCAATCCGCGTTCGCGCAGTGCAGTGATGCGGATCGCCGAGCGTGCGGGTTCCTGATTATGACGACATTCCAGGCTCATCCAGTGTGTGGCTGCTGCGGGGCTTGCTGGCCCTTCCTCGTGGATGGGGGGTGCTGACATGGCGCGGATCACGGGATTCCTGGTGATGCTGGTGGTGGCGAGCAGCCTCGGTGTGGTGGCGTCCCAGCATCAGGCGCGCAAGTTGTATGCGGCTGTGGAGCGCGAGCAGCAGCGCTCCCATCAGCTGGAAGTCGAATGGGGGCAGCTTCAGCTCGAACAGAGTACCTGGGCCGCCCATGCCCGCATCGAGAAGCTCGCCCGTGAGAAGCTTGCGATGCGCCCCCCTCAGTCCGGGCAGATCATCGCCATCGAGGAGCGGCCATGACCAAGGCCAAGAAGGGCGTCACCTTCAACCACAATCCCCTGTTGCGCTCGGAGCTTCCGGCCTGGCGGCCGCGCTTCGTGCTGCTGTGCCTGCTGGGTGGCTCCATGGCCCTCATCGGCCGTGCGGCCTATCTTCAGGGCGTCAATGATCAGTTCCTGCAGGCGAAGGGTGAGTCCCGCTATGCGCGGGTGCTGTCGGTTCCGGCTACCCGCGGCAAGATCACCGATCGCCAAGGGGATGTGCTGGCGGTCTCCTCGCCAGTGAAGTCGATCTGGGCGATCCCCGAGGATGCCCGGTTGACGCCGGCCCAGACCCGCCAGCTGGCGGCGCTGCTCGAGATGGAGGTGGGTGAGCTCAACCAGAAGCTGGCCACCGACAAGGACTTTGTCTATATCAAGCGCCAGGTCTCCCCTGAGCTGGCCGACCGGGTTGCAGCCCTCAAGTTGCCGGGCGTGCACGACCAGCGGGAGTTCCGCCGCTTCTATCCGGGCGGTGACGTCATGGCCCACGTGCTGGGCTTCACCGGCGTGGATGACAAGGGGCAGGAAGGGATCGAGTTGGCCTTCGAGTCGCAGCTGGCCGGCAAGCCCGGCTCGCGCCGGGTGGTGAAGGACCGCCGCGGTAATGTGGTCGAGGACGTGCAGTCGATCCGCCCCCCTCAGGATGGCCGGGAAGTGGCCCTTTCCCTGGACAACAAGATCCAGTATCTCGCCCATGCGGCGTTGAAGCAGGCCATGGCCGACCACAAGGCGAAGGCAGGCGGCGTGGTAGTGCTGGATGCCAAGACGGGCGAGATCCTGGCCCTCGCCAATGCGCCCACCTACAACCCCAACAACCGGGTCAAGCTGACCGGCGATCAACTGCGTAACCGTGCGCTGACCGATACCTTCGAGCCTGGCTCCACCATGAAGCCGTTCACGGCCGCGATGGCCCTCGAGAACGGTAAGGTCACTGCCAACACGATCATCAATTGTGCCCCGGGGCGCATGACCATCGGGTCGGCCACGATCTCCGACGCCCACCCCCATGGCGCCCTGTCGGTGGCCCAGGTCATCCAGAAGTCGTCCAACATCGGTGCGGCCAAGATGGCGCTCAGCTTTCCGCCGGAAACCATGTGGAAGATGCTCGATGATCTGGGCTTCGGTTCGCCGCTGAAGCTGGGCTTTCCCGGTGAGGTCGGGGGACGTCTGCGTCCGGCCAAGGCTTGGCGTCCCATCGAGCAGGCCACCATGTCTTACGGCCATGGCATGTCGGTCAACCTGATGCAGATGGCCAATGCTTATCAGGTGTTTGCCCGCGATGGGGACATTGTGCCGCTGTCCCTGTCTCGTCTGGATGCGCCTCCGGTGCATGGTACGCGGGTGTTCTCGCCGCAGACGGCGCGGGAGGTTCGCCAGATGCTCGAGCTGGTTGTCCAGCAGGGTGGCACTGCGCCGCAGGCCAACGTGCCGGGTTACCGGGTCGGCGGCAAGACCGGTACGGCCATGAAGCTGGTCGGTGGTCGTTACGCCCACAAGTACGTGGCGTCCTTCGTCGGTATTGCACCGATCTCCGACCCCCGCCTGATTGTTGCCGTGATGATCGATGAGCCGAGCAATGGCAAGCACTACGGGGGTGATGTGGCGGCCCCGATCTTTGCACAGGTCACCGGCGGTGCGTTGCGCACCCTGGGCGTGGCTCCGGATGCGCCCCTCAAGCCCCTGCAGGTGGCGCGTCAGGGCGTGACCACAGCCCCTGTCGTGCGGGAGTCCATGTGATGGCCGATGTGACCCAGCAGAAGCTGCGCCGCCTGCTTGAGGCGCTGGCTGCCGAAGGTGTCGAGCCGCGGCGTCTGTGCGCCGACTCCCGGCAGGTGTTGGCAGGGGATGTCTTCCTGGCCTTCCCCGGCCTGCGCGCCGACGGCCGCCGTTTCATCCCCGATGCAGTGCATGCCGGTGCGGCAGCTGTGTTGTGGGAGCGTGACGGCCATGTCTGGGATGCCTCGCTGCCGGTGCCCAACCTGCCGGTCGAGGGGCTGGCAGCGCTGTCGGGTTACCTGGCCCACGAGGTTTACGGGCGGCCCTCGGAAACCCTGTGGACCGTCGGGGTGACCGGGACCAATGGCAAGACCTCGGTGACCCAATGGCTGGCCCGGGCTTTTGCCACCCTCGGGCGCAAGTGTGGCGTGATCGGTACGCTCGGTATCGGCTTCCCCGGTTCCCTGGTGGCCAGCCTCAACACCACGCCCGACAGCCTGACGGTGCACCGCACGCTGGCTGATTTCCGTGATGCCGGTGCTGAAGCCGTGGCCATGGAAGTGTCTTCCATCGGTCTCGATCAGGGGCGGCTCAATGGTCTGCATTTCGATGTCGCCGTGCACACCAACCTGACCCGTGATCACCTGGATTACCACGGCAGCATGGAGAACTACGGCGCGGCCAAGGCCCGCCTGTTCAACATGCCCGGCCTTCGCTCGGTCGTCCTCAATCTCGATGACCGCTTCGGCATGGAGCAGGCACGGCGTCTGGCGGGGCGGGGCATGGAGGTGATCGGTTACACCCTGATTCCGAGCAATGCGGACGCTGCGCCGGCCAACCGGGTGCTGCTGGCCGACCGGCTCACCACGACAGCGGCGGGCATCCGCTTCACCGCCCGCTGCGGCAACGATTCGGCCGATCTGGCGCCCCATCTGGTGGGGCAGTTCAACGTTTCCAACCTGCTGGCGGTGATCGGCACCCTGATGGCCTCGGGATTCACCCTCGAGGATGCGGCGGACGTGGCAGGCGATCTGACCCCGCCCCAGGGCCGCATGCAGACCATCGGCGGGATTGGTGAGCCTCTCGTGGTGGTGGACTACGCCCACTCTCCCGACGCCCTGGAGCAGGTCCTGACGGCGATCCGGGCCACGGTCAAGGCTCGCAATGGCCGCCTGGTGTGTGTCTTCGGTTGCGGTGGTGACCGGGACCCGGGCAAGCGGCCGCTGGTGGGTGAGGTGGTCCGGCGCCTGGCCGACAAGCTCGTACTGACCAGTGCCAATCCGCGAGGGG
>JAFLDU010000225.1 GCA_017309145.1 Zoogloea sp. | reverse complement strand
GAATGCCGGATCAACGCCGAAGACCCGTTCCGCGGCTTCCTGCCCTCCACCGGCCGGCTGGTGAAGTTCCTGCCGCCCAAGGAGACCACCGACGACAAGGGCACCACCCGCGTCGATACCGGTGTGTACGACGGTGGCGAGATCTCCATGTTCTATGACTCGATGATCGCCAAGCTCATCGTGCACGCCCCGACCCGCGCCCAGGCCATTGCCCGCATGCGTGACGCCCTCAACGGCTTCGTGATCCGCGGCATCTCGTCGAACATCCCGTTCCAGGCCGCGCTGATGCAGCATCCGGTCTTCCATTCGGGCATCTTCGACACCGGTTTCATCCCCAAGCACTACCCGACCGGCTTTGACGCCTCGATGGTGCCCCACGATGATCCGGCCCTGCTGGTGTCCGTGGCCGCCTATGTGTATCGCGCCTACACCGACCGTGCCGCCTCCGTGTCCGGTCAGCTGGAAGGCCACGAGCGCCTGGTGGGCGACCACTGGATGGTGGTGCGCCTGAACAAGGAAGGCAACGAGCACCACCCGGTGGTGGCCCGTCCGGTCGATGGTGGTTACCACGTGGAGTACGCCGGCAAGCCCTACGAGATCAAGTCCGACTGGAAGCTCGGTGAATCCCTGTTCAACGGCACGGTCAACGGTGAGCCCTTCACTCTCCAGGTGGAGCGCCACAAGACCAAGTACAGCCTGTTCCACTGGGGCACCCGTGCCGACTTCATGGTGATGAGCGCCCGTGCCGCCGAGCTGCTGGCACTGATGCCCGAGAAGCTGCCACCCGACCTGTCCAAGTACCTGCTGTCGCCCATGCCGGGCCTGCTGCGCGAAGTGTCCGTGCAGGTGGGGCAGGACGTGAAGGCCGGCGAGAAGCTGGCGGTCATCGAGGCGATGAAGATGGAGAACATCCTCAAGGCCGAGCAGGACTGCAAGGTCAAGAAGATCGTCTCCACGGCAGGCCAGAGCCTGGCGGTGGACGAGGTCATCATCGAGTTCGAATAAGGTTTGCACAGACTGCGCCGGTTTTCTCCGGTCCGGCGCAGTGGCTACAGTTTCGTTCGATGGGGAGGGAGACCCGTCCTCGTGGCGGGTTCCTGTCGAGGGAGTGGGGTCGTCCTCGGACGGCCCCTTTTTTTTGCGATCTCCCGTCCACGTCGGTATCCATCGCCAGGGGCGTATGGGGGCAGGACGTGTGGTGGTCTTGAGGCACCCGCTGAATGGGGCGTCCGGCGGGATGGGTGGCGGCTCAAGCCCGGAGCACCGGGTTAGAATCTGTCAAAACCGAAAGAGACCGGGTGCAAAGTGGCGCGAAACGCGATTTTCCACATCTTCCTTGCGTGGGCGCTGGTGGTGGGCGTCATGCCGGCCAAGGCGGCCGAGCCGGTGCTCCGGGTGGCGGTGCTCAACCACTCGCCGCCCATGTCCTATACCGATCCGGCGGGCGCGCTCACCGGCTTCAACGTGGAGATCATGCATGTCCTGTGCGAAGTGATGCATGTCCGTTGCGAGCCGGTGTCGGTGACGCTGGACCGGGTCGTGGATGCTGTGGCGGCGGGGGAGTTCGATTTCGCCGCGGTGAGCCTGCTGGCCACCCCCGAGCGCCGGGCCCGGGTGCTGATGACCCGTCCCTACTACCGGTCCATCAGCGTCTGGTTTGCGCGACCCGGTGTCCGGCCCGGAAGCGGTCGGGTCGCCCTGGTCAAGGGCGGGGTCCAGTACCGATATGCCACCGCTCACGCGTGGTCGGTGGTGCCGGTGGACAACCACGATGGGATTGCGGTGGCCCTGCAGCAGGGCGTCGCCGACGGAACCCTGCTGCCCATGGCGACGGCTCTGGCGTTGCAGCAGGATGCCCGCATCAAGAGCCTGGGCCTCACCACCGCGGTGCTGAGGGATCCGGAGCTGGCCGGTGACGTCTGCCTCAGCGTCAATCCGCGCTCGCCCGAGCTGCTGGACAAACTCAACGAAGCCATCGACCTGATCAAGCGTGATGGCCGTTTCGATCGCATCAACAGCCGCTTCATTCCCTTCCGCCTGCAGTGATGCGCGAAGAAGCCTCCCGTCTCTCCGAACAGGTGCAAGGCGCTCCCCCACCGGTGGTCGCCGAAGCCCGGATCCGGCACTGGCCGGCGGGTACGGTGCTGGCCGGACTCGGCCTGGTCTTCGCCGCCATCGCCGCCAGCCTGGTCATGTGGCTGGAGGTCGATCAGCGCCTGGTCAAGGAGGTGGCCCTCCAGCTGCATGACCAGACCGTGCCCTGGACACTCGAACGCCAGCGCTTGGCCCGCAACCTCGAGGAGCTGCGCTTCGGCGGACAGTCGGTGCTGACGGCCACCGATCAGGGGGGGCGTGAGGAGGCCTTCTTCCTGATCCGCGTGCTGGCCGCACATCCGAGCATGGGGGACGATCCGCGGGTCGCCCTGTTGGTGGCCGAAGTGGAGAGCTTCCTGGCGCAGATCGTGTCAGGTGCCAGCAAGCCTGACCTGGCCCGCTGGGAGGCCATGTCCAACCGCCTGCGCCTGCTGGCGGACGACCTTTCGGTGGAGGG
Organism: Zoogloea sp.; assembly: GCA_017309145.1. GTDB lineage: Bacteria > Pseudomonadota > Gammaproteobacteria > Burkholderiales > Rhodocyclaceae > Zoogloea. Next base: position 5,585 of record JAFLDU010000225.1, on the reverse strand, counting down.
GGGGCAGCGCATGACCGTGGAGCTTGCGCGGATGACCGATGCCATGCACCAGGCCCGCTACAAGCTGCTCTTCAACCTGATCCTGGTGGCGGTCTTCCTGGTCAGTTTCCTGGTGATCCTGCAGCGCTTCCTGATCCGTCCCCTGCAGCGCATCCATGCTTCCCTGATCAACCTCGATCCCCACGGGCCGGTGCCGCAGCCGGCACCCCTGGCGATGGCTGAAATCCATGTGGTGGAGAAGGCCATCGTGCGCTTTCACGAAACCCTGCGGGAGAACGAGGACGTACGCCGCAAGCTGGAGCGGCTCGCCACCACCGACAGCCTGACCGGGTTGCCCAACCGCCGTCATTTCATGGGACTCGCCGCGGCGGAGATGGCCCGGGCGGCTCGCTACGGCAGGCCGATCACGGTGGGCATCGCCGATCTCGATCACTTCAAGCAGGTCAACGACCGCTTCGGGCATTCCGTGGGGGATCATGTGCTGCAGGTCTTTGCCGAGCTGCTCGCCGAAACCCTGCGCCAGACCGATCTGGTATGCCGCTACGGGGGGGAGGAGTTTGCCTTCATCTTCCCCGAGACGGCGCCGGAGGAAGCCATGCGCCTGGCAGGCCGTCTGCGCCTGCGGCTGGCCGACCGTCCGGTCGTGCTGGCCGATGGCCAGGTGTTGCCGGTGACGGTCAGCCTGGGGCTGGCGGATGGCGCCGGCCGGGGGCTCGAGGAGTGCCTGGCGCGCGCCGACCAGGCGCTCTATGAGGCCAAGCACCAAGGCCGTGACCGCATCATCGTGGCCGGGGCCTGCGATGAGGGCGTCCCGACCCTGCCCTGAGACTTCGGCCCGGCTTTAGCCGTAGCGCCGCCGGGCTTCCACGGCCAGTCCGGCGCCGATGCTGCCGAACAAGTCGCCCTCGACCCGTCTGGCTTTGGGCAGCACGGCAGCAATCCGTTCGCGCAGTTGTGGCACGCCGCTGGCACCCCCGGTGAAGTAGAGCGTGTCCACGTCCTGCGGGCTGACGCCGATGCGCTGCAGCAGGTCCGAGACGGTGCAGGCCACCCGGTCCACCAGGTTCCGGGTGGCCTGCACGAAGGCCTCGGCACGGATCGGATGTTCCAGCCCGGCCTCTAGCCTGTCGAGCTGCAGCCTGGCCTCGGCCTGGGTGGACAGGTCGATCTTGGCCTGCTCGACCTGCAAGGCCAGCCAATGGCCTTCGCGTTGGCCGATCAGGCGGCCCAGCCGGTCCAGCTCACGCCTTGCGGTGGCATCGCGGTAGATGTGCTGAAAGTCGGCAAAAGCCTGCCGGGTGTAGGCAAAGTTGATGGTGTGCCAGGTGGCCAGCTGGAAGAACAGGTTGGAGGGGATCTCCGCACCGCTCTTCATCAGCCCGCGGTAGCCGAGCAGGGGCATCACGCACTCCAGGCTCAGGGCCCGGTCGAAATCGGTGCCGCCCACATGCAGGCCCGCGTTGCCCAGCAGATCCTCGCGGCGGTCATCACGGCGAGCCCGCTCCGGTGACAGGCGTACCAGCGAAAAGTCGGCCGTGCCGCCGCCGATGTCGGCGATCAGCACCAGCTCTTCCTGCGTAAGGCCCGATTCGTAGTGCAGGGCGGCGCCTATCGGTTCGAACTGGAAGCTGACGTCGCGGAAACCCACCTGGCGGGCGATCGCTTCCAGGGTGTCCTGGGCGCGCTGGTCGGCCGCCGGGTTGTCATCCACGAAGAACACCGGGCGGCCGAACACCGCCTGGTCGAAGGGGCGCCCCGCGGCGGCCTCGGCGCGGGCCTTGAGTTCGCCGATGAAGCTCGCCAGCAGGTCACGGAAGGGGAGGGCGCGGCCGGCGACCTCGGTGCTGCCATCCATCAGGTTGCTGCCCAGGAGGCTTTTGAGTGCCCGCATCAGGCGCCCCTCGTAGCCCTCCAGGTATTCCTGCAGGGCGTTGCGTCCGAAATGGGTGCTCTCCTCGTCGGCGTTGAAGAAGATCGCCGAGGGCAGGGTCGGCTTCCCGTCCTCGAGGGGCAGCAGGCTGGCTTCCACGCCGGGACGCAGCCAGCCGACCGTGGAGTTGGAGGTGCCGAAGTCGATACCGCAGGCGCGGGCAGGCGAGGTACTCATGGGGCTGGGCAACGGAACGGGGGGCGAATGCTACGCTGGATCGGCCCGGAGCGGAATCTCCCCGAGTGCCACGGCCCCGACGCAAAAAAGGGAGTGCCGCAGCACTCCCTCGTGGGCCTGTCCGGGGCGAAGCGGGATCAACGCTTGCGGATCAGGCTGGCGACCTGCTTGTCGAGGGGCAGGGCGTAGTCGTGGGCCGCGATGACCACGTTGGTGGAGGGGTTCACCACCTTGAGATTCACGTGCACCAGGGTCGCGCTTTCGGCATAGGTGCCGACGATCACGGCCTGGGCGTTGTGGGTCGAGGCCACTTCCTTGATCTCCCGGGTCAGCAGCAGCTCGCCTTCGTTGCGCTTCATGTACACGCCGTTGCGCACCTTCAGTTCGAGCACGCTGAAGCCGAGCTGGGTCATGCGCGAGGCGACCTGTTCGGAGATCAGCCGGCCGAGGGTGGAGGATTGCTCCAGCTGGTCGATATTGACCAGGGTGGCGACCACGAAGGGCGCGGAGGCGCTGCTGTCGGAGGTGTTGCTGGCCGAGGCCGGCGCGTTGGGCGAGGGCAGGCGCTTCAGCAGCTCCGCCACGGCATTGTAGTTGGCCTGGTTGAAGGCGCTGTTCTGGGCCTGTTCGTAGGTCGGTTCGGTGCTGACCACGCGGGGCGCGGTTTCGCAGGCCGACAGCAGCACGCCGGCGGAGGCCAGCGCGGCGATCATCAGCGGGCGCATAGCTTGCTCCTTTCGCCGCAGTCGCCCTGCACCGTGATGGCGTGGGTGCGGGCCGGGCGGGTCCAGTAGAGGTCCTTGTCCTCGTCCACAGCGTAGTAGATGTTGCTGCGGCGGCTGACGATGCGGCTGCCATCGGCCACCGAGGCGGTCAGCAGGATCTCGGAACGGGGAACCGGGCCGGAGGCGTACTGGCCGCGACCCATGGCCTCCTGGGACACCCAGGCGAAGCCTTCGATGCCGGCCACGCTGGCGAGGGTCTTGACCCCTGCTGAGACGCCGGCATTCGGTGAGATGTTGGAAGCCGCCACGGCGCCGATGGCCCACAGGCCGGCGGTGACCGCGGTGGCATCACCGTAGTAGTAGGTGTTCTTGGCGCGGTCGGGCTGGAAACGGTAGATCGAGTAGCGCACATCGACACTGAGGGCGTTGCGCGGCTCGGTGCTGACCGGCAGACCCTGAGCCACCAGGGCGGTGGTCAGCAGTTCGCGGAAGCCGTCCACGAAGGGCTGCTCGCCACCGGGCAGGGGTACATGGATGGCCCGGCCGCCCAGCTTGTCACGCAGGTCGGTGGCCAGCTGGCTGGCGAAGTGCTCGGCGATCTTGTGCCAGTGTTCGGCAGCCTGCAGCTTGTCCTGCTTGGTGTTCTCGAAACGCGTCGGTGCAGGAACGTCCGCGTAGCGCGGTGCGCAGCCGATCATCATGCCGGCCAGTGCGATCACAATGCCGGACTTTGCAAGTCTATTCACGACAACCCTCTCTAAACGCTCGCTCTGGGCGGGAGCTGTTCGAAAAGCACACCGGATGTATTGATGATGAATGCCGATCCGGTGTGTCCCTAATCTGAAAGCGTGAAGCGCCGCCTGTCATGCTGGACGGGCATTGGCTTCATGAGGGGAGCTTAGCACCGGATCGTAAGGAGATGTTGCGCTGGCGCGGGAATATGCATCCCGAGCGGGATCTTCAGCGCTTCTTCAGCAGGCCTTCGAGCCCTGCGAAGGGCGAATGGGTGGCCGCAGACGCGGGTTGCTTGCCGTCCACCTTGCCCTGGCTGGCTTCGAGCTGGCGCTGGTGTTCGTTGTCATGACAGTACAGGCACAGGAGCTCCCAGTTGCTGCCATCCGTCGGGTTGTTGTCATGATTGTGGTCACGGTGGTGGACCGTCAGTTCGCGCAGGTTGGCGTGCGTGAAGGTTCGTGCGCAGCGGCCGCAGATCCAGGGGTAGATCTTGAGGGCGCGCTCGCGGTAGCCCTCGGCACGCTTGTCGGCGGCGCGGCGGGCTTCCAGGACGAGGCGGTCGAGTTTTTCGCTCATGGGGTGACTCCGGCGGGGAAACGCAGGGCGAGATCGGCGAGGGCTTCTTCGATGACCAGGGCCGCTGCGTCGAGTTCTGCTTCGGTGATGACGAGGGGTGGGGCGAAGCGCAGCACCTTCTCGTGGGTGTCCTTGGTCATCAGGCCGCGGGCGAGCAGCCATTCGGCGGCGACGCGCGCGGGGACGCGGCCGGTGTCCAACTCCAGGCCGATCATCAGGCCACGGCCGCGGACCTCGCGGATCAACGGGTTGTCGATGGCTTGCAGGCGGGCCAGGAAGCGCGCACCGAGTCGTGCCGAGCGTTCGAGGAGGTGCTCGTCGGTGAGCAGGGCCAGGGCCTCGGTGGCTACGGCGGCCGCCAGCGGATTGCCCCCGAAGGTGGAGCCGTGGTCGCCGGGCTGGAACACCTGCATCACCCGGTCGTCGGCCAGGAAGGCGGCCACCGGCAGCAGGCCGCCGCCCAGGGCCTTGCCGAGGATGACGCCGTCGGGGCGCACGCCCTCGTGCTCGCAGGCCAGCAGACGGCCGGTCCGGCCGAGCCCGGTCTGCACCTCGTCGGCAATCAGCAGCACGTTGTGGCGACGGCAGATCTCGGCGCAGCGCGCCAGCCAGCCAGGCGGCGGAATCACGATCCCGCCCTCGCCCTGGATGGGTTCAAACAGGAAGGCGGCGGTACGCGGCGTGATGGCGGCTTCCAGCGCGTCGGCGTCGCCGAAGGGAATGCTGCGGAAGCCCGGTGTCAGTGGACCGAAGCCTTGCCGGTATTGCTCTTCGCTGGAAAAGCTGACGATGGTGGTCGAGCGGCCGTGGAAGTTGTTGTCGCAGACGATGATCTCGGCCTGGCCATCGGGTACCTGCTTGACCTGGTGGGCCCACTTGCGGGCGGCCTTGAGTGCCGTCTCGACCGCTTCCAGGCCGGTGTTGACGGGCAGCGCCCGGTCATAGCCGAGGAGGGCGGACAAGCGCTCCAGCAACAGGGGCAGGCGGTCGTTCGAATAGGCCCTTGAGGTGAGGGCCAGGCGCTGGGCCTGCTCGGTGAGGGCCGTCACCAGGCGGGGATGGCTGTGGCCGAAGCTGACCGCCGAGTAGGCGCTCATCATGTCCAGGTAGCGGTGGCCGTCTACGTCCCACAGCCAGACACCTTCACCACGGGTGAACACCACCGGCAGCGGCGCGTAGTTGCGGGCTCCGAAGTGTTCCTCGCGCTGGCGCAGGCCGAGGCTGGTCGGGCCAAGGGCCGCTGCGGCCAACTCGACGACGCGCCGCGCGCCGCTGCCGTCCCTGTCCCGCTCCGGTACGTACTCGACGATCTCGAAGGCCAGCAGGTCGGCGCAGTTGCGCAGGCTGTGGAGACTGTCGGTGAGCGCCTGGGGATCAAGCCCGTCGGGGACCAGGCAGGTGGTGGCGGGCAGGCTGGCGCAATCCATGCTGTCCAGGTCCAC
>JAFLDU010000224.1 GCA_017309145.1 Zoogloea sp. | reverse complement strand
GGCCGAGGACCACATCGCCCGCGCCCGTCAGATCCGCGAGGCAGCCCAGTTGGTTGGACGCCCCGTCGGCATCCTGGCCGACATGCAGGGCCCCAAGATCCGCGTCGGCAAGTTCGAGGAAGGCAAGATCACCCTGACCAAGGACGCCGCCTTCATCCTCGACGCCCAGTGCGAGCTGGGCAACGCCCACCGGGTCGGCCTCGACTACAAGGATCTGCCCCGCGACGTGAAGCCCGGCGACGTCCTGCTGCTCGACGACGGCCGCCTCAAGCTCGGCGTCGAGCGGGTGCTCGGCCAGGAGATCCACACCAAGGTGAAGGTGGGCGGCGAGCTCTCCAACAACAAGGGCATCAACCGCCAAGGTGGCGGCCTGACCGCCCCGGCCCTCACCGCCAAGGACATGGAGGACATCAAGACCGCCGCGCTGATCGGCGTGGACTTCGTCGCCATATCCTTCCCCAAGGGCTCCGCCGACATGTACATGGCGCGTCAGTTGCTGCGCGCCGCCGGCAGCAGCGCGGTGCTGATCGCCAAGATCGAGCGCACCGAGGCGGTGGCCAACCTGGACGAGATTCTCGACGCCTCCGACGGCATCATGGTGGCCCGCGGCGACCTCGCCGTGGAGGTGGGCGACGCCAGCGTGCCGGCCCTGCAGAAACGCATGATCCGGGCGGCCCGCGAGAAGAACAAACTGGCCATCACCGCCACCCAGATGATGGAATCCATGATCCACAGCCCGGTGCCCACCCGCGCCGAGGTGTCGGACGTGGCCAACGCCGTGCTCGACGGCACCGACGCGGTGATGCTCTCCGCCGAGACGGCCTCCGGCAAGTTCCCGGTGGAGGTGGTGGAATCCATGTCGCGCATCTGCCTGGAGGCCGAGAAGTCCGCCGAGGTCACCATGGACCGGGACTTCCTCGACCGGGTGTTCACCCGCATCGATCAGTCCATCGCCATGGCCGCCATGTGGACCGCCTACCACCTCAAGGTCAAGGCCATCGCCTCGCTCACCCAGACCGGCTCCACCGCCCTGTGGATGAGCCGCCTCAACAGCGGCGTGCCCATCTACGCCCTGACCCCCGAGCTGTCCGCCCGCAACCAGATGACCCTCTATCGGGAGGTCTACCCCCTGCTGATGTCCCAGGTCCACGCCGACCGGGACGTACTGCTGTGGGAGGCCGAGCAGATCCTGCTGGAACAGGGCGTGGTGGAATACGGCGACCTCATCGTGCTGACCATCGGCGAGCCCATCGGCGCGGCCGGCGGCACCAACACCATGAAGATCGTGCGGGTCGGCGAGACCCGCAAGCCCGGCAGCGTGTGACCGTCGACACAAATTGCAGCCCATCGATGCCTGTGTGTCGAGCAGGCATCATGCCGCCTTGGTAGAATTGCGGTTTTACGTCTATACCCGGCCGGGCTCCCGGCCATCGGAGAAAACACCATGTCCCTCGTTTCCATGCGTCAGCTTCTCGACCACGCCGCCGAGTTCGGCTACGGTCTGCCCGCGTTCAACGTCAACAACCTCGAACAGGTCCAGGCCATCATGGAAGCCGCTGCGGAAACCGACAGCCCGGTGATCATGCAGGCCTCCGCGGGCGCCCGCAAATACGCCGGCGAAGCCTTCCTGCGCCACCTGATCGACGCCGCCGTCGAAGCCTACCCGCACATCCCCGTCGTGATGCACCAGGATCACGGCCAGTCCCCCGCCATCTGCATGGGCGCGATCCGCTCCGGCTTCTCGTCCGTGATGATGGACGGCTCCCTGCTCGAAGACGGCAAGACCCCTTCCTCCTACGAATACAACGTGGACGTGACCCGCCGCGTGGTCGAGATGTCCCACGCCATCGGCGTCAGCGTCGAAGGCGAGCTCGGCTGCCTGGGCTCCCTCGAGACCGGCCAGGCCGGCGAGGAAGACGGCGTCGGCGCCGAAGGCACCCTGGATCACTCCCAGATGCTGACCGACCCCGACCAGGCCGCCGACTTCGTCAAGCAGACCAACGTGGACGCCCTGGCCATCGCCATCGGCACCAGCCACGGCGCCTACAAGTTCACCCGCAAGCCCACCGGCGACATCCTCGCCATCGAGCGCATCAAGGCCATCAACGCCCGCATCCCCAACACCCACCTGGTGATGCACGGCTCCTCCTCGGTGCCCCAGGAGCTGCTCGAGATCATCCGCCAGTATGGCGGCGACATGAAGGAAACCTACGGCGTGCCCGTCGAGGAGATCGTCCAGGGCATCAAGTACGGCGTGCGCAAGATCAACATCGACACCGACATCCGCCTGGCCATGACCGGCGCGGTGCGCAAGTTCTTCGCCGAGAACCCCTCCAAGTTCGACCCGCGCGAGTTCCTCAAGCCCGCCCGCGAAGCCGCCAAGCTCGTCTGCAAGGCCCGCTTCGAGGCCTTCGGCACCGCCGGTAACGCCAGCAAGATCAAGCCGCTGTCCCTGGACAAGATCGCCGCCAGCTACAAGAGTGGCGCCCTGAACCAGGTCATCCGCTGATCCGGCGCCTCCGGCGCCCACCCACCCGCGGGGCCGGCTTGCCGGCCCCGTTTGCTTTATCGAGGAGTTCTCCGATGGCACTTCCGTGGTCCACCCTGGTCAAGGCGATCCCCTGGTCCGACGTCATTGCCAAGGCCCCCGACCTGGCCCAGGGCGCCCGCAAGCTGTGGCAGAAGGCAGCCGGGCAACGGCAGGGCGGTGTCGAAGCGCCCCCCGGCGGCAGCGACGGCGACACCCGCCTCGCCGGGCTGGAAGCCCGGTTGACGGAATTGGGGGCCCGCCAGCAGGAAATCACCGAGCTGCTGGCTGCCCTGGCCACCCAGAATGCCGAACTGGTGACCACCGCCGACACCCTGCGCCGGCAGCTGCGTCGGCTGTGGATCACCGTCGGCGTGGCCGCTGCGCTGGGCCTGTCCGGCCTGATCCTGGCCCTCCTCGGCCGCTGAATTTGTTGCAGCGCAGCAACGCTGTGTGATGCAGGGCACGGATCGTTGCCCCCTTGGTCTTGCCAGCCAGCCTTCCGTAACGGCAAGATTGCTGCCCAATCATCCTCCTGAGCGCGCCGTCGCCCCGCCACCATGACCCTGCCCGACCATTTCGCCGAGCACGCGCAGCGCCAGGCCCTCAACGACGAGTTTCACGCCCGCCCCCCGGTTCCGCTGGAAAGCCCCCAGCTGATCAGCTATCTGGCGATGCATCACGACGGTTGCGAACCCGGCGCGGCGCTGCAGCACCTGATCGCCCTGGGCAAGCTGCTCGGCCAGCCGATAGACGCGGAAGGCAGCCACCGGCTGATCGATTTCGGCAGCTTCCAGCTCCGCTGGGAACTGCACAACGAATTCTCCAGCTACACCTTCTTCAGGCCGGTGGCCCGCGGCGAGGGCCGCGACCACAGCACCTCGGCCCTCGCCGCGGCGCCCCAGGCCTGGCTCCAGAGCATTCCCGGCAAGCTCATCGTGGCCACCCACGTGGAGCTGCGCTCCGCCGCCGAGGTCACGCCGGAAAGCGTGATGGAGACCCTGTCGCCCACCGGTACCGCGATGGTCGGCGCCAAGGTGGCCGACGGCGCCGCCTGGGTGTTCACCGACTTCCTGTTCGAAGGCGGCTTCTCCCGCTTCCTGGTCATCGACGTGTCACTGACCCGCCGCCAGGCCGGCCGCACGGTGCAGCGTCTGGTCGAGATCGAGACCTACCGCCTGATGGCCCTGCTGGCCTTCCCGGTGGCCAAGGAGGTGGGGCAGATGCTCGGCGCCTCAGAGCGGACCCTGGCCGACCTGATGGACCGCACCGGCAGCGCCCGCACCCCCGACGATGAACGCAGCGTGCTGGCCGACCTCACAAGCCTTGCCGCGGAAGTCGAGCACTCGGTGGCCCGCACCACCTTCCGCTTCGGTGCCGCCCGCGCCTATCACAGCCTTGTGATGCAGCGCATTGCCGAACTGCGCGAGCAGCGCATCATCGGCCTGCCCACCTTCCATGAGTTCATGGAGCGCCGCCTGCTGCCGGCCATGAACACCTGCACGACCATGGCCCGCCGCCAGGAAGACCTGTCCAGCCGCGTGGCCCGCAACAGCCAGCTGCTGCGCACCCGGGTCGAGGTGGAGCTGGAACGCCAGAACCAGGAACTGCTGGCCCAGATGAACCGCCGGGCCAAGCTGCAGTTGCATCTGCAGGAGACCGTGGAAGGCCTGTCGGTGGTGGCCATCACCTACTACGCCTCACAGCTGGTCCAGTATGTGGCGAAGGGCGTGAAGCACTACATCGAGCCTTTCACGCCGGAGGGGCTCACCGCCGCCGCCATCCCCATCATCGCCGCGCTCGTGGCCTTCAGCATGCATCGCATGCGCAAACACCTGGCGGCGGTGGACGGCGGGCACTGACCGACCCGCGCCACCCCGCTATAATCGCTTTTTGACCGACGGACTCTCGACCGTGACCACTCCGCTCTTCGAATCCTCCATCCGCAGCCTGACCCTGCTGGGCCGTGGCAAGGTGCGCGACATCTACGCCATCGACGCCGACAAGCTGCTCATCGTCACCTCCGACCGCCTGTCGGCCTTCGACGTGATCCTGCCGGATCCGATTCCCCGCAAGGGTGAAGTGCTCACCGCCCTGGCCAACTTCTGGTTTGCTCGCCTCGGCCACATCGTGCCGAACCAGCTCACCGGCATCGACCCGGAGAGCGTCGTCGCCGCCGACGAACGCGACCAGGTACGCGGCCGCGCCCTGGTGGTGAAGCGCCTCACCCCGCTGCCCATCGAGGCCGTCGTGCGCGGCTACGTGATCGGCTCCGGCTGGAAGGATTACCAGGAAACCGGCGCCATCTGCGGCATCGACCTGCCGGCCAACCTCAAGCAGGCCCAGAAGCTGCCGTTCCCGATCTTCACCCCGGCCAGCAAGGCCGACGTGGGTGACCACGACGAAAACATCAGCTTCGAGCAAGCTCAGGAGCGGACCAGCACAGTGCTCGCCGAAGCCCTCGCGGGCACCGGCAAGACCGGAGCCCAACTGGTTGCCGAAGCCCGTGATGCAGCCATCCGCCTGTACTCCGAGGCTGCCGACTACGCCGCCACCCGGGGCATCATCATCGCCGACACCAAGTTCGAGTTCGGCATCGACGCCGCCGGCACCCTGCACCTGATCGACGAAGCCCTGACCCCGGACTCCTCCCGCTTCTGGCCGGCCAGCAGCTACGCCGAAGGCATCAGCCCGCCCAGCTACGACAAGCAGTACGTCCGCGACTACCTGGAGACCCTCGACTGGGGCAAGGTCGCCCCCGGCCCCAAGCTGCCCGACGAGGTCATCACCCACACCGCCGCCAAATACGTGGAAGCCTACGAGCGCCTCACCGGCAAGGCCCTCTGAGCGATCACCCTGACAGCACAATAAAAAACCCGCCGACCGGCGGGTTTTTTATTCGACTTTCGCACCTGCCTACACCTGGAACAGGCTGATCATCGCCTCCTTCTCGGCCGCCGACTCCTCCAGCACCACCTTCAGGCGCTCCTCGTCCAGGCCCAGCGTGGCCGCCTTGGCGAGCCCATGGCGGAAGCCCTCGTCCTCCTCGGAGAAGGGATTCGGCGTCTCGGCCAGCAGGTGGCCGATGAAGACCAGGTCGGTGATGTTGCCCGGCGGCCACTCCCCTCCGTAGATCTCCGGGTTGTCCACCACATCCACCAACTCCCGCGGCATGTTCATCGCCGCCAGCACCGCCCGCCCGATGGGCGGATGCCAGACCCGCACCAGATCGGACAGGGGGCTCTCATCCTGCAACATCTCGGGATACTCCCAGACCCGGGCCAGCAGGAAGAACTGGCCGATGTCATGCACGATGCCGGCAAAGAAGGCCGCATCCCGGTCCAGCGAAGTACAGCGGCGCGCCAGCACGCTGGCCGTCGCGGCCACATCCACGCTGTGCGCCCACAGCTTGCGGATCATAGGCTGGTAGGGGCCCAGCACATCACGGTGGATCAGCTGCTCCGCCGCCACCGCCATGGCCAGCGCACGCAGCTTGCCGAAGCCGATGCGCACCAGGGCCTTGGGCACATCCGCCACCAGACGCCCGCCGGGGTTGTACCATGCGGAATTGGCCAGGGCGACGGTACGCGCCGCCAGCAGAGGTTCCGCCGAGACCATGGCCGACATCCGGGTCAGATCGGTGTCGGGATGATCGAGGGCCTCGAGCACCCTCAGGGTCACCTCCATGGAGGTGGGAAAGCGCAACTCGCCACGCTCCAGCTCCTGGGTAATCGTATGCAGGAAAGCCTGCTCGCCCAGATTCAAAGCCTTGTCGCTCACAACCGTCCCCTTTACGCTTCCATCGTCCGGCGGGAATCCGTCGCCCCAGGCGACACCCCGCATGGAATTCGGCAAAATGAAACCACTCAACCGACTGCACCCCCAACCATGACCACCACCATCGTCTCCCCCCTGCTCGAACTCTCCGGTCTGCCGCGTTTCGACGCCATCCGGCCGGAGCACGTGGAGCCCGCCGTGCGTACGCTCCTCGAAGCCCTGCGGAGCACCGTCGAACGCCTGCAGGATGATCCCACACCGCCCACCTGGGCCAACTTCGTAGAGCCCATCGAGCTGGACGGCGAGCGCCTGGGCCGGGCCTGGGGCGTCGCGGTACACATGCACAGCGTGATGGACACTCCCGAGTGGCGGGAGGCCTACAACGCGATGCTGCCCGAGGTCACCCGTTTTTACGCCGAACTGGGGCAAAACCTTAAGCTTTTCCAAAAATATAAAACGATTGCCGACGGTCAGGAATATGCAACCCTGCCGCCCGCCCGCCGCCGCATCATCGACAACGAGCTGCGTGGCTTCCGGCTCTCCGGTGCCGAGCTGCCCGACGACCAGAAACCGCGCTTCCAGGCCATCCAGGAAGAACTCGCCGGCCTCGGCGCCAAGTTCTCCGAGAACCTGCTCGACGCCACCAACGCCTACAGCCACCTGGTCACCGATGAAGCCGACCTGGCCGGCCTGCCCGAGGACGTGATCACCGCCGCCGCTGAAGCCGCCGAGAAAGCCGGCCTGAGCGGCTGGAAATTCGGCCTCAAGATGCCGTCCTACCTGCCGGTGATGCAGTACGCCGACAACCGGGTCCTGAGGGAGACACTCTACCGCGCTTACGCCACCCGCGCAGCGGAGATCGACAACGGCTACAGCAAGTCCGAGTGGGACAACGGCCCGCTGATCAAGCGCATCCTCGCCCTGCGCGCCGAAGAGGCCCACATGCTCGGCTACGCCAACTATGCCGAAGTGTCCCTGGTCCCCAAGATGGCCGACACCCCGGAGCAAGTCCTGGGCTTCCTGCGCGAGCTGGCCGTCAAGGCCAAGCCCTTTGCCGAACGCGACCTGGCCGAACTCACCGCCTTCGCCCGCGACGAACTCGGCCTGAGCCCGCTCGAGCCCTGGGATGTGGCCTATGTGTCCGAAAAGCTGCGGGTCGCCCGCTATGCCTTCTCCGAGCAGGAAGTGAAGGAATACCTGCCCGAGCACAAGGTCCTCGACGGCCTGTTCGGCGTGATCCAGAAGCTCTACCAGGTGAGCATCAAGCCCGACAGCGGTCCGGTCTGGCACCCGGACGTGCGCTTCTTCCGGATCGAGCGTGACGGCCAGCTGGTCGGCCAGTTCTACCTCGACCTGTACGCCCGCGACACCAAGAAGGGCGGCGCCTGGATGGACTCCGCGATCACCCGCCGGCGCCTCGCCCAGGGCATCGAGACCCCGGTGGCCTACCTGGTCTGCAACTTCCCCGGCCCGGTTGGCGGCAAGCCCGCCACCTTCAGCCACGACGACGTGATCACCCTCTTCCATGAGAGCGGCCACGGCCTGCACCACCTGCTGACCCGGGTGGACGACCTCGCCGTCTCCGGCATCCACGGCGTGGAGTGGGATGCCGTCGAGCTGCCCAGCCAGTTCATGGAAAACTTCTGCTGGGAGTGGGACGTGGTCCGCGAGATGACCGCCCATGCCGACACAGGCAACCCCCTGCCGAAGGAACTCTTCGACAAGATGCTGGCGGCCAAGAACTTCCAGAGCGGCATGCAGACCGTGCGCCAGCTGGAGTTCTCCCTGTTCGACCTGCTGATCCACATGGATTTCGACGCCGAAAGCCAGGACGTGCTGGCGCTGCTCGCCGAAGTGCGCAAGGAGGTCGCCGTGCTGGTACCACCGGCCTGGCACCGCTTCCCCAACAGCTTCAGCCACATCTTCGCGGGGGGCTACGCTGCCGGCTACTACAGCTACAAGTGGGCCGAGGTGCTGTCCGCCGACGCCTTTGCCGCCTTCGAGGAGGCCGGGCGGCCGAAGGGCAGCGTGCTCGACGCGGAAACCGGTGCCCGCTTCTGGGATGAGATCCTGGCCGTCGGCGGCAGCCGCCCGGCCCTCGAATCCTTCAAG
>JAFLDU010000024.1 GCA_017309145.1 Zoogloea sp. | reverse complement strand
CAGAGCGCTCGACTGCATCCACTTCCTCGTCGGAGCAGTTGCTGTCGGCGGCCTTCACCATGGCATCCACCAGGTCGAGGGAAATCACCTTGGCTTCCCACTTGACCTTGCCGGCTTCCATCGGGCCGCCCGAGACGAAGATGGCGGGGATGTTGAGGCGCATCGCGGCCATCAGCATGCCCGGGGTGATCTTGTCGCAGTTGGAGATGCACACCATCGCATCGGCGGTGTGGGCATTGACCATGTACTCCACACTGTCGGCGATCAGGTCGCGGGAGGGCAGGCTGTAGAGCATGCCCCCGTGGCCCATGGCGATGCCGTCATCAATGGCGATGGTGTTGAATTCCTTGGCCACGCCGCCGGCCGCCTCGATCTCCCGCGCGACCAGCTGGCCCAGATCCTTGAGGTGCACGTGGCCCGGGACGAACTGGGTGAAGCTGTTCACCACGGCGATGATCGGCTTTTCGAAGTCGCCGTCCTTCATGCCGGTGGCGCGCCACAGGGCGCGGGCGCCGGCCATGTTGCGGCCGGCGGTGGAGGTACGGGAGCGGTACTGGGGCATCTCTGGGAACTCCGTGTTCACGAATGGGTTGTTGCCAATCTTCCATTCTAGCGCCTGGAACCCCTGCTGCTGCCATCCTGATTCACCACGCCCTGTCTGCCAGCACTTACGCATACGACAGTTCGGGTATTCCCCCATTGGCCCCGCTCCCTGGAGACGCCCTAATGGCGCCACAAACGGCGCATGCACGGGAGGGCCGCCGAGGACACCGACGCACCATTCGTTACATTTGGGCAAAGGTGTAGACAAGGTCCATCCCTATGCTGGCACTTACAAGAAATAACGGAGACCTTGCAATGAGCGCATTGCCCATCCTGGCTGCTGCCCTGTCGGCCGCCCTCCTCCTTGGAGCCCTCCACCACCACCGCATGGCTGCCCGCCGCCGTGCCGTACCGATCCCGCTTGATCGTCCGCGGCCGCAACGCCCGAAACGCTGACCCACTCATCCACTTCCGGGACACACCATGAGCGAGTTCATCCTCGAAACCGCCGGGCTGACCAAGGAATTCAAGGGCTTCGCCGCAGTTTCCAATGTGGATCTGAAGGTCCGCCGCGGCCACATCCATGCCCTGATCGGCCCCAACGGCGCGGGCAAGACCACGGTCTTCAACCTCCTCACCAAGTTCCTCCCGCCCACCCGCGGCAGCATCACCTTCGACGGCCAGGACATCACCCGGGAAGCCCCCGCCGCGACCGCCCGCCGTGGTCTGGTCCGCTCCTTCCAGATCTCCGCCACCTTCCCGCACCTGAGCGTGATGGAGAACGTGCGCATCGGCCTGCAACGCAAGCTGGGCACCGAGTTCCACTTCTGGCGCTCGGAGAAGAGCCTCAACGTCCTCAACGACCGGGCCATGGAACTGCTGGAGGCGGTGGACCTGACCCAGTTCGCCGACACCGTCACCGCCGAGATGCCCTACGGTCGCAAGCGCGCGCTGGAGATCGCCACCACCCTGGCCCTCGAGCCGACGATGATGCTCCTGGACGAACCCACCCAGGGCATGGGCCAGGAGGACATCGGCCGGGTCGTCGAGCTGATCCGCAAGGTGTCTGCCAACCGGACCATCCTGATGGTGGAGCACAACCTCTCCGTGGTGGCCAACCTGTGCGACCGGATCACCGTGTTGCAGCGCGGCAGCATCCTCGCCGAAGGGCCTTACGAGGAGGTCTCGAAGAATCCCCAGGTGCTCGAGGCCTATGTGGGCTCGAGCGACATGAACGACGCCCACCACTGACCGCCATGACCAGCGCCTTCGACCCCAAGCCCGAAATGCTGCGGATCAGTGATCTGCACGCCTTCTATGGTGAATCCCACATCCTGCACGGCATCGACCTGCACGTGGGGCGCGGCGAGTGCATCACTCTGCTGGGCCGCAACGGCTCCGGCCGGTCCACCACGCTCAAGTCCATCCTCGGCCTGGTGGGGCGCCGCAGCGGTTCCATCATGGTGAATGGCAAGGACGTGATCGCCGAACCCACCCACCGCATGGCCCGCCACGGCATCGGCTACGTGCCCGAGGAGCGGGCCATCTTCGCGTCCCTCAGCACCGAAGAGAACCTCATGCTGCCGCCCCAGGTGGCCAGCGGTGGCATGTCGGTGGACGAGATCTACCGGATGTTCCCCAACCTGCTGGAGCGCCGCAACAGCCCCGGCACCAAGCTGTCCGGCGGCGAGCAGCAGATGCTCGCCATGGCCCGGGTGCTGCGCACCGGCGCCAAGCTGCTGCTGCTCGACGAGATCACCGAAGGCCTGGCGCCGGTGATCGTCAAGAAGCTCGGCGAAGTCATCGTCGAACTCAAGAAGCGCGGCTTCACGATCATCCTGGTGGAGCAGAACTTCCGCTTCGCCGCGCCCCTGGCCGACCGCCATTACGTCCTTGAGCACGGCGAGATCATCGCCACCATCAGCCAGCAAGAGCTGCCCGGCCGCATGGACTGGCTGCACCAGACACTCGGCGTCTGAACACACGTACACCACAACCAGAAGGAGAGAGACATGACCATCAAGAAAGCGGTTTCCATCGCCTGTACGGCCGCCCTGGCCACCCTGTCGGCCGGCGCCCACGCCCAGATCTCCGGTGGCGTGGTGAAGATCGGGGTACTCACCGACCTGTCCGGCACCTACTCCGACCTGGCCGGCTCCGGCGCCGTGCTGGCCACCAAGATGGCCATCGACGACTTCATCGCCAAGGAGAAGCCCGACTTCAAGATCGAAATGGTCAGCGCCGACCACCAGAACAAGGCCGACATCGCTTCCAACAAGGCCCGCGAGTGGTTCGAGCGCGAGGGTGTGGACACCGCCACCGAGCTAGTCACCACCTCGGTGGCCCTGGCGGTGATGAAGATCGCCAAGGAGAAGGACCGCATCGCCCTGATGAGCGGCCCGGGCTCCACGCCGATCACCAACGAGCAGTGCAACGACGTCTCGGTCCATTACACCTATGACACCTACGCGCTGGCCAATGGTACGGCCAAGGCGGTGACCAAGCAGGGCGGCAAGAGCTGGTTCTTTCTGACCGCCGACTACGCCTTCGGCCAGGCCCTGGAAAAGGACGCCTCGGCGGTCGTCACCGCCAACGGCGGCAAGGTGCTGGGCTCGGTGCGCCACCCCTTCCCCGGCTCGGACTTCTCGTCCTTCCTGCTCAAGGCCCAGGCCTCCGGCGCCCAGGTCATCGGCCTGGCCAATGCCGGCGCCGACACCACCAATGCCATCAAGCAGGCGGCGGAATTCGGCATCACCCCCACCCAGTCCCTGGCCGGCCTGCTGATGTTCATCACCGACATCCACTCCCTGGGCCTCAAGAGCACCCAGGGCATGTACCTGACCGAAGGCTTCTACTGGGATCTGAATGAAGAGACGCGGGCCTGGTCGAAGCGCTTCTTCGGCGTGCAGAAGAAGATGCCCACCATGGTCCAGGCCGGCCAGTACTCCTCGGTGTATCACTACCTGAAGGCCGTCAAGGCAGCCGGCAGCGACGACACCAAGAAGGTCATGGCCCAGATGAAGAAGCTCCCGATCAACGACTTCTTCGCCAAGAACGGCCAGATCCGCGAAGACGGCCGGATGGTCCACGACATGTACCTGATGCAGGTGAAGAAGCCCGCCGAGTCCAAGTACCCGTGGGACTACTACCACGTCCGCCAGGTCATCCCGGCAGCCGAGGCCTTCCAGCCCCTGTCCCAGTCCCGCTGCCCCCTGGTCAAGAAGTAAGCCGCGCCTGACGCAACCACGATCCCCGACGCGCCCCTCCGGCGCGTCGGGCATGGAGTGACCCATGGAAATCCTCGGCGTTCCAACCGCCCTGCTGGGCAGCCAGTTGCTGGTGGGGCTGATCAACGGCTCCTTCTACGCAATCCTCAGCCTGGGCCTGGCCATCATCTTCGGCCTGCTCAACATCATCAACTTTGCCCATGGGGCCCAGTACATGATGGGGGCCTTCATCGCCTGGCTGGCCCTGACCCGCTTCGAGATCAACTACTGGGTGGCCCTTATCGCCGCTCCGCTATTGGTGGGGCTGTTCGGGGTGATCCTCGAGCGGACCATGCTGCGCAAGCTGTACAAGCTCGACCACCTCTACGGACTGCTGCTGACCTTCGGCCTGGCCTTGATCATCGAAGGCATCTTCCGCGACCAGTTCGGCATCTCCGGCGAGTCCTACGAAGTGCCCGAAGCCCTCTCGGGCGGCATCCACCTGGGCTTCATGTTCCTCCCCCTATACCGCGCCTGGGTGGTGGTGGCTGCCCTCACGGTGTGCTTCGGCACCTGGTTCATGATCGAGAAGACCAAGCTCGGCGCCTATCTGCGGGCCGGCACCGAGAACCCGCAGATCGTGCAGGCACTGGGCATCAACGTACCGCTGCTGATCACCTTCACCTACGGCTACGGCGTGGCCCTGGCCGCCTTTGCCGGCGTGCTCGCCGCCCCGGTCTTCCAGGTCAATCCGCTGATGGGTTCCAACCTGATCATCGTAGTCTTCGCGGTGGTGGTGATCGGCGGCATGGGCTCCATCCTCGGCTCCATCGTCACCGGCATCGGCCTGGGACTGGTCGAGGGCCTGACCAAGGTCTTCTACCCCGAGGCTTCCGCCGTAGTCGTCTTCGTCATCATGGTCATCGTTCTGCTGGTCCGCCCTGCAGGGCTGTTCGGCAAGGCCTGATCCCAAGGAGCATGCGCATACCATGAGCACCCCGAACCAAACGACTACCCTGATCAAGCCCGAGGTCCTGTACACCGGGCTCTTCATCGTCGGCCTGATCGCGCCCTTCGCGGTCTACCCGACCTTCCTGATGAAGCTGTTCTGCTTCGCCCTGTTCGCCTGCGCCTTCAACCTGCTGCTGGGGTTCGCCGGCCTGCTGTCCTTCGGGCACGCGGCCTTTCTGGGCACGGCCGGCTACGTCTGCGGCCTGATGGTCCGTGATGTGGGCGTCACGCCTGAGGTCGGCATCCTGGCCGGCACCATCGCGGCCGGGCTGCTTGGCTGGCTCTTCGGCATCCTGGCCATCCGGCGCACCGGCATCTACTTCGCGATGATCACGCTAGCCCTCGCCCAGATGGTCTATTTCATCGTGCTGCAAGTGAAGGCAACAGGTGGCGAGGACGGTCTGCAGGGCGTGCCCCGAGGCCACCTCTTCGGGGTGGTGGACCTGTCCGACAACATCGCCATGTATTACCTGGTGTATGCCGTCTTCAGCGTGGGCTTCTTCATCATCTACCGGACCATCCACTCGCCCTTCGGGCAGATCCTCAAGGCCATCCGCGAGAACGAGCCGCGCGCCATCTCACTGGGCTACGACGTGAACCGCTTCAAGCTGACCGCCTTCATCATCTCTGCCTCCCTGGCCGGCCTGGCGGGCGCCACCAAGACCCTGATCTTCCAACTGGCCTCCCTGTCGGACGTGCACTGGCACACGTCTGGTGAAGTCGTGCTGATGACGCTGCTCGGCGGTCTCGGCACCATCCTCGGCCCGGCGGTGGGATCGGCCACCATCGTCACGCTGCAGAACGAACTGGCCGACAAGGTCGGTTCGTGGGTCACCGTGATCATGGGCGTCATCTTCGTCGTCTGCGTCCTCGCCTTCCGGCGTGGCATCGTCGGCGAGATCCAGGCCCTGATCCACCGCGCCGGGATTCGCTAGGCACAAGCACTCCCCTCTCCCCGGCGGCCTGCGAAACTCGGCCGCCGTATCGGGCACGTCGCAACCGGAAGCCAATGCGGCAGCGCGTTAACTCGATACAGGTGGTGATTTATTCAAATACACGGCGGGAGAATTGAGATCCGGGGCAGCGGATTTCAATTCTGGACGGTCGGATTTCAAATCCGGCAGGCGCGATCTCAAATCTGCGGCCCGAGATTTCAAATCCGGAGGGCCGGATCTCAATTCCGGAGCGCGAGATCTCAATTCCGGGAAGCAGGATCTCAAATCCGCGGTGCGAGATCTCAAATCTAGGCCGCCGGATCAGCTGACTGTAGGGACGGCTTCAGCCGCCCGCAGGTGCTTGATCGGAGTCCGCGGGCGGCTGAAGCCGCCCCTACACCGTCCCTACACCGCCACCTGCATCAGACCCTGAAACGGGATACGGTCTGCTGCAGCTGGCTGGCCAGGGCTTCCATGTCCCGTGCAGCGTTGGCGGTCGCCTCGACCGCGTCGTTGTTATCCCGCGCCATGGCGGCGATGTTGTCGATGCTGGTGGCAAGGGCCGCGCTCGCAGTACGCTGCTGCTCGGTGGCCTCGGCTATCTCATCGAGGCCCTGCCCCACCTCCACCACCGACTCGTTGGCCGCCGTAATGGCGCCAGACACGACACCCACCGCGCTGCGGCTTGAGGCCAGATGGTCCAGCCCACGGTGGATGGATTCGCGCACTGCCACCGATTGCTTGCTCAGGCTGGAGGTCACGGCATCGATCTCGCCAGCCGAACGGGCCGACTTCTCGGCCAGCTTGCGCACCTCGTCAGCCACCACGGCAAACCCGCGCCCCTGCTCTCCCGCCCGTGCCGCCTCGATGGCAGCGTTGAGGGCCAGCAGGTTGGTCTGTTCGGCGATGTCCCGGACCTCCTGGGTCATCGTGGTGATGGAGGTGGTGGACTGTACGAACTGCTCGACGGAATCTGCCATCTGCCGGACAGCATCCTCGGCGTGACTCACCTCCTCCACCAGGGACTCCAAGGTCTTGCTCCCCTCGTGGGCGCGCCGCAGGCTCTCCTGGGAGCGCTGATGGACCCGTTCCGCGCTGCCCGCCACACTGGCGATGTTGGCCGCCATCTGCTCGACCGACGCGGCCGCATTCACCGACTGCGCGTTCTGATTGTGGGACCCCTCCGCCACCCGCCCCGCGCTGGCCGACAACTGGTGCGCCGACCCGGTGACCCGCGATGCGGACTCGGACACCTGGCGGACCAGTTGGGCGATGGTGCCGAGCATCTCGTTGAAGGTGGCGGCCGTCCGTCCGATCTCATCATGCCCCGGCACAGGCAGGCGTCGGGTCAGGTCCCCTTCGCCCTTGGCGATCTCCTCCAGACTGGCGTTCATCGCTTCGAGGGGCGTGCCAACAAAGCGGCGGATGAAGATCACCACGAAAAGGATCAAGGGCAGGGAAACGATCAAGGCAGCGACAATGCTCTTCCACATGAAGGCATCCACCGCTGCATTCACCTTGTCGAGGGAGATCTTCATGCTGACCAGACCCAGCGGCGTACCCGCCGTCACCTGGTGGCAGCCCATGCAGTTCTTCCCGAGGTAGTTCTCCGCGGCGAGGGCCGGCTTGACTACCCGCAGATACTCTCCGTGCTGTGCATCGTGTTCGACCCGGATGACCTCCTTGCCACTGCCCAGCGCCGCCTTCTCGTCCTGATCAAGGTCTGGCTGTGGGCGGTTGCCCGGTCCGAACTGCTTGCTGACCGCGTCCCCGCGGATCACGACCAGATCCTGGATGATGGATAGCTGCTTGATCTGATCAAGAAAGACTTCCCGCTGGCCCACGGTACCCGTGATCATCATGCCGGTCAGGCCGGCCATGGTCATTTCGTGGACGCTATGGGCGAAATCCTGGGCTTGGTCAATGGCCGTGTCACGATTGACCTGGGTCTCCCAGGCGATCATGCCTCCCCAGGCGATGACGAGCATCAACCATATGGCACCGGTGAGACGAAGCCATATGGGCGTATCCGCAAGCTTGCGCATTGTCCAATCCTCTAGGCGGCCGTCCGCCCTGCGATCCGGCCTATTGTCGTTGTCAATGGTCAACGGCAGAAGGCAGGAGGGCTTTAAGCTTTGGGGAAGGATCAGGCGCCGGACTTGGGCGTGGGAGGGCGCGCGTTGAGCCGCTGGGTGGCGGCGTTCCAGTCGGCCTTGGCGATCAGGGGCCAGCCCAGCAGGGCGCGATCGATGGATTCGTCGATGAGAACCGCCTCTTCGCGGCGCGGCGGCTTGAGCACGAAATTGACCACTTCGTTGCGATCGCCCGGGTGGCCGATGCCGATGCGCAGACGCCAGTAGTCCTGGGTGCCGAGGTGTGCGGTGATGTCCTTAAGGCCGTTGTGGCCACCCATGCCGCCACCGAACTTGAGGCGGAGCTGGCCGGGGGGGATGTCGAGCTCGTCATGGACGACGAGGATCTCGGCCGGAGTGATGCGATAGAAACGCGCCAGTGCGGCCACGGACTGGCCGGAGCGGTTCATGAAAGTCTGCGGCATCAGCAGCCAGACCGCGTCAGAGCGGGCATTGGCGGCAAGGCCATGAAAGCGGGCTTCCTTGCTGAAGGACGCGCCCAGCTCACGGGCAAGACGCTCGCAAAACCAAAACCCGGCGTTGTGCCGGGTTTCGGAGTATTCGTCGCCCGGGTTGCCGAGACCGACGATGAGCTTGGGTGCAGGCTGGCTCATGCGTCAGTGCTCCAACAACCCTGTGGGGGGCGATCAGGCTGCGGTGTCTTCAGCGTCGTCGCTGCCGCGGACAGCCAGGATGGTGGCCACGACCGGGTCTT
Organism: Zoogloea sp.; assembly: GCA_017309145.1. Lineage (GTDB taxonomy): Bacteria > Pseudomonadota > Gammaproteobacteria > Burkholderiales > Rhodocyclaceae > Zoogloea. The sequence goes on along the minus strand of JAFLDU010000024.1, from coordinate 20,519 downwards.
CACCGTGGGTCAGGGCCTTCACGCCCTTCGGCAGGGTCAGCGCGGACACGTGGATGGAGGCGCCGCTCTTCAGGTCCTTCAGGTCCACTTCAACGAACTCGGGCAGGTCGCCGGGCAGGCATTCCAGGTCGAGTTCGGTCAGCGGGTGGGAGACCATGCCGCCTTCGAGCTTGACGCCCGGAGCGATGTCGGCGTTCACGAAGTGCAGGGGCACCTTCACGTGGATCTTGTGGGTGGCGTCAACGCGCTGGAAGTCCATGTGCAGCACTTGCTGCTTGTACGGGTGCCACTGGGTGTCCTTGAGGATCACGGACTGGGCGGTGCCGTCGAGGACCATGCTCAGCACGGAGGAGTGGAAGGCTTCGTTGCGCAGGGCGTGGAAGATCTCGTTGTGGTCAACTTCGATCTGCACGGGGGCGCTGGTGCCGTAAACGATGGCGGGCACGCTGCCGGCGCGACGCAGGCGGCGGCTCGCACTCGAACCCTGCTTTTCACGCGTTTTGGCGTTGAATTGAATGGTCATTTCTACTGCTCCAGTTAAAAAGCCCCTCCGCGACCAGAAGGGCTGAAAAAAGCCGGAGCCCAAAGGCTCCGGCTCGAAAATGCTTGTCTTTACTCGCTGAACAGCGAGCTGACCGATTCTTCGTTGCTGATCCGCAGGATGGTATCGGCCAGAAGCTCGGCGATCGACACGGAACGGATCCGCTTGCAGGCCTTGGCATCGTCGGACAGCGGGATGGTGTCGGTGACGACCAGCTCATCCAGATCGGATTCATTGAGGCGGCTGATCGCCGGGCCGGACAGCACCGCGTGGGTACAGTAGGCCATCACGCGCTTGGCGCCGTTCTCCTTGAGGGCCTGAGCGGCCTTGCAGAGGGTACCGGCGGTATCGACGATGTCGTCCATGATCACACAGGTACGACCCTGCACTTCACCGATGATGTTCATCACCTCGGACACGTTGGCCTTGGGACGACGCTTGTCGATGATGGCCAGATCGCACTCGAGGCGCTTGGCGAAGGCACGAGCCCGGACCACGCCGCCCACGTCGGGGGACACGACCATCAGGTCTTCGTACTTCTGCTTTTCCAGGTCGGCCAGCAGCACCGGGGCCGCATAGATGTTGTCCACCGGGATGTCGAAGAAACCCTGGATCTGGTCGGCGTGCAGATCGACGGTCAGCACACGCTGGACGCCGGCGGCCTGCAGCATGTTGGCCACCACCTTGGCGGTGATGGGCACGCGGGCCGAACGCGGACGGCGGTCCTGACGGGCGTAGCCGAAGTAGGGAATCGCTGCGGTGATGCGGCCAGCGGAAGCCCGCTTCAGCGCATCCACCATGATCAGCAATTCCATGATGTTATCGTTGGTGGGAACGCAGGTGGGCTGCAGGACGAAGACGTCCTTGCCACGCACGTTCTCGAGAAGTTCGACATTGACCTCGCCATCCGAGAACCGCCCGACAGTGGCGGAACCCAGGGATTTCCCAAGGCGGCGAACGACGTCCGCGGCCAGTTTGGGATTGGCGTTGCCGGTGAAAACCATCAGGCTGCCCGAAGCCATGATCACCTCTCGTTACAGCAGTGAAGTACAGCTTAAAACAAAACGGGCAGGTTTTAGGCCTGCCCGCTGAATTTGGCTGGGGAAGAAGGATTCGAACCTTCGAATGCCGGAATCAAAATCCGGTGCCTTGACCAACTTGGCGACTCCCCAAGAAATCGTTTCGCAACTTACACAACCCAATCCTGCAGAGGGTGCCTGTCGAGCCCTTCGGCTACCCAGACCTTCATGCCCTGCGGGGCGGCTGCTGCGACCTGCTCTGCCTGCACCTTCGAATCGAAGGGAGCAAACACGCAAGCCCCTGACCCACTCATTCTTGCTGCCCCATACTGCGACAACCAGACCAGCGACTCAGCCACTTTCGGAAACCGTCTGCAAACCACCGCCTGCATGTCGTTTCGCGTTGTGTGCATCGCGAAGGCCCGCATTATTAGGATTTCACTATCGCGTGTCAACTCCTGATCGGAAAAAATTTCAGCGGTCGGCACAAAGGCGTCCGGCGCCACCATCACATACCAGGCCGGCGGCACGCTCAAGGGCTGCAGGGCCTCCCCCACACCCTCGGCAAAAGCGGTCTCTCCGAAGATGAAGAAAGGCACGTCGGCCCCCAGCCCCAGCCCGATCTCCTGCAGCCGGGCGCGGGACAGGCCACAGCCCCACATGCGATTGAGTCCGATCAGGACGGTCGCCGCATCGGAACTCCCGCCCCCCAGGCCACCGCCCATCGGGATGCGCTTCAGCACGCCGATGTCCGCCCCCCAGGTGGAGCCGCTCGCCGCCTGAAGGGCGCGTGCGGCACGCACCACCAGATCGGACTCGGGGGGCACGCCAGGCACATCCGTGCTACGCCGTATGACCCCGTCGGAACGACGCTCGAGGGTGATCTCGTCCCCCCAGTCGATCAGGCGGAAAGCCGTCTGCAACAGATGGTAGCCATCCGGGCGACGCCCGACGATGTGAAGGAAGAGATTGATCTTGGCAGGAGCCGGCAGGCAGGCCCGCTCCGGAAAGAAGGAATCGGTGGGCAACATGGTTTCAAGGGTTCCAGGCGTCGACGATCAGTCGCAGGCGGGTATCGCCACGATGCACGTCGATCTTGCGGGGCAGGTCGTCGGCCGCCTCTCCCGCATACTCGATGTATTCGATGGTCCAGCCCCGATCGACGACCAAGCGGGGCCGCCCGACGGGGTCTACCTCACGGACTTCAGCGCCAGACCGGACCCGGGCGGTGGCCCACAGGGGCATCTCGGCAAAGGGCGCCGCCACCCCCAAGACCCTCTCGGCCAGCTCGGCTGCGGTCGGCGCCTCCAGACGGCGGCCGTCGGCCAGCGTCATGCGGGCCCGGCCGGGTTGCGCATCAATCCGCGCCAACCCCTGCCCCAGCGGCCCCGACAGCAGCCATTCATCGCCCTCCGGACCATGCTGCCAGCTGATGCCGGCAGCCGCCTGGCGCTCCCCATCGCGAACCTGCAGACGTCCTTCCAGCTGGAAGGACGGCAACTCGACCGCGGCACGCAGGGGGACGGAAGGCCCGCCGACAGGCTGCAGGGCGCAGCCCGTCAGCATGACGGCCCATAGCAGGAGCAGTGACCTCAAGGCTTGAACTTCTTGATGACTTCACGCAGCACGGCATTGCCCGGGTTGTCCCGTGCGGCGTCCTGCCAGGTGCGCAAAGCCTCGTCGCGGCGTCCGAGCATCCACAGCACCTCACCGAGGTGGGCGGCGATCTCCGGATCCGGACGTGTCTCATAGGCAGAGCGGAGCTGAACCAAGGCACCTTCGAGGTCGCCCTTGCGATAGAGGACCCAGCCCAGGCTGTCGACGATGAAGGGATCGTTCGGCGCCAGCTCGAGCGCCTTGCGGATCAGCGCCTCAGCCTCATCAAGCCTCTGGTTGCGCTCCACCAGGGAATAGCCCAGGGCATTGTAGGCGTGGGCATGGTCCGGCTTGAGCGCGATCAGCTTGCGCAGGCGCCCCTCCATGACCTCGGGACGCCCCAGGCGCTCGGCCGTCAGGGCCGACTCATACAGGTAATCGGGGCTGTCGGGACTGGCCAGCAAGGCCGCATCGAGCACCTCGAAGGATTCCTCGTTGCGACCTGCGTCCCGCAGCAGCTGGGCCTCGGCCAGAACGTACTGGCTCCGCTCGGCGGGCACCGCCTCTCGGGTACGTTCCTGCAGCAGCTGGCGCGCTTCGGCAAGTCGTCCGCGCGCGGCGAGAATCTGGGCCAACTTGCCCTGCGCCGCGGGATAGCGGGCCCCGGGCGCCACCTCCTTGTACCAGCCCATCGCGTCATCGGGCCGGCGGGCATCCTCGGCGATCTGGCCGAGATACATGCGCAATGTGTCAGCTTCGGCGAAACCCAGGGTCAGCAGGCGCTTGAAATGCACCTCGGCCGCCGCACCGTCACCGGCCTGGAGTGCCAGCAGCCCAGCCGCATGCAGCAACTCCTTGTCATCCGGCGCTCCCTTGAGCAGCACCTCGAAATGCTGTCTGGCGGGGCCGAACTGCCGGGCGCCGACCAGCAGCCGCGCCAGCGCAGAACGCACCTCACGGGAATCGGGATGAGCCGCAAGATAATCCTGCAGTGTCTGGATGCCGGTCCCCGGCGCCGTCTCCTGCTGGAACTGGGCCTTCAGGATGACCGCCTGCTCCCAGTCGGGACGCAGCGCCAGGGCACCATCGAGGGCTGCGGCAGCAGCCGGGGAGTCCCCCGCAACAAAGGCGGCATTGGCCCGCGCAAAATGCGCCTCGGGACGCTGCAGGTAGGGCTCCGTCAGCTGGATGACGAGACGCCGGATCAGGTCCTTGTCCGGAATCCTGGCGAGCCCCCGGTTCAAGCCCATCAAGGCCGGCCCGATGTTGTCCCCCTGGCGTGCCAGGGCAGCGGCGAGCTGGGTTTCCAGCTCATCGTAGCGGGCCTGATTGACGAGAGTCCCTGAAACCAGCTGCTGCGCCTGCTCGGAGCCCGGCTCCAGTTCGAGCCACAAACGCGCAGCCTCGCCGGCCAACTCGGCCTGACGGGAAAGAAAGGCGATCTCGGCAGCTCGCCGGGCGATGCGCGGATCCCGGGTCCGTTGGGCGAGATCGATGTAGGAACGGGTCGCCATGGTCGGTTGCGCGCGGGCCGCAGCGATCTCGGCTAGCATCATCTGGTAGATGATCTGCGGGGTCAGCTCCTGGGCGGGATAGACGGCGGCTGGACTGCCGGCTGGCGCCTCCTCCTCCGTCGAGGGCGACTGCTGGGCATGGACGGCACCGGCCAGCAATCCAGCCGACAGGAGCACAGCCAGGATACGGGGGGAGAAAGCGGCTCGGATGATGGGCGTCATGAAATTCTCAGCAAAAACACACGAGGTCCCGTCGCCCCGCATTCCCAAAGGCGTGCGAGCGCAGGTCCCGCTGTTGGATCGCGCCGCTACAATAGGGTTCGCCGATGTTAGGCGCTTTCCCAAAGCCCAGCAAGCCAGCCCCCAGGCCCCTGACATGCCCGAACTACCCGAAGTTGAAACAACCCGCCGCGGGATCGCCCCCGAGCTCGAAGGTCAGCGCTGCGAGGGCGCGCGCGTCCGCCAACCCCGCCTGCGCCACCCCATTCCCGCCGATCTCGACCCGTTGCTCGACGGCCAGCTCCTGCTCGGCGTGGAGCGCCGGGCCAAATACCTGCTGCTGCGCTTCCCCACCGGCCGGCTGCTGATCCATCTGGGCATGTCCGGCAGCCTGCGCATCGTTCCCGGGGACGACCCCCCCGGCAAGCACGATCACGTGGACCTGCTCTTCGGCGGGCGTGCCCTGCGCCTGCGCGACCCCCGGCGCTTCGGTCTTGTCCTGTGGCAGGACGGGGACGGGGAACACCCCCTCCTCGCCCACCTAGGCGTCGAGCCCCTCGACGACGCCTTTGACGGAGCCTGGCTGCATCAGGCCAGCCGCGGGCGCACCACCCCGGTGAAGCTGTTCCTGATGGACGCCACCCGGGTGGTCGGGATCGGCAACATCTATGCGTCGGAAAGCCTGTTCCGGGCAGGCATCGACCCCACCACACCGGTAGGCGAACTCGGCCCCCGCCGCTGCGCCAGGCTCGCCCAATGCATCCGAGAAACCCTCCTCGACGCCCTCGCCGCGGGCGGCAGCTCGCTGCGGGATTTCGTCGGCAGCAATGGCTCGCCAGGCTACTTCCAACAGCAGTACTTCGTGTACGGCCGGGACGGTGAAGCCTGCCGACAGTGCTCGACAACAATCCGCAAGCGCATCATGGGGCAGCGCGCGACCTTCTACTGCCCCCGCTGCCAACGCTGAGAGTGTTTCGGTCAGGCACAATCCCGTTTATGCTAATAATATTGACAAGCCGCCGGCGAAGCGGCGCCATGTCCAGGAAAGACGCCCGTGAAAGACGCCCACATGCTCGCTGATCACTTCTCTGCCTACACCCAGTGGCGAGGAGACGTTGCCGCCGGGATCGGCGAGCTGCGCAAATGGCTGCAACAGAACGAGATCGGTGACGCCCAGTCCGACCTGCGCCTCCAGTACCTGCTCGACCGCCTGCGCGAGGACAAACTGGTGGTGGCCTTTGTGGCCGAGTTCTCACGGGGCAAGTCCGAGCTGATCAATGCGGTCTTCTTTGCGGGCTATGGCAACCGCATCCTGCCCTCCAGTGCGGGCCGCACCACCATGTGCCCGACCGAGCTGCAGTGGAAGAGCGGCGACCAGCCCGAGATCCGCCTGCTGCCCATCGAGAGCCGCAAGACCAACGCCAGCATCACGGAGCTGAAACGCTACCCCGAGGAGTGGCAGGTCCGCCCCCTCGACACCCGCTCGGCGGAAAGCCTCCAGGCAGCGCTGGCCCAGGTCGGCGAGACCCGCCTGGTCACCCAGCAGGAGGCCGAGGAACTGGGCTTCCCGATCAACGAGAACGGCGACGGCGGCATCCGCCCCGACGCTGACGGCAAGCTCGAGATCCCCCGCTGGCGCCACGCCATCATCCAGTTCCCGCACCCGCTGCTCGAGCAGGGCCTGGTCATCCTCGACACGCCGGGCCTCAACGCCATCGGTGCCGAACCCGAGCTGACCCTCAACCTGCTGCCCAACGCCCACGCGGTGCTGTTCATCCTGGCCGCCGACACCGGCGTCACCCAGAGCGACCTGGCCGTCTGGCGCGAACATGTCAATGCCGGCCGCCGACAACGGGGACGCATCGTCGCGCTGAACAAGATCGACGGCCTGTGGGACGGCCTGCGCAGCGAAGCCGAGATCGAGCGGGAGATTGCCGGACAGGTGGCCAGCGTGGCGACCACCCTCGACATCGAGCCATCCCAGGTGTATCCGGTCTCCGCCCAGAAGGGGCTGGTGGCCAAGGTCAACAACGACGACGCCCTGCTCGACCGCAGCCGCATCGTCCAGCTCGAACAGGCCCTATCCACCGAGCTGCTGCCGACCAAGCGCGACATCGTCCGGGACAACACCCAGGGCGACGTGGCGGACATCGTCGGACGCAGCCGGGAGCTCCTCAATGCCCGGCTCAGCGGCCTGCGCGAGCAGCTCCAGGAGCTCACCGACCTGCGCGGCAAGAACCAGAACGTCATCGAGTACATGATGCGCAAGGTGCGCTCGGAGAAGGACGAGTTCGAACAGGGCCTGCAGAAGTACTACGCCGTGCGCAGCGTCTTCTCCAACCTGTCCAACAACCTCTTCGGCCATCTGGGCCTCGACGCCCTGCGCGACGAGACCCGGCGCACCCGCGAGGCCATGCTGGACGCGGCTTTCTCCCGCGGGCTGCGCGGCGCCATGAAGGGCTTTTTTGCCCACTTGCGCGGCAACCTGAAGAAATCCACCGACGAGATCAGCGAGATCTCGCGGATGCTCGACGCCATGTACAAGCGCTTCACCGTCGAGCACGGCCTCAAGCTGGCCGCCCCCACCGCCTTCTCGACCCTCCGCTACGAGAAGGAAATCGAGCGCCTTGAAGAAGCCTTCAACAACCAGTTCAACACGGTGCTGACCATCGTCACCACCGAAAAGCACACCCTGACCCAGAAGTTCTTCGAAACGGTGGCCGTACAGGCCCGCCGCACCTTCGAGATCGCCAACCGGGATGCGGAGCAATGGCTGCGCGCCGTGATGGCCCCCCTCGAGACCCAGGTGCGGGAGTACCAGTTGCAGCTCAAGCGTCGCCTGGAGAGCGTCAAACGCATCCACCAGGCCACCGACACCCTCGAAGACCGGGTGCGCGAGCTGCAGCAGGCGGAAGACCTCCTGGTGCGGCAACTGGCCCAGCTCAATCAGCTGGCTGTACGCATCGAACAGTCCCTGGGCAGCGGCCTGCCGAGCACCGACGCACCGGCGGCCCTCGCGGCCTGACCCTTGAAAGGCACAGGGCCGGATGCACCCTGAAGTGCATCCGGCCCTGCTTGTTCAGACGGCGACGGCTTACTTGTCGGAGGTCAGCTTCAGGAACTTCTCCATCAGGTCGTCCTTGCTCTCCGGATGCTCCGGATTGAAGGGGATGCAGTCCACCGGACAGACCTGCTGACACTGGGGCTCATCGAAGTGGCCGACGCACTCGGTGCACTTGTTCGGATCGATGACGTAGATCTCCTCGCCCTGGGAAATGGCACCATTCGGGCATTCCGGCTCGCAGACGTCACAGTTGATGCACTCGTCGGTAATCATCAAGGCCATTTGCTTTACTTCCTCGTTACGTTTTGCTGTTTGTTGATCTTCAGGCACAGCCGGTCATACACCCCCGGCTGCACGAACTTGCTCACATCACCACCCAGCCGCGCAATCTCGCGCACCATGGTCGCTGAGATGAACATGTACTCATCGGCAGGGGTCAGGAACACGGTTTCCACATCAGGGTAGAGCTTGCGGTTCATGCCCGCCATCTGGAACTCGTACTCGAAGTCGGAGACGGCACGCAGGCCGCGCAGGATCACCCGCGCATCGTTCCTGTGCAGGAAATCCATCAGCAGGCAGGAGAACCCCTGAACCTCCACGTTGGGATAAGGCGCGAGCACTTCCTGCGCAATCTCGACCCGCTCCTCCACCGAAAAGATGGGCCCCTTGCCACCACTGACCGCGACACCGACGATGACCCTCTCGAACAGCCGGGCAGCCCGGCGCACGAGATCCTCATGCCCTCGGGTGAAGGGGTCGAACGTCCCCGGGTACACCGCGACACTATCCCTCATGTTCCAGCCCTTCCTTCTCGGAGCAACCGCGCGGGATTCAGGCGCTGGCGGCAAAGAGGTGGTAATACACCTGTCCGGCCGTACCGTGCTTGATTCGCGTCAATCGGTCGATGTTTTCGATGTTGTATTCCGCTTCCACATAGACCCGCCCGTCTTCGGCGAGGAGTCCGGGCAGCAGCGGCGCCATCCGCTCGATCCAGCCGGCCCGGTAGGGCGGATCCAGAAAGACCACATCAAAGGGCTGAACTGCGGAACTGGCGAATTTTAGCGCATCGCCCCGCACAAGCTGTACACACGACGCCCGAAGGGTCTTTGCGTTGGCCTGCAGGGCCGCCCAGGCGACCGGGTCCTGCTCGATCATCGTGACCGAGGCCGCCCCCCGTGAGGCTGCCTCGAAGCCGAGGGCACCGCTGCCGGCAAAGAGATCCAGGCAACGCAGACCTTCCAGATCCTGGCCCAGCCAGTTGAAGAGGGTCTCCCGCACCCGGTCAGGTGTCGGCCTCAGACCCTTGACCGTGCTCACGTCGATGAGGCGGGAGCGCCACTCGCCCCCGATGATGCGGATGCGACTCAACGTGCGGCCCCGCTCTTGCCCGTGGCCTTGTCACCGTCACCGCCGACAACCACGGTCACCATGTGCTCAGGCAGCACGTGGCGACGGAAGGCCTCGCGGATCTGTTCAGCGGTCACTGCCTTGACCTTGTCCCGATAGGTATCCAGATAATCCAGGGGCAGCCCGAAGCCGCCGATCACGGCGACCTGCTCGAGCATCTTGCGGTTGGAGTCGAGGCGCAGGGCAAAGCCGTTGATCAGATTCTCCTTGGCCGCCTTCAACTCGGCTTCGGTCGGCCCCTTGGCCAGGAAGGCATCGAGGGTCTCACCCACCACCTTGAGGGCATCTTCAGCCTGGCTGCCCTTGGTCTGCAGCCCGATCTGGAAGGGGCCCGGCTCCCGCTGGGGGGCGAAGTAGCTATACACGCTGTAGGCATAGCCGCGCTTCTCCCGCACCTCGGAAGTCAGGCGCGAGACGAAGCCCCCGCCCCCCAGAATGTAGTTGCCCACCATCAGCGGGAAGAAATCGGGATCACCGCGCTTGATGCCGGGCTGGCCGACGGCCACATGAGCCTGCGCCGAGGGATGGGGCACGCGGATCGTCTGACGTTCCGGCTGCTTGCCCGCCACCGCCGGGGGAATCGGCTCACCGGCCGGCATGCCGGCGGTCAGGCGCAGGGCGATGGCCTCCGCCTCGGCACGGGAGACGTCGCCGACGATGCTCACCACGGCCCGGTTGGCGGTATAGGTGCGGCGGTGGAAGTCCACCAGGTCATCTCGGGTCAGGCTCCCGACACTCTCCACCGTGGGCAGACGGCCATAGGCCTGATCGGGAAACACTGCCGCAGCAAAACGGCGGGACAGGATCGCGTCGGGCTGGGTATCAGACTCCTTCAGCCCGGCGATGCTGCGGGCCTTTTCCCGCTCAACGGCAGCCGCCGGGAAGCGGGGCTTCAGGATCAGGGTGGCCAGCAGGTCCACCGCGCCATCCCGCTCGGCCTGGCTGCTGAGGGTGCGCAAGGACACGGAGGCGCGGTCCATATCGACCCCGCCACCGATCTGCGCGCCCAGGTCGGCCGTCCGGTTGGCAATGGCATCCTCGTCCAGATCACCCGCGCCGGCATCGAGCAGGGAGCGGGTCAGCCCGGCCAACCCGGCCTTGCCGGCCGGCGCCTCGGCACCGCCGGCACGAAAATCCACCTGCACATCGACAATCGGCAGGGCCCGGCTTTCGACGAAGAACACCCGGCTGCCATTGGGCGTCGTCCAGTGCTGGATGGAAAGACCGGCATGGGCGGTCAGGGTCGCCAGGGTCAGCAGCAGGGCCGCCCCGAAACGCTTGTATTCAAAGCTCATCGATCAACCTCGGATTCGGGGAAGGTTCAGTGACGGTGGGCTGCGGCCGCCTTGGCACGGGCCTGGGGGTCCACCGGCAGGGGGTCGAGTTGCGCGACGGTGAGGGTCTCATCACGGAAGTACTTGCGCGCCACAGCCTGCACTTCGGCAGCAGTAACCGCCCGGATGCGGTCGAGCATCAGGGCATCGTCCTTCCAGGAATGGCCGACCATCTCGTCCATGCCGATCTCCATGGCCTGCCCCATCAGGGAGTCACGCTTGTAGACCTGACCCGCCACCGCCTGGGCCTTGACCCGTCGCAGTTCGTCCTCGGACACGCCCTCATCCTGGATGCGGGTAATCTCCGCCTTCAGCGCCACCTCGACCTGCGCCGGGGTCTGGCCTGGAGCCGGTGCGCCATCCAGATAGAACAGGGACTCGCCCCGCGCCGTGCCGTCGTAGCCGGCCCCAGCGGTGACCGCCACCCGGCTGCCCCGCACGATGTTCCTGGCCAGACGGGCCCCATCGTAGCCGTCGAGCACGGCGGCCAGCACCTGCAGGGCGTAGAAATCACTGTCGGCCTTCACATCGCGCAGGGTCGGAACGCGCCAGGCCAGTGCCACATAGGGCAGCTCGGCCGGTGCCTTGACCACGGTACGCCGCGGGCCGGTCTGCTCCGGCTCGATGAGCGGCTTGCGCACCGGAAGCGCACGGGCCTTGACCTTGCCGTAGGTGGCCGCGGCTTCCTTGAACACCGCCTTGTGATCCACGTCACCCACCACCACCAAGGTGGCGTTGTTGGGCACATACCAGCGCTGATACCAGTCGCGGGCGTCCTGGGCGGTCATGTTGTCGAGGTCGCTCATCCAGCCGATGATCGGCCGGCGATATGGGTGGGCCTGAAAGGCCGTGGCCATCAGTTGCTCGACCACCAGAGAGCGGGGCTTGTCATCGGTGCGCAGGCGGCGCTCTTCCTTGACCACTTCGATCTCTTTCTTGAAGCCCTCCTCGGTCACCCGGAGGTTGGCCATCCGATCGGCCTCCAGCGCCATCATCTTGCCCAACGCCTCCTTCGGTACCTGCTGGAAGTAGGCCGTGTAATCGTGGCTGGTGAAGGCATTGTCCCGCCCTCCCGCGGCCGCCACCCGCTTGTTGAACTCGCCCGGGCCGACCGCCCGGGTGCCCTTGAACATCATGTGCTCAAGCAGGTGAGCAACCCCCGAGGTGCCATCCACCTCATCCATGGCCCCCACCTTGTACCAGACCATATGCACCACCGAGGGGGCCCGGCGGTCCTCCTTGACGATCAGCTTCATGCCGTTGGGAAGCGTCGTCTCGAAGGGGTTGGCCAAGGCCGGAGTGACCAGGGCCGCACTCAGCGCCAGCACCGAGCTGGCAATACGCACACTGCGATTCATCATAGGCTCTTGAAGCATCTGGTAAAATTCAGGAATGGTGGCCACCGGCCGGCATGTGGCGCGGCATCATAGCGGCATTCCGGCAGCCCGGCCAACCGGGCAAGGCGGGCAATTGCGCGCCCGGCCCGTCCCGATAGACCCACTCTCAGACTCGCCACTCCATGTTTGGTTTCCTGAAGAAAGCCCTCAAGCCCGGCGAAACGCCGGCGCCCGAGGCCAAGGCCGCCGAGGCGCCCCAGCCCGCCGCGCCTGCAGCAACGGCTGCACCTGCGCCGGCTCCAAGCACCCCGGTGGCCGCTGCTGCAGCCCCCGAGCCCGAAAAGAAACGCTCCTGGATGGACCGCCTGCGGGCCGGCCTGTCCCGCACCCGCGAACAGATCGGCGGCGGCCTCGGCGGCCTGACCAGCCTGTTCTCTCGCCGCAAGATCGACGAAGAACTCCTCGAAGAGCTGGAAACCACCCTGCTGATGGCGGACTGCGGCGTCGAAGCCACCCAGCACCTGCTCAAGGAGCTGCGCCTGCGCTGGAAGCGTGACAAGCTGGAAACCGCCGACCAGCTCCAGGGCGCCCTGGCCGAAGGCCTGCTGGGCATCCTCTCGCCCCTCGAGCAAGCGCTGGAGATCAGCAGCCACAAGCCCTACATCATCATGATCGCGGGCATCAACGGCTCGGGCAAGACGACCTCCATCGGCAAGCTGGCCAAGCACTTCCAGAACCAGGGCAAAAGCGTGCTGCTGGCTGCCGGCGACACCTTCCGTGCGGCTGCCCGCGAGCAGCTGATGACCTGGGGCGAGCGCAACGGGGTGGCGGTGATCGCCCAGGAGTCCGGCGACCCCGCCGCAGTGGTGTTCGACGCGATCAGCGCCGCCCGCGCCCGCAATATCGACATCGTGCTGGCCGATACGGCAGGGCGCCTGCCGACCCAGCTGCACCTGATGGAAGAGATTGCCAAGGTCCGCCGGGTGATCCAGAAGGCGGAACCCTCCGGCCCCCACGAGGTGCTGCTGGTACTGGACGCCAACATCGGCCAGAACGCCCTGCAGCAGGTCAAGGCCTTCGATGCCGCCATCGGCGTCACCGGCCTGGTGGTCACCAAGCTGGACGGCACCGCCAAAGGCGGCGTGGTGGCCGCCATCGCCCGCCAGTGCCCCAAGCCCCTGCGCTTCATCGGCGTGGGCGAGCAGATCGACGATCTGCAGGTGTTCCGGGCGAAGGAATTCGTGGATGCCTTGTTCACCCCGCTGGCCGGCAATGGCGAGGACAAGACCTGAGCACCACGGCACCGACGACGTAATAAAGCCGCCCTCGGGCGGCTTTTCCTATCAAACTCAGCGGATCGATCAGGCCGGCAGCAGCCGGTCCAGGTCGGCCACGATGCGTTCGGCGGCCTTGCCGTCCCACAGGGCCGGGCGACGCCCCTGCTTGCCCTGGCCGGCCAGCACCTTGGCGGCCTCTTCCAGGATGCGGGCCGGATCGGTGCCCACCAGCACGTTGCTGCCTTCATCCAGGGTGACCGGACGCTCGGTGTTCTCGCGCAGCGTCAGGCAGGGAATGCCGAGAGCGGTGGTCTCCTCCTGCAGGCCGCCGCTGTCGGTCATGATCAGGGCCGCGTCCTTCCACAGGTTCAGGAACTCCATGTAGGACTGGGGCTTGGTCAGCACCACGTTGGGCCCCAGGTCAAGGCCGAATTTTTCCAGGTTGCCACGGGTGCGCGGGTGCACCGGGAAGATCAGCGGCAGGTCGGCAGCGATCTGCTTCAGGGCACCGGCGATGCCGCGCAGGTTGGTTTCGTCGTCCACGTTGGAGGGACGGTGGAGGGTCACCACGCCATACCTCGGGTACTTCGCCTTGATCGCCTCGGTCTCCATCCCGCTCTTGTCGGAAGCGTCGAGCTTGTCGCGCTGGTAGAGCAGGTTGTCCACCATCACGTGGCCCACGTGGAACACGGCATCCTGGCGCTTGCCTTCCTTCAGCAGGTTGTCCACGCCCGCCGGCTCGGTGCAGAAGAACCAGTCGGAGATGCTGTCGGTGACCAGGCGGTTGATCTCTTCGGGCATGCGCATGTCGCCACTGCGCAGGCCGGCCTCCACATGGGCGACCGGAATGTCGAGCTTCTTGGCATCGATGGAGCAGGCCAAGGTGGAGTTCACGTCCCCCACCACCAGCACGCAGTCCGGGCGGGCCTTCTGGCAGATCTCCTCGAAGGCCACCATGATCTTGGCGGTCTGGGTGGCGTGGCTGCCACCACCGGCCTCGAGGTGGTAGTCGGGCTTGGGAATGCCCAGCTCGTCGAAGAACACGTCGCTCATCTCCCGGTCGTAGTGCTGGCCGGTGTGGATGATCCGGTACTCGAAGCGGTCAGCCCGGGCCTGCAGGGCGCGCACGATGGGCGCGATCTTCATGAAATTGGGGCGGGCGCCGGCAACGAGGTAAATGAGCGAACGGGACATGCGGAACTCCACGGGCGGAATGACAGGCGCGCATTATCGCGCGGGCTTCATGACACCAACAAAGAAATAATTGTCAGGCTGCCAAAGCTTTCAGGCAGTTCAGGCGAAGGTCTCGCACTCGGCCAGCGGCTTCCCCGCCACATCCTTGGCGGACAGCAGCGGCGCCCCCTCCAGTGGCCATGCCACGCCCACCGCCGGGTCGTTCCACAGCAGGCTGCGCTCGTGCTCGGGGGCATAGTAGTCGGTGGTCTTGTAGAGGAAGTCGGCGCTGTCGCTGGTCACCAGGAAGCCGTGCGCAAAGCCCGGCGGAATCCAGAATTGCCGGTTGTTCTCTTCGCTCAGCTCCACCCCCTCCCACTTGCCGAAGGTCGGCGAGCCCTTGCGCAGATCCACCGCCACGTCGAAGACGCTGCCACGCACCACCCGCACCAGCTTGCCCTGGGCCTGCTGGATCTGGTAGTGCAGGCCGCGCAGCACGCCCTTGCCGGAGCGGGAGTGGTTGTCCTGCACAAAGTCCACATCCAGCCCGGTCAGCTCGCGGAAGGTCCGCGCATTGAAGCTCTCCATGAAGAAGCCGCGATTGTCGCCGAAGACCTTCGGCTCCAGGATCAGCAAGCCGGGAATCGAGGTTTGGGTCACCTTCATCAGAACACCTTTTCTTCGAGAATGCGGGTGAGATACTGGCCATAGCCGTTCTTGGCGAGGGGTGCAGCGAGCTTCTGCAGCTGGGCCGCATCGATCCAGCCGGCGCGCCAGGCGATCTCTTCGGGGCAGGCGATCTTGAGGCCCTGACGCTTCTCGATGGTCTGGATGAACAGACCGGCCTCGAGCAGGCTCTCGTGGGTGCCGGTGTCCAGCCAGGCGTGGCCGCGACCCATGACCTGTACATCGAGGGCGTCCCACTCCAGATACTGGCGGTTGACGTCGGTGATCTCGAGCTCGCCCCGCGGGCCAGGCTTGAGCTCGCGGGCGATGTCCACGACCCGGTTGTCGTAGAAGTAGAGGCCGGTCACGGCGTAGCGGCTCTTCGGGGCCTTGGGCTTCTCTTCAAGGCTGATGGCGCGGCCCGTGGCGTCGAATTCGACCACGCCATAGCGCTCGGGGTCGTGCACCGGATAAGCGAAGACGGTGGCGCCGTCGGTCTTCTTGCCCGCCTCGCGCAGATCCCCGGCAAAGTCGTGGCCGTAGAACAGGTTGTCACCGAGGACCAGGGCGCTGGGGCCGCCGCCGACGAAGTCGGCACCGATCACGAAGGCCTGGGCCAGACCGTCTGGGCTGGGCTGCACGGCGTATTGCAGGTCAAGGCCCCACTGGGCGCCGTCGCCGAGCAGTTGCTGGAAGCGCGGCGTGTCCTGCGGGGTGGAGATGATCAGGATGTCGCGGATGCCCGCCAGCATCAGGGTGCTGAGGGGGTAGTAGATCATCGGCTTGTCGTACACCGGAATGAGCTGCTTGGAGACGGCCAGGGTGGCCGGGTGCAGCCGGGTGCCGGAGCCGCCGGCGAGGATGATGCCTTTGCGTTGCATGTTCACAACCTCTTTCTGTGTAGGGGCGACTTCAGTCGCCCCGTGTGCATTGAGCCGCTCGCAAACCCGAGCGCATCAGATGATCTCTTCCAGCATCCGGTTCACCCCGCTCTGCCACGGCGGCAGCACAAGGCCGAAGGCGCGCTGCAGCCTGCCTGTGGCCAGGCGCGAGTTGAGCGGGCGGGCGGCCGGCGTCGGGAAGGCGCTGGTCGGCACGGGGCGGATGGCCTCGGGGGCAACCTTCACGGAGACGCCGCGGGCCCGGGCATGCTCGATGACGTGGCGGGCGTAGTCGTACCAGGTGGTCTCGCCACCGGCGACCAGGTGATACAGGCCCCCCAGCTCCGGCCGGGCGAGGGTCTGGCGCACCGCATGGGCGGTGACGTCGGCCAGCAGGTCGGCACCGGTGGGGGCGCCGTGCTGGTCGTTGATGATGGTCAGGGCGTCCCGCTCGGCGGCGAGCTTGAGCATGGTCTTGGCGAAGTTGCCGCCCCGGGCCGCATACACCCAGCTGGTGCGGAAGATGAGGTGGCGGCAGCCACTGTCGCGGATGAGCTGTTCGCCTTCGAGCTTGGTGCGGCCATACACGGAGAGGGGGCCGGTGGGGGCGTCTTCGTCCCGCGGGGCATCGCCGCTGCCGTCGAAGACGTAGTCGGTGGAGTAATGCACGAGCAGCGCGCCGCGCGCCGCAGCCTCGCGGGCCAGCACGCCAGGCGCCAGGGCGTTGAGACTGCGGGCGAAGTCGGCTTCGCTCTCGGCCTTGTCCACGGCGGTATGGGCCGCCGCATTGACGATGAGGTCCGGGGCGACGCTACGTACGGTGGCCACCAGGCTGTCGGGGTCGGCGAAGTTGCCGGAGAGCCCGGGGGCGCCGTCGTGGTCGAGGGCGATGAGTTCGCCCAGGGGGGCGAGGCTGCGCTGCAGCTCCCAGCCGACCTGGCCGTTCTTGCCGAAGAGGAGGATCTTCATGGCAGGGCTCCTCAGGCGCGACCGGCGTAGTTCTTCTCGACCCACTCCCGGTAGGCGCCGCTCTGCACGTGGGCGACCCACTCCTGGTTGGCGAGGTACCACTCGACGGTCTTGCGGATGCCGGTCTCGAAGGTCTCGGCGGGCCGCCAGCCGAGTTCGCGCTCGATCTTGCGGGCGTCGATGGCGTAGCGGCGGTCGTGGCCGGGGCGGTCGGTCACGTAGGTGATCAGGCGGGTGTAGCTGCCGGCCGGGTCGGGCCGCAGTTCGTCGAGCAGGGCGCACAGGGTGTGCACGATCTCGATGTTGGGCTTCTCGTTCCAGCCGCCCACGTTGTACACCTCGCCCGGGGTGCCCTTCTCGAGGATCGCGCGGATGGCGCTGCAGTGGTCGGTGACGTACAGCCAGTCGCGGATCTGCATGCCGTCGCCGTACACCGGCAGCGGCTTGCCGGCCAGGGCGTTGGCGATCATCAGGGGGATGAGCTTCTCGGGGAAGTGGTAGGGACCGTAGTTGTTGGAGCAGTTGCTGGTGGTCACCGGCAACCCGTAGGTGTGGTGCCAGGCCCGCACCAGGTGGTCGGAGGCGGCCTTGCTGGCCGAATACGGGCTGTTCGGCTCGTAGGTCTTGGTCTCGGTGAAGGCCGGATCGGTGGGCCCCAGGGAACCGTACACCTCGTCGGTGCTCACATGGTGGAAACGGAAGCCGGCCTTGTCAGCGCCCTCCAGGCTGCTCCAGTAGCCGCGGGCGGCCTCGAGCAGGGTGAAGGTGCCATTGACGTTGGTGCGGATGAAGTCGCCCGGGCCATGGATGGAGCGGTCCACGTGGCTCTCTGCGGCAAAGTGCACCAGGGCACGGGGACGGTGTTCGGCCAGCAGCCGGTCGATCAGTGCCCGGTCGCAGATGTCGCCCTGCACGAAGACATGGCGCGGATCACCCGCCAGCGAGGCCAGGTTCTCCAGGTTGCCCGCGTAGGTCAGGGCATCCAGGTTGACCACCGGCTCGTCGCTTGCGCGCAGCCAGTCGAGTACAAAATTTGCGCCAATGAAGCCGGCTCCGCCGGTTACGAGAATCATGGGGGTCCTCTGAAGATCGGAATCTGGGTGCGCGTACAAAAAAGTTTTCAGCAGCGCCGAGCCAAGGGGCACGCTTGCAGCGCCCGAATTTGGCCGGGCAGGGCCACGCCCTCGCGCCGGAGCCTTGATTTTATACGAGAGGCATGACCACCGGACCGGCGCCACGCAGGCATTCTCCACGATCAGGATCAAACTCGCCCGCCGACGGCCGTTAGACATACAGAAAAGACTCGGGACAGCCTGCATGCCCGCTCAAGCAAACGTTCCAGGATCGCCATCTCCGCAGCCCGCCCCGGGCCGCGGCAGCGAGCCCGTCTGGGCGCGGACAGTGCTTCTGCCCACGCTGCTAGTCGGCGTCATCACCATGCTGGTGGGCTCCCAGGCCATCCACCGGCTGGACGAAGTCACCAACCAGGCCCGGCGGGACGCCTTCATCCTGAAGACCTCCGAGATCACCCTGCGGATCGATGAGCGCTTCAAGGCACATCGGCAGGTTCTCACCGGCGCCCGCGCCCTGTTTCATTCCTCCAACAACGTATCCCGCGAAGAATGGCGGACTTACGTGGACGCCCTGCACCTGCAAGCCTTCTATCCGGGGATCCAGGGCATCGGCTTTGCGGCCTACGTCCGGCAATCCCAGCTACGTGCCCACCAGGAGAGCGTCCGGGCGGAGGGCTTTCCCGACTACCAGGTCCATCCCCCCGGGCTGCGCGCCGAGTACGGTGCCATCACCTTCATCGAACCCTTCGACTGGCGCAACCAGCGCGCCTTCGGCTACGACATGCTGGCCGAACCGGTGCGCCGCCAGGCCATGCTGAGATCGCTGGAGCTGGGCCTGCCAGTGCTGTCCGGCAAGGTTCGCCTGCTCCAGGAAACCGCCAGTGCGCCCCAGGCCGGTGTACTGCTCTACCTGCCATTCTTCCGTAAAGGCGCCAGCCTGCGAACCCCGGAGCAGCGCGAAAAGGCGCTCCTGGGCTGGGTTTACAGCCCGTTCCGGATGGGTGACCTGATCACCGGCACCGTCAACACCTCGGACACGCGGGTGCGGCTGCGCATCTACGATGGCCACGACACCACGCCGGAAGCCCTGCTTTACGACAGCCACCCGGAACGCACGGCCGTCGGCGGCATGCAGGACAGGACCCAGCTAGAGCTGGACAGCCGGATCTGGACCCTGACCTTCGACAGCCTGGCCAATGACGCCGGAGAGCTCACCCGCTATCTGGAGCGCGGGGCCATCGTGCTGATCTGCGGACTCTTCGTGCTGCTTGCCGCCTCCTTCTTCGCCGCTCGCAACCGGGCCGGCGAACTGGCCCGGATCGGAGCCTCACTGCGCGCCAGCGAGGCTCGCTACAGCACCCTGGTGAACCAGTCGTTTGAAGGCATCGCAGCCCTGGATGCCAGGCTGTGCTTCTCCTTCGCCAACCCCCGCCTGCAGGCGCTGCTCGAAGAACCCGGCGAGAGCCTCATCGGTACGCCCTTCACCCGCTTCTGGCCGGACGAGCCGTCGCGTGTGCAGCATTTCACCCAGCGCCTGCGGGAAGGCCGGGAAGGCACCTTCGAACAGGCCTTGGTGACCCGTAGCGGGCGCCGCCTCACCGTGATCGTCACCGACGCCCCGCGCCTGGACGCCCACGGCCAGTTGCAGGAGGTGATCCTCACCCTGACCGACATCTCGGACCGGAAGGCCGCAGAAGAACGCATCCGCTTCCTGGCCACCCATGATCCGCTGACAGGCCTGGCCAACCGGACCAACTTCATGGAGCGCATGGGCGACAGTCTGCTGATGGCCCAGCGCCATCACACCCGGCTCGCCCTGCTCTTCCTCGACCTGGACCACTTCAAGGAAGTCAACGACACCCTCGGCCATGCCGCCGGCGACCTGCTGCTCGTCGAGGCGGCCCGCCGCATGCGCAGCAGCCTGCGGGCCAGTGACATGCTGGCCCGCCAGGGCGGCGACGAGTTCATGGCCCTGCTGCATGACATCGGCACCCTGAACGAAGCCCTGGGCGTCGCCGAGAAGATCCGCCGCGCAATCAACACCGCCTACCTCATCGACGGTCGCGAATGTCGGGTCTCGGTGAGCATCGGCATTGCCCTCTACCCGGACCACGGCCTCGACCCGGACAGCCTGGCGCGCCAGGCCGACGCTGCGATGTATCAGGCCAAGTCCTCCGGCCGCAACGGCAGCGCTTCGGCTGCGGCTTCCGCCGCCCCACCTCCAGCAGGCAGCCCGCCCGGCCAGCCCGCCTGAGCCCCACCGTTCACGCGGCCTTGCCTTGGCCTAGAATGCCGCAGTTCCATGCCAAGGCCCCATCGCCCATCCACCCCTGGAGACCTCATGTCCCGCCACACCAAGATCGTCGCCACCCTCGGCCCTTCCTCTTCCGATCTCAACACCCTGGAGCGCCTGGTTCAGGCCGGCGTTGATGTGGTGCGCCTGAACTTC
>JAFLDU010000223.1 GCA_017309145.1 Zoogloea sp. | reverse complement strand
GCCAAAGCCGGACACAAGGTCACGGTGGTGGACCGTCAACCCGGCCCGGCACTCGAGACCAGCTACGCCAATGCCGGAGAAGTCTCTCCGGGCTATTCCGCGCCCTGGGCCGGCCCCGGCGTGCCCCTCAAGGCGATCAAGTGGATGCTGATGCAGCACAGCCCGCTGGTCATCAAACCCATGCTCGACCCCGCCATGTGGCGTTGGACCCTGGCCATGCTGCGCAACTGCACGGAGTCCGCCTACCAGATCAACAAGAGCCGGATGGTGCGCGTCGCCGAATACAGTCGTGACTGCCTGAAGCAACTGCGCGCCGATACTGGCATCGCCTACGACGAGCGCACCCAGGGCACCCTGCAACTCTTCCGCACGCAGAAGCAACTCGATGGCATCGGCAAGGACGTGGCCATCCTCCGGGAGTCCGGCGTGCCCTTCCAGGTACTCGACCGTGAGGGCTACCTCGCCCATGAGCCCGCCCTGGCCCTGGTCCAGCACAAGTTCGTCGGAGCCCTGCGCCTGCCGGGCGATGAAACCGGCGACTGCTACAAGTTCACCCGCAACCTGGCCAGTCTGGCCGGGGCCCTGGGGGTGGATTTCCGCTTCGACACGCCCATCACCGGCATCGAGCAGGCTGGCGGACGCATCACCGGCATCCGCACCCGCGCCGGCGTGCTGAAGGCAGATCAGTATGTACTGGCCCTCGGCAGCTATTCGACCGCGCTGCTCAAGCAGGTGGGCATCGACATTCCGGTCTATCCGGTGAAGGGCTTCTCGATCACCGTGCCCATCACGGATCCGGCCATGGCCCCCGAGTCCACCATCATGGATGAAACCCACAAGGTCGCCGTCACCCGCCTCGGCGACCGGATCCGGGTGGGAGGAACGGCCCAGCTATCCGGCTTCGACCTGAGCCTGGAAGCCGGACGGCGCAAGACCCTGGAGTTCGTGGTGTCCGATCTCTTTCCCCGCGGCGGCGACATCTCCCGGGCCGAATTCTGGACCGGCCTGCGCCCGATGACCCCGGACGGCACCCCGATCATCGGCAGAACCCGCTATGACAACCTGACCCTCAGCACCGGCCACGGCACCCTGGGATGGACGATGGCCGCCGGCACCGGACGCGTGGTGGCAGACATGCTCAGCGGGCGCCAGCCCGAGATCCCGGTGGACGACCTCAGCGTCGCCCGCTACGCCTGAGGCCACCGGGGACCTCCCCATTTCCCTCTACCTCGCAGCACCCCACACCAATCCATAACGAAGGAGACACACCCATGCAGGTCATCACCACGCCCGAAGCCCCTCGCGCCATCGGACCTTACGCCCAGGCCATCGCCGTCGACGGCTGGCTGTTCACGTCCGGGCAGATCCCCCTCACCGCCGGCGGCGAACTGCGCGCAGGCGATATCGAAGCCCAGACCGAACAAGTGTTCGACAACCTGGGCGCCGTGCTGGCCGCTGCCGGCGCCTCCCTCGGCCGGGTCGTCAAGTGCACGGTCTTCGTCAAGGACCTGAATGACTTCGCCCGCCTCAATGCCGTGTATGAACGGCGCTTCGGCGACCACAAGCCGGCCCGCTCGACGGTTGAAGTGGCGCGCCTGCCCCGTGACGTCCAAGTCGAGATCGAAGTCGTCGCCCGCCTGGGTTGAGGGCACTCGCCCCTCCCCTCTGACCCGGCTGGGCCGGACTGAAAGGAATCTGTCATGACTGATGTCAACACACTGCTTGCCGAAGAAGGCCGTCACGAGGCGCGGGATCTCCACCGCGGCCTGAAGGACAGGCACATCCAGATGATTGCCCTGGGAGGGGCAATCGGCGTTGGCCTGTTCTTGGGCGCGGGACGGGCCATCGCCGTCGCAGGGCCAGGACTGCTGCTGAGCTACGCCCTGGGTGGCCTGATCATCTTCTTCATCATGCGGGCGCTCGGCGAGCTCCTGCTGTACCGCCCGGTGGCCGGCTCCTTCGCCACCTACGCGGAGGAGTTCATCGGCCCCTTCGCCGGCTTCGCCACGGGCTGGTCCTACTGGTTCACCTGGGTGACCATCGGGATGGCCGAGATCACAGCGGTAGCCGTGTATGTCCACTACTGGTTTCCCGATATCCCCCAGTGGATACCGGCGCTGGTGACACTGGCCGTGCTGTACTCGGTGAACCGCATCTCGGTGGCGCTGTTCGGCGAGCTGGAGTTCTGGTTCGCGCTGATCAAGGTCGTCACCATCGTGGCGATGATCCTGATCGGCCTGGCCATCATCTTCTTCGACCTGACGCCGCTCGGGGCCACCGCCAGCTTCTCCAACCTGTGGCGCCACCAGGGCTTCATGCCCTTCGGCATCCTGGGCGTGGTGATGACGCTGCAGATCGTCATGTTCGCCTATCAAGGAGTCGAACTGATCGGTGTCACCGCCGGCGAAGCGCAGAACCCGGAGAAGGTCCTGCCGAGCGCCACCAACAGCATCATCTGGCGCATCCTGGCCTTCTACCTGGGAGCCCTCGTGGTGATGATGGCCCTGGTGCCCTGGAGCGAACTCAAGCCCGGCGTCAGCCCCTTCGTGTTCGTGTTCGAGCGCATCGGCATCCCCGGAGCGGCGGGGCTGATCAACTTCGTGGTGATCACCGCGGCGGCTTCGTCCTGCAACAGCGGCATCTTCAGCACCGGCCGCATGCTCTACACCCTGGCCCAGTTCCGCCAGGCCCCCCAGGCCTTCGGCAAGGTCAACCGGCATCACCTGCCGGCCAACGCCATCACTTTCTCGGCAGCCCTGATGAGCATCGGCGTGGTGCTCAACTACGTCGTCCCCGAGGAGGTCTTCATCTGGGTCACGAGCATCTCCCTCATCGGCGCCTTATGGACCTGGTCGATCATCGTCATCGCCCACCTGGGCTACCGCAAGGCCGTGGCCGCCGGGCAGGCCAAGGCGGTGGGCTTCCGCATGCCGGGGGCCCCCTACATGAACTGGGTGGTGGTCGCCTTCATGGTCGCCGTCGGCGCACTCCTGGCCCTCGACCCTGGTACGCGGGTCGCCCTTTATGTGGCCCCGGCCTGGTTCGCCCTGCTCGGCATCGGCTACCGCCTGAGCACACCCGCAAGACACCGCGCGCAGTGACCCACCCTCCCCCCTCAGGCCCGTCCGTCTGCGCCATCCCGCGCGGCCGGGCCTGCCTTCAAGAACGCCTCTCCTCAAGGACCCTAGCATGACCGATTCCCCCCCCATCAAGGCAGGCGCCCTGCTCAGCATCGATCTCGACGCCCTCTGCGACAACTGGCGGAGCCTCCGTGCCCGGCTGCCTCCAGGCGCGGGCTGCGCCGCCGTGGTGAAGGCCGACGCCTATGGCCTGGGCGCCGAGCGTGTGGCCCCGGCCCTGTATCGCGCCGGCTGCCGCGATTTCTTCGTCGCTCACGTCAATGAGGGCATCGCACTGCGCCCCACCCTGCCCGCCGATGCATCCATCCATGTCCTGCACGGCCCTCACCCCGGTGACGAGCGGGAGTGCGTGCGCCACCGGCTCGTTCCCGTCCTCAACAGCCTGCAGCAGCTGAAGGCCTGGCAGACCCTCGCCCGCGACCTGGACACCGTCCTGCCCGCCATCCTGCAGGTGGATACCGGCATGGCCCGCCTCGGCCTCGGCCCCGAGGATTTCGACGGCCTGGTCTCGGACTCCGAGGCATTGCGGGGAATCGCACTCAAGTTCGTCATGAGCCACCTGGCCAGTGCCGAAGACCAGGGAAGCCCTGTGAATGCCCTGCAGCTCAAGCGCTTCCGCGAAGTCCTGGCCCACCTGCCAGGCGTTCGCGGCAGCCTAGCCAACTCATCGGGGATCTTCCTCGGGGACGACTATCACTTCGACCTGGTCCGCCCAGGTGCCGCGCTCTACGGCGTGGCCCCGGTCGCCGGACAGCCCAATCCCATGCGCCCCGTGATCCGCCTGCAGGGCAAAGTCCTGCAGACACGCCACATCGCAGCCGGCACGTCCGTCGGGTACGCCCATACCTGGACCGCACAACGCCCCTCGCACATTGCAACCGTTGCGGTCGGCTATGCCGACGGCTACCTGCGCAGCCTGAGCAACCGAGGTATCGCCAGCTGCGATGGCGTCCCGCTGCCGCTGATCGGCAACATCTCCATGGACACCCTCATCGTGGACATCACCGACACACCGGAAGGGCGGATCGCGGAGGGTGGACTGCTCGATCTGGCGAACCCCTGGCACGGCGTGGATGCCATCGCCGCTCGGGCCGGCACGATCGGCTACGAAATCCTGACCAGCCTGGGGCAGCGCTATGCGCGGCATTACGTGGGCGACGGGGAATGACTCCGTAAGCGCCCCGGCATGAACAAACGCCCGGCATGCCGGGCGTCTTTCCAAGTACGTCGGATCGGGCGGATGCCGCGCGGCTTACTCCACCGTCACGCTCTTGGCCAGGTTGCGCGGCTTGTCCACATCGGTGCCCTTGACCAGCGCCGCGTGGTAGCTGAGCAGTTGCAGCGGGATGACGTGGAGCACCGGAGAGAGCAGCCCGTAGTGCTCGGGCATGTGCAGGATGTGCACGCCTTCGGTTTCCGGGATCTCGCTGCCGGCGTCGGCAAACACGTAGAGCTCGCCACCGCGGGCGCGGACTTCCTGCAGGTTGCTCTTGAGCTTTTCCAGCAACTCGTCGGCCGGGGCCACGGCGATCACCGGCATGTCCTTGTCCACCAGAGCCAGGGGGCCATGCTTGAGCTCGCCGGCGGCGTAGCTTTCGGCATGGATGTAGGAGATCTCCTTGAGCTTCAGGGCGCCTTCCATGGCGATCGGCCAGTGGCTGCCGCGCCCCAGGAAGAGGGCGTGCTGCTTGCTCGCAAAGCGCTGGGCCCAGCGCTCGATCTCCGGCTCGAGGTCAAGCACCTTGCCCACCGCCACCGGCAGGTGGCGCAGCTGGGTGAGGTAGCCGGCTTCCTGCTCGCCGGAGAGACGGCCATTGACCTTGGCCAGGGCCAGGGTCAGCAGGGCCAGGGCGGCGAGCTGGGTGGTGAAGGCCTTGGTGGAGGCAACGCCGATCTCGGGGCCGGCGCGGGTGATGAAGCGTAGGGCGGACTCGCGGACGATGGCGGACTCGGGCACGTTGCAGATGGCCAGGGTCTTGGTCATGCCCAGGCTCTTGGCGTGCTTGAGGGCAGCCAGGGTGTCGGCGGTCTCGCCGGACTGGGAGATGACCACCACCAGGGTGTCGGCCTCGGGCACGGATTCGCGATAGCGGTATTCGGAGGCGATCTCGACCGTGCAGGGGATCTTCGCCACGGACTCCAGCCAGTAGCGGGCGGTGAAGCCGGAGTGGTAGCTGGTGCCGCAGGCGAGGATGAGCACCCGCCGGGTGGCCTTGAGCACATCCACGGCCTCGGCGCCGAAGATCTGCGGGCTGATGATGCCCGCGCCGGCGATGGGTTCGAGGGTGTTGGCCAGGGCCTGGGGCTGCTCGAAGATCTCCTTCTGCATGTAGTGACGGTACTTGCCCAGCTCGACCGCATCGGCGGACAGGCTGGAAATGCTCACCGGGCGATCGACCGGGGTGCCGTCCTGCAGGGTGACGCGGTAGCCGTCGAGGCGCAGCTCGGCGACGTCGCCATCTTCGAGATAGACCACTTTGCGGGTGACCTGCAGCAGGGCTGCGGTGTCGGAGGCGGCGTAGTGGCCGTCCTCCCCGATGCCCAGCAGCAGGGGCGAACCCTTGCGGGCGACAATGGCACGGCTGGGGTCGATCTCGGCGATCACGCCGATGGCGTAGGCCCCGACCAGCTCGGCCAGGGTCGCGCGCACCGCATCGAAGAGGTCGGGGAAGGTCTTGAGCTTGTCGTGCAGCAGGTGGGCGATGGCCTCGGTGTCGGTCTCGGACGAAAAGACGTAACCCTTGGCCTGGAGCTGGCTGCGCAGCGCCTCGAAGTTCTCGATGATGCCGTTATGCACCACGGCCAGGCCGCCGGAGATGTGCGGGTGGGCGTTGCGTTCCGAGGGCACGCCGTGGGTGGCCCAGCGGGTGTGGGCGATGCCCAGCTCCGCGGTGAGCTGCACGTCGTCGGCCTGGGCGGAGAGTTCGGCGACACGCCCCACCGCCCGCAGGCGCTGCAGCTGGGGGGTGGCTTCCGGCTTGAGGACGGCCAGGCCGGCGGAGTCGTAACCCCGGTATTCAAGCTTGCGCAGGCCTTCGAGCAGCACGGGGACGATGTTGCGACGGGCAATGGCGGTGACGATGCCACACATGTTCGTAGACCTCTTGTTAGGGCCCGGCCATCCTGGCCGAGCCGGACACAACAACGGGAATCAGGCTTTCTTGATCTTCTCGGGGCGCTTCCAGCCGGCCAGGCTGAGCTGCCGGGCGCGGGACACGGTGAGCTGCTCGGCCGGCGCGTCCTTGGTGAGGGTGGTGCCAGCCCCCAGGGTGGCACCACGGCCGACGCGGACCGGCGCGACCAGCTGGGTGTCGGAGCCGATGAAAACATCGTCTTCGATGATGGTACGGAACTTGTTGGCGCCATCATAGTTGCAGGTGATGGTGCCCGCGCCCACGTTGACCCGCTGGCCGATGTCGGCATCGCCCACATAGGCCAGGTGGTTGGCCTTGGAGTGGTCGGCGATGTGGCTGTTCTTCACTTCGACGAAGTTGCCCAGATGCACGTCGGTACCGAGCACGGTACCCGGGCGGGTGCGGGCGTAGGGGCCGATCACGCAGGCCTCGCCCATCACGGTGTCCTCGATCTGGGAGAAGGCGGCGACGCGCGTGCCGGCGCCGATCTTCGCATTGCGGACGATGCAGTTGGCGCCGATGCGCACGCCATCACCCAGTTCCACGTCGCCCTCGAAGATGCAGTTGATGTCGATCTCGACATCCCGCCCGCACACCAGGCGGCCACGCACGTCGAGGCGGGCCGGGTCGATCACCGTGACCCCCTCGTCGGTGAGGCGGCGGGCGATGTTGCGCTGGTGGATGCGCTCCAGCTCGGCCAGCTGGGTCTTGTTGTTCACGCCGAGGGTTTCCTCGAAGGCGTCGGGCTGGGTGGTGATGACCTCGAGGCCGTCGGCCACCGCCATGGCGATGATGTCGGTGAGGTAGTACTCGCCCTGGGCATTGTCGTTCCTGAGATTGCCGAGCCACTGGCGCAGGCGCGCCACCGGGGCCGCCAGGATGCCGGTATTGACCTCGGTGACCCGGCGCTCCTCGGGGCTGGCGTCCTTCTCTTCGACGATGCGGCTGACCTTGCCCGCCGCATCACGCAGGATGCGGCCATAGCCGGTGGGGTCGGCCATCTGGACGGTGAGGAGAGCCAGGCTGCGGTCGCTGGCGGCAGCGGTGAGACGGCGCAGGCTGGCCTGGCCGATCAGGGGGACGTCGCCGTAGAGGATGAGGGCGATGTCGCCATCCTCCACCAGGGGCATCGCCTGCTGCACCGCATGCCCCGTGCCCTGCGGCGGGTCCTGACGGGCCCAGGCCAGATCGGGCGCGGCCAGGGCTTCGCGCACCACCTCGCCGCCGTGGCCGTACACCACCACGATGCGGCGGGCTTCCAGGGCCCGTGCGGTATCCAGCACATGGGCCAACATGGGCTTGGCGGCCAGGGGTTGCAGGACCTTCGGCAACACCGAACGCATGCGCTTGCCTTGTCCGGCGGCGAGGACGATCACTTCCATAAGAGCCCTTGAATGCGGTTTGAATTTTGACCGCGCCGATTCTAGCATGGGCGTTTTTGACGACTTGCGGCGAAGTTCTCGGATTACATCTCGCCACATTGCCGCCCGGCTGACGCAGTGCAACAGACCTTTGATCTAATACTAAAGATGGGGATTGCGCTTTCCGTAGAATGACGCATGCTGCAACGCAACTTCAGGACCCGACATGACAACCGACACAATGGATTTCATCCAGAACCGAACCTTTGACGAGATTGCCATCGGCGACTCAGCCCAGTTGGTGCGGACACTCCGGCCCGAGGACATCCACCTCTTCGCCGTCATGTCCGGGGACGTCAACCCGACCCACGTGGACCCCGAGTTCGCCCGCTCCAGCCAGTTCCGCGAAGTGGTCGGCCACTCCATGTGGGGCAGCGTGCTGATCTCATCCATCCTCGGCACCGAGTTCCCGGGGCCGGGCACCGTGTACGTGGGGCAGACGCTCAAGTTCTGGCGCCCCATCACGATCGGCGACACGCTGAGCGTGACCATCACCTGCACCAAGCGCTTCGAGCACAACCACCACCTGCTGCTCGACTGCCTGTGCGTCAACCAGGATGGCCTGAAGGTCATCGACGGCACCGCCGAGGTGATGGCCCCCACCGAAAAGATCAAGCGCCCGCGGATGACCCTGCCGGAGATCACCATCTCCGACCGCCAGCAACGTTACCTGCACGTGCTCGAGATGACCCGCGGCATGGAGCCGGTCCCCATCGCGGTGGCCCATCCCTGCGACACCGAGTCCCTGCGCGGCCCCATC
>JAFLDU010000222.1 GCA_017309145.1 Zoogloea sp. | reverse complement strand
GCCTTCTGGGTCACCGAGACGATGCGGCTCATGGAGTCGAGGCGGGTGTAGAAGCGCGAGATGTAGGCGATGAAGGCGGCCAGGGTACCGACGGTGACGTCGTTCTTGGATACCAGCCAGATGCCGAAGCCCCAGACGATCAGCAGGCCGATCTCGGTCATCAGCGTGACGGTGGGGGAGAACACCGACCAGACCTTGTTGACCCGGTCGTTCACCGCCAGGTTGCGGGCGTTGGCCTCGCGGAAGCGCGCCACCTCACGCTTCTCCTGAGCGAAGGCCTTGACCACCCGGATGCCGGGGATGGTGTCGGCCAGCACGCTGGTGACTTCCGACCACACCCGATCCACCTGCTCGAAGCCGTAGCGCAGCTTGTCGCGCACGGTATGGATGAGCCAGGCGATGAAGGGCAGCGGGACCAGGGTGACCAGGGCCAGCCAGGGATTGATCGATACGAGGATCACCGCAGTCATGGTGATCATCAGCACGTCGGTGGCGAAGTCCAGCAGGTTCATGGACAGGAACAGGCAGATCCGGTCGGTCTCGGCCCCGATCCGTGACATCAGGTCGCCGGTGCGCTTGCCGCCGAAATATTCCAGCGACAGGCCCTGCAGGTGCTCATAGGTGGTGGTGCGCAGGTCGGCGCCGATGCGTTCGCTGACCAGCGCAAGGATGAAGGTCTTGGCCCAGCCCAGGCCCCAGGCAAACACGGCGGCCACCAGCAGGCCACCCAGCAGGGTCATGACCTTGATCGTGTCGATGGGCTGGCCGTTCTGGAAGGGGATCAGCA
This sequence comes from Zoogloea sp., assembly GCA_017309145.1. Classification (GTDB taxonomy): domain Bacteria; phylum Pseudomonadota; class Gammaproteobacteria; order Burkholderiales; family Rhodocyclaceae; genus Zoogloea. Next base: position 7,688 of record JAFLDU010000222.1, on the reverse strand, counting down.
CCTCATCCATCAGCGGCATGGTGAGGTAGGGCGGCACCAGGGTGGCTGCCGTGGACACCAGGGTCAGGATGAAGCCCGCCAGCAGCTGCTTCTTGTAGGGCTGGGCGAAGCGCCAGAGGCGGAAGAGGGTCCACGTGGAGGGCGGGGTGTGGATCTCCCGCGCACAGGTCGGGCATTCATCGGTGCCCGGTGGCAGTGGCGCATCGCAGGTGGGGCAGGTGAGCGGTTCCGGCGGCTGTGGCTGGCGGCCGGCCAGCACACACTCCAGCTGCGCCTTGAAGCGGTCGGCCAGGTTGCGGGCGGCCGGGTCTTGGGCCAGCGTGAAGCGCCAGCCGGCCAGCTTGCCATCGGTGTCCACCAGGTCCAGGCTGGCCACGCCGGCGTGATCCTTGTGGCGCAGGCTCAGGCCGTCGCGGAAGGGCCAGGATTGCCAGGCTTCGCGGGTCTCGGACCAGGCCATCAGGCGCTTGTTGGTCAATGCCACCAGACCGTTGCGGAAGTGGAGCTGGCTGTCCAGGTCCAGCGTGAGGCTGGCGAGCACCTTCTCGTCGGGCTCGAGGGCGGGATCAAGCCGGGTCCGCCAGGTATCGGGGACTGCCGGACCGAGGTACTCGGAATAGGCGGAAGGCAGGGACGCGGATTGGGAATTCAATTGGGAATTCATCTCGGAGACGCGATAAGGCCACAGAAAAGGGCCGGCGTGGGGCAAAATTGCGATCGAAGTTTACTGACTCGTTACAGGCGCGTATACACCCGGTGGCAGGCAGTATGGTCAGGTTGTGTATATTCTTTACGGCGGTAATCCAATCAGGCTTTGCCGCGTTAAGGGGATGTTCAGTTTTTTCCGCACCGTGCCGCTATCCAGCCCGTCCTTTCAATAGCCTCGTCCATGACCAACAAAACGATCGAATTCCTCAACGTGCTCCATCTGCGGGGACCGAACATCTGGACTTACCGTTCCGTCCTTGAAGCCTGGGTCGACATCCACGACCTGGAGGACTGTCCGTCCAACGTCATTCCCGGGTTTTACGAGCGCTTGACCGCGATGCTGCCGACCCTGATCGAGCATCGCTGCAGCATTGGCGAGCGGGGCGGTTTCCTGCAGCGCCTGCGGGACGGTACCTGGCCCGGCCACATCCTCGAACACGTCACTCTGGAACTGCAGAACCTGGCCGGGATGACCGGCGGCTTCGGCAAGGCCCGGGAGACCTCCCTGCGCGGTGTGTACAAGGTGGTGATCCGCGCCTGGCAGAAGGACGTGTCGATGGCGGCCCTCAACATGGGCCACGATCTGCTGATGGCGGCCATCGAGAGCCGCCCGTATGACGTGGATGCCGCAGTGGCGCGCCTGCGCGATCTGGTGGACACCCACATGCTCGGCCCGAGCACCCGCTGCATCGTCGAGGCGGCCGCCGACAAGAGCCGGCGCATTCCCTTCATCCGGCTACTGGCCGAGGGCAACCTCGTGCAGTTGGGCTACGGGGCGCGCCAGCGCCGCATCTGGACCGCCGAGACTGACCGCACGCCAGCCATCGCCGAGAGCATCTCCCGGGAGAAGGACCTCACCAAGACCCTGCTTGCGTCCTGCGGCGTGCCGGTGCCCGAAGGCCGCATCGTCGCCGGTGTCGAGGATGCCATCGAGGCCGCCGAAGACATCGGTTTCCCGGTGGTGATCAAACCCAGCGACGGCAACCATGCCCGCGGCGTGTTCACCAACGTGCGCAGTGCCGACGAGATCCGCGAACTGTATCCGTTGTCGGCCGCCGAGGGCTCGGAGGTCATCGTCGAGCGCTTCATCCGTGGCGCCGAGCATCGCCTGCTGGTGGTGGGCGGCAAGATGGTGGCGGCCAACAAGGGCGACATGGTGTCCGTGGTCGGCGATGGCGAGCACACCATCGACGAGCTGATCGAAACCCAGATCAACTCCGATCCGCGGCGGGGCGTGGAACATGAATTCCCCCTCTACCTGATCAAGCTTGACCGTTACCCGGCCGCCCAGATGGAAGTGGCCCGCCAGGGCTTCACCGGTGCATCGGTGCCGCCTGCCGGTCAGGAGGTGATGATCGTCCGCACCAGCAACATGGCTTTCGACGTGACCGACGAGGTTCACCCGGATACCGCCGAGCTGGCCTGCCTGGCGGCGCGCATCGTCGGCCTTGATATCGCCGGCGTGGATCTGGTCTGCGAAGACATCTCCAAACCGCTGGACGTGCAGCAAGGGGCCATCGTCGAAGTCAACGCCGGGCCCGGCCTGCTGATGCACATCAAGCCGGGCGTCGGTCAGCCACGCCCGGTGGGCGAGGCCATCGTCGACCACCTCTTCGCGAAGGACGAGGATTCCCGCATTCCGGTGGTCGGCGTGACCGGCAGCCGTGGCAAGACCCCGGTGGCGCGCCTGATCGCCCACCTGCTGCGCATCTCCGGCCAATACACCGGCCTGGCCTGCAGCCAGGGCGTGTTCCTGGACGGCCGTCAGGTCGAGACCGCCGAGGGCACCAACTGGGATGCCGCCGAACGGGTGCTGATGAATCGCTCCGTCGAGGCTGCCGTCTTCGAGAACAGCTGCCGCAGCATCCTCGCGGATGGCACGGTGTACGACCGCTGCCTGGTCGGCGTGGTGACCAATGTGGATCCCGAGCTGCATTACGGTGAGTTCTACATCGACAGCCCCGAAAAGGTCTGGAACGTGTTCCGCACCCAGGTGGACCTGGTGCTGTCCTACGGCGCCGCGGTACTCAACGCCGAAGATCCGGCTGTCGTCGAGATGGCGCCGCTGTCCGACGGTGAGGTGATCTTCTACGCGGTGGACGCCGCTGCCGCCGCGATCGAAGAGGCCCGCGCCGGCGGCAAGCGCTCGGTCTATGCCCGCGACGGCAAGCTGATCCTGGCCACCGGTGAAAGCGAGGAGGTCCTGGCCGCCACCAACGAAGTGGTGATGCTTGCCAATGGGGCCGATGCCGAGCCGGGCGTGCTGTCCAACCTGCTGGCGGCGGTGGCCGGTGCCTGGGCCCTGGGGATCTCCCCGGCGATGATCCGCGCCGGCATCAAGCCCTACGACCCGGCCGCGCCGCTGCGCGCCGACTACTGACCCCCGGGCGCCAGCCAGAAGCACGAGATTTGCCGGAGCGCCCGCTGGGGCGCCGGCCGCATAAAAAGACAAGGACAGACATTCATGGAAGTTTCACGCATCCGGGCACTGCGCGGCCCCAACCTGTGGAGCCGCCACACCGCCATCGAGGCCATCGTGACCTGCTCCGAGGCCGAGGGCGACATCGATTCCATCCCGGGCTACGAGGAGCGTCTGCGCAACCTGTTCCCGGAAATGGGCTTCCTCGAGGCGGATGCCCACCTGGGGCAGATCTCCGTGGCCCACGCCCTCGAGATGGCCACCCTCGGCCTGCAATCCAGCGCCGGCTGCCCGGTGACCTTCAGCCGCACCGCCCGGACCCTGGAGCCCGGGGTGTTCCAGGTGGTGGTCGAATACACCGAGGAAAAGGTTGGTCGCCTGGCCTTCGAGCTGGCCATCGAGCTGTGCCGTGCCGCCGAGACCGACGGTCCCTTCGATCTGGCCGCCGCGCTGAGCCGCCTCCAGGAGCTGGACGAGGATGTGCGCCTCGGCCCCTCCACCGGCTCCATCGTGCAGGCCGCCGTGGCCCGTGGCATTCCGTTCCGGCGCCTGACCGAGGGCAGCCTGGTGCAGTTCGGCTGGGGCAGCAAGCAGCGCCGCATCCAGGCCGCCGAAACCGATCTGACCAGTGCCGTGGCGGAATCCATTGCCCAGGACAAGGAACTCACCAAGACCCTGCTGCGTGCCGCCGGCGTGCCGGTACCGTTGGGCCGCTCGGTGAGCAGCGCCGATGACGCCTGGCAGGCGGCCCGTGAGATCGGAGGCCTGGTGGTGGTCAAGCCCCGCGACGGCAACCAGGGCAAGGGCGTGGCGGTCAAGCTGCGTACCGAGGAAGAGGTCAAGCGTGCCTACAACGTGGCGGCCGAGTTCAGCGACGACATCCTGGTCGAGCGCTACCTGCCCGGGCACGACTACCGCGTGCTGGTCATCGGCGACAAGCTGGTGGCGGCGGCCCGGCGTGATCCTCCGCTGGTAGTGGGGGACGGCAAGCGCAGCATCCGCGAACTGGTCGACCACGTTAACAGCGATCCGCGGCGGGGCGTCGGCCATGCCACCTCCCTGACCAAGATCCGTTTCGACGAGATCGCCCTGGCCACCCTGGCCAAGCAGGGCTTCGACGCGGAATCCGTACCGGCCAAGGGCAAGCGGGTGATCCTGCGCAATAACGCCAACCTGTCCACCGGCGGTACCGCCACCGATGTGACGGATGATGTGCACCCCGAGGTGGCCGAGCGGGCCATCGCCGCGGCGAAGAACATCGGTCTCGACATCTGCGGGGTGGACGTGGTGTGCGAGAGCGTGCTCGAGCCCCTCGAGGCACAGAGCGGCGGCATCGTCGAATGCAACGCGGCCCCCGGCCTGCGCATGCACCTGCAGCCGTCCTACGGCAAGGGTCGGCCGGTCGGCGAGGCCATCGTCGCGAACATGTTCAAGCCCGGTGAGAACGGCCGAATTCCCGTGGTGGCGGTGGCGGGCACCAACGGCAAGACGACCACCGTGCGCCTGACCGCCCACATCCTGGGCGTGGCGGGCAACCGGGTCGGCATGACCAACTCCGACGGTGTTTATGTGGGCAAGCGCCGCATCGACACCGGCGACTGCAGCGGCCCGCGCAGCGCCCGCAACATCCTGCTGCACCCCGATGTGGATGCCGCGGTGTTCGAGACCGCCCGCGGCGGCGTGCTGCGTGAGGGCCTGGCCTTCGACCGCTGCGATGTGGCGGTGGTGACCAACATCGGCATGGGTGACCACCTGGGCCTCTCCTACATCAGCACGGTCGAGGATCTGGCCGTGGTGAAGCGGGTCATCGTGCAGAACGTGGCGCCCCACGGCACCGCCGTGCTCAACGCTGCCGACCCGATGGTGGTCAAGATGGCCAGCGCCTGCCCGGGCAAGGTGCTGTTCTTTGCCATGGATCCGAACAACCCGGTGCTGGCGACCCACCGGGTCCAGGGCCATCGGGTGGTCTTCGTCGAAGGCGGTGCCATCGTGGCGGTACAAGGTGAGGAGCAGTTCCGGGTGCCCCTGGCCGGCATCCCGATCACCCGCAACGGCAGCATCTCCTTCCAGGTCGAGAACGCCATGGCGTCGATCGGTGCGGCCTGGGCCCTGGGCCTGTCCACCGAGACCATCCTGAAGGCGGTGGGCAGCTTCATCAACGACGCCGCCAGCGCGCCGGGCCGCTTCAATGTCTTCGACTACAAGGGCGCGACCCTGATCGCCGACTATGGCCACAACCCGGATGCCATCCTGGCCCTGGTGCAGGCCGTGGAGAGCATGCCGGCCAAGCGCCGCTCCGTGGTAATCAGCGGTGCCGGCGACCGGCGTGACGAGGATATCCGCGAGCAGACCCGCATCCTCGGCAAGGTCTTCGACGACGTGGTCCTCTACCAGGACGAATGCCAGCGCGGCCGTGCCGATGGCGAGGTGCTGGCGCTGCTGCGCGAAGGCCTGGTCGGCGCGCCGCGGACCACCGACATCTGCGAAATCCGGGGTGAGTTCCTGGCCATCGACACCGCGCTGGCCAAGCTGGCGAGCGGTGACCTGTGCCTGATCCTGATCGACCAGGTCGAGGAAGCGCTGGAGCACATCGCCAAGCGGATCGCCGAAACGGGCTGACGGAATCCGTCCCGGCGGCTCAGGGATCGACCAGGAAGCCTTCCGCCACGCGGCGGAAGGCTTCCTGCATTTCAAGGCTCTGCGAAGGCGTCCAGCCCAATTCTTCGGCCATGATGGCGGCCACCGCGGGGGCGCTGGCAAGGGCCGCCGCGGCGTCGATGAAGAGCGCCCGGTGACGCCGGGCCAGCATGTCCTCGATGCTGCGGGCCTGCTCGTGGCGTACGGCATGGCGGACCTCGGCTTCGCGCAGGTCGAGGCTCGGATGCAGGCGCACCCCGGCGCCCGGCAGGGCATCGATGGCAGGCCGCTCGCAGCCATGCACGTCGTCGCTGGGGCCCGCGGTACTGCCGTGCAGGGCCAGCTCCCGGCTGCGACTGGCCCGGGCGGGCAGGCTCGCTGATGCCGCCGCGCGGTCGATGATCTCTTCACCCATCCGCCGGTAGGTGGTCCATTTGCCACCGGCGACCGAGACCAGGCCTTGGCCCGACACCTCGATCACGTGCTCTCTGGACAGGCTGGCGGTGCTGCCTGCGCCGCCGCCGATCAGCGGACGCAGGCCGGCAAAGGCGCTGCGCACATCGCTGCGCCCCGGTGCGTGGGGCAGGTAGCGGGCCGCCGTGTCGAGGATGAAGTCCACCTCCTCGCGGAAGGGGCGCGGCTCCTCGGCTAGATCCTGGCGGGCGGTGTCGGTGGTGCCGAGCAGCACTTTGCCTTTCCAGGGAATCATGAACAGCACCCGGCCGTCGCGGGTGTGGGGGATCAGCAGGGCCGAATCGCCGGGCAGGAAATCCCGGTCCACCACCAGGTGGGCGCCCTGGCTGGGGCGCAGGCGGCCGGGCAGGCCGGCCTCGTCGAGCTGGCGCAGCTGGTCCGCCCAGACCCCTGTCGCATTGATGACCACCTGCGCGGTGATCTCGAAGGTTTCACCGCTCTCGGCATCCCGGGCACGGACGCCGCCGACCCGGCCCCCGGCGTGGCACAGGCCCTCCACCGGCAGGTAGTTGAGGGCCACGCCGCCCAGCCCGAGGAGGGTGCGCATCAGGCTGATGGCCAGCCGGGCGTCGTCGAAGCGGGCGTCCATGTAGGCGATCCCGCCGAGCAGGCCGTGGTTCTCGACGGTGGGGAGCAGGGCCAGGGTCTCGCCCGCCGACAGCAGGCGACTGGGCCCCAGGCTGCGCGGTCCGGCCAGCCAGTCGTAGGCGCTCAGGCCGATACCCAGGGTGAGGCGGTCGAGGTGGCTGTAGACCGGCACCACGAAGCGCTGCGGATGAACCAGGTGCGGCGCGTTGGCGAGCAGCAGGGCGCGCTCTGCCAGGGCCTCGCGGACCAGGCCGATGCGCCCCTGGGCGAGATAGCGCACACCGCCGTGGATCAGCTTGGTGGAGCGGGAGCTGGTGCCCTTGGCAAAGTCCCGCGCCTCGAGGAGCAGGGTGGTGTAACCGCGGGAGGCGGCCTCCACCGCGCAGCCCAGGCCGGTGGCGCCGCCGCCCACCACCAGCACATCCCAGCGGGGCGTGCTGCGCAGGCGGCTCAGCAGATCGGCGCGTTTCATTCCTGGGTCCAGCCGCGGCAGCGCTCCACGGCGCGGTGCCAGGTGGCCAGTCGCTCTGCACGCCAGCCTGCCGGGCGGCTTGGCTCGAACACGCGTTCGGCCTGCCAGTGGCTCGCCAGGGTGTCCGGCGAGTCCCACACGCCTACCGCCAGCCCGGCCAGGCAGGCGGCACCCAGGGCGGTGGTCTCGGTCTGGCGTGGGCGGATCACGGGTACGCCGAGCAGGTCGGCCTGGATCTGCATCAGCAGGTCGTTACGCGCCGCGCCGCCGACGGTCACATCCGCGCCGACGCGCACCCCCGCGCCAACCGTCGCGGTCACACCGACGCCCGCTATGGAAGCGATGACCCTCGAACAACTGCAGGAGCGGGAGGCAGCGATCGTCGCCGAA
>JAFLDU010000221.1 GCA_017309145.1 Zoogloea sp. | reverse complement strand
GCTGGCACGTTATGCCGCCGAGGCGGGGGTCACCCTGTCCTTCGATGCGGCAGGGCTGCGCCATCTGCAGTCGCCCGGCCTGAAGGGGCATTACACGGTGCAGCAGGGCTTCGACCGCCTGCTCGGGGAGTCCGGACTGCAGGCGGTGGATCAGGGCGGTGGCAGCTACCGGCTGCAGGCCCTGCCCAGGCCCGCGGCGGAAGGGGCCACCTTGCAAGCCGTCACGGTGCGTGCGGCGGCGGTATCCGACGGGACGACGGAAGGCAGCGGCTCCTACACCACCCGCTCGATGCAGACCGCCACCCGGCTGCCCTTGTCGATCCGCGAGACCCCGCAGTCGGTGTCGGTGATCACCCGCCAGCAGATGGACGACCAAGGCCTGATCCAACTCACCGACGTGGTCCGCCAGACCGTTGGCCTGAGCATCAACCAGGGGGGCAACATGGGGTCCGACTCGAGCCCCATCTACTCCCGTGGCTTCGAAGTGGAGAACTATCAGGTGGATGGCATCGGCCATCTGCACAGCAACTACAGCAGCATTTACCAGAGCAATGACATGGCCTTGTACGACCGGGTCGAGGTGGTGCGCGGGGCGACCGGGCTGATGAACGGCATCGGCCTGCCCAGCGCCACCATCAACCTGATCCGCAAGCGTCCGGCCCGCGAGATGCAGGGCTCCCTGCGGGTCGAGGCGGGGTCGTGGGGGCATTACCGGGCCGAGGCCGACGTCTCCCTGCCGATCGAGGAAGGCGGCCGCCTGCGCAGCCGCTTCGTGGCCGCACAGCAGGAGAACGGCTCCTACATCGACCGTCTCAAGGAGAGGAAGAAGGTCTTGTATGGCGTCTTCGAAGCCGAGCTGTCGCCCCGGACCATGGCCGCCGTCGGCCTGACCTACCAGGACCACGAGGCGACCGGCCATTCCCGCGGCGGGCTGCCGCTGTTCTACTCGGACGGCACGCGTACCCGCTGGAAGCGCTCGGATTCGGCGGCGGCGGACTGGGCTTTTTCCAGCCGCGAAAGCCTTGCCCTGTTCGCCTCGCTGGAGCATCGCTTCGACAATGAGTGGGCGCTCAAGGGCGTGTATTCCTACGATCACACCCGCTTCGACGAGCAGGTGGGCTACGCCGCCGGCGGCTTTCCCGACAAGCTCACCGGGGTCGGGATCAACCTTTACGGGGGGCGCTGGGCGGGCCCGCCCACCCAGAACAGCCTGGATCTGAGTGCCCGGGGCCCATTCACCGCCTTCGGTCGCAAGCACGACCTGGTGCTCGGGGCCACCCTGTCCTACACCCTGCAGGATTCCGAGGCCTACTACCTGTGGCACATCCTGCCCGTGGGCGACATCCGTGAATGGAACGGACGCACCCCGGGCCGGCCCGACCACTCCGTGAAGGGCGACTTCAATTACAACGAGTACACCCGCAGCGCCTACGTCACCACCCGCCTGCGCGTCACCGACCCCTTGTCCGTGATCCTGGGTGGGCGCACCACCAGCTGGGGCGACAAGATGTACAGCAGCAGCTACGCCACCGGCGTGAGTTCCACCGAAAGGCGCGAGTGGGCGGATCGCTTCACCCCCTATGCGGCGCTGGTCTACGAGATCGACCGGCAATGGTCGGCCTACGGCAGCTTCACCAACATCTTCAAGCCCCAGAGCAACAAGGACGCCAGCGGCAAGCCCCTCGACCCGCTGCTTGGCAACGCCTACGAGGTGGGCGTCAAGGGCGAACTCTACGGCGGCCGGCTGAACGTGGCGGCGGCGGTCTACAAGATCCAGCAGGACAACTATGCGGTGTCCCTGCCCGGGGTGCTGGCGCCGGACGGCTCCCAGGCCTACCGGGCGGCCTCGGGCACCGAGACCCGGGGCTTCGAGGTGGAGGCCAGCGGCCAGCTGGCCCGCAACTGGCAGGCGGCCTTCGGCTTCTCGCGCAACCTGACCCAGGACAGTGACGGCCAGCTCCTCAACACCAACGTACCGCAGAACACCCTGAAGCTGTTCACCACCTACCGCATGCCCACCATCGCCAACGGCCTGCGGGTCGGCGGCGGGGTGCGCTGGCAGAACCGGACCTGGTCCGACTTCAGCTGGGTGCCGGGCTCGCCACGGGTCACCCAGGAAGGCTATGCGCTGGTGGACCTGACGGCCCACCTCACCCTGGCCAGGCAGCTCACCGCCTCGGTCAATCTCTACAACCTGTTCGACAAGACCTACCAGACCACTTCGTCGTCGTCCTACTACGGCGAGCCCCGCAGCCTGCGGGTCGGCCTGAACTACCTGTTCTGATCCGGGAGGCGTGATGAATCCATCCCCTGCGGCCGGCCACGCCGGCGCCGCGCTGCTGTCGCGCGTTCTGGCGGCGGTATTCGGCGGTTACCTGCTGGCTTCGGTGGCGGTGGTCCTGCTCAGTCACCTGCTTCCCGGCTCCGTGCCGGAGGCAGTGCTGGGCGCCACCCTGTTCGGCTTCGCCATCCACGTGGCCGCCGTCATCGGTGTCTTCTCCGCAGCCAGCGCCCGCCGGGCGTGGGGCGGGCTGCTGGCGGCGACGGCGTTGATGGCCGGGCTCGCCGGATTGCTCTACGGACTCGGAGCGCAAGCATGAGGTCCACCTTCCGTCAGTCCATGGCCTGGCTGCACACCTGGGGTGGCCTGTGGGTCACCTGGGTGCTGTTCGCCATCTTCCTGACCGGCACCCTGGGGGTCTTCGATGATGCGATTTCCCACTGGATGCGCGACAAGGGGCGTACCGAAGCCACACCCGCCCTCGATGCCGCAGGGCGGGCGGGAGCACTCCAGGCGGCCCAGGCCTTCCTGATGCGGGAGGCTCCCCAGGCCGAGTTCTGGAGCATCGGCCTGCCCGGCGAGGAGGACCCGGCCTTGCAGCTGGCCTGGCAGCGGGACGAGGACGGACCCATCGAAAGCCGGCGCCTTGACCCGGTCAGCGGCGCGCTGCTGCCCCGCTCGCAACAGCGCGAGACCGAGGGCGGGCACCATTTCGTGCACATGCACTTCGAGCTCCACGCGGGCACGGTGGGCATCTGGCTGGTCGGGATCGCCACCCTGGCCATGCTGGTGGCGCTGGTGTCGGGCATCGTCGTGCACAAGAAGATCTTCACCGACTTCTTCACCTTCCGGCCGGGCAAGGGCCAGCGCTCCTGGCTGGATGGCCACAATGCACTGGGTGTGCTGACTCTGCCTTTCCTGTTCATGATCACCTACACCGGGCTGGTGATCTTCTGGGCCACCTACATGCCGGCCGGCATCCTGGCCCGCTACGACGGTGACCGGGAAGCCTTCTTCAGCGCCCTCACCGAGGGACCCGCCCCGCGCCCGGAGCAGCATGTGGCGGCCCCCGTGCTACCGATGCGCCCGCTGCTTCCGGTGGCGGAGCAGGCCCTGGCCCTGGCCCGCGAGGCCGCCTTCGTGGTGGTCAATCATCCGGGGGATCGCAGCGCGTCTTTGCGGGTTTTCGGGCGCTTCGATCCGGATGCCGACAGTGACCGTCTGGTGGGCCGCAGCAGTGGACGTGTGCAGTTCGATGCGGTGACCGGCGAACTGCTCGACGTGCAGCGCCCCAACACCACTCGTGGCGGTGAGGTGCTGGCCGTCCAGCGGACCATGAACGCGCTGCATTTCGTCCGCTTCGGGGGCTGGCCGCTCAAGTGGCTGTACTTCGTCAGCGGCATGGCGGGGGCGGCCATGCTGGCCACCGGTGCCATCCTCTTCGTGGTCAAGCGCCGGCGCCGCGGTGACGACGCCTTCGGTGCGGCCACGCCGCGGGTCATGCGGATCATCGAGGCCCTCAACGTGGCTGGCATCGCCGGGCTGGGGCTGAGCTGCGTGGCCTATCTGTGGATCAATCGTCTCCTGCCGCTGGGCATCGAGTCCCGCGCGGCGTGGGAGATCCGCCTGTTCTTCGGCGCCTGGCTGCTCAGCCTGCTGCATGCAGGCCTGCGGCCGCCGCTGCGGGCCTGGAGCGAGCAGCTGCTGGCTGCGGCCCTGCTGTGCCTGTGCCTGCCGCTGGTGAATGCCTTGAGCACCGGCGACCACCTGCTGGCGGCCTTGCAGCGGGGGGACGGGGAGAGCGCCGGCGTCGAGCTGACGGTGCTCGCCTTCGGGGCCTTGTTCGCACTGGGCTGGCGCCGTCTGAGGGCCCGCCTGCAGGGCGATGGCTCCTCGTCCCTGGCGGCGGGGCCGGTGGCGGAGGGGCACTGAGATGGCAAACGGCCTCCCTGTTGTTACCGCCCTGCTGCTGTGCCATGCCGCGCTTTCCGGCCTGTGCCTGGCCATGGATCGCCACCATGCCCAAGTCTTCGGGCGCAAGCCGGCACGTTGGCTGGCACGTGGCCTGCGGGTCGCCGGCTGGAGCCTGCTCGGGCTGGCCCTGGGGTATTGCGGCCGCCACTGGGGCTGGGCCATCGGCCCGGTGGCCTGGTTCGGCTTTCTCTCTGCCGCGGCCCTCGGCCTGGTGTTCCTGCTGCCCTATGCGGCCCGTGCCACGGGTCGGCTGGCCCTGGCCAGCCTGGCCGGTGGCCTGATCTTGATGTTGTGTTGATCCGGACTGGAATCGAAATGAAGTCATTCAAACACGCTGGCAGGTTGGCCGGCCTTGTCTTCACACTGCTCGCCGCACCCCTTGCCCGCGCCGACTACGTGTGGATCGAGACGGCCGGGCAGGGGGCGCGGGTGCAGGTGGGCGAACTCGGTGCGCCGCAGCAAACCCGCCTTTCCGACGCCCGTGCCATCGCCGCGTCGGGTCAGACGCTGGCGCTGCCTGCCGAAGGCACCCGCTGGGAGATCCCGGAGGCTCCGGCGGGCGACCTGCGTTTCTCGGCCCGGACGGTGGATGCCGCAGGCACCCTGGAGTATCTCCATGCCCGCAGCGGCCGCCAGGACACCCGCACGGTGAACGATCTGGAACTGGCCCCCACCCGCCCTGGTGGTTCAACCTTCCGCCTTTACTGGAAGGGCGAACCGGTCAGCGCCTCGCAGGTGCGGGTGAGCACCACCGCAGGCTGGCAGAAGGCCCTGCGTGCCGCCGAGGATGGCAGCGTCACCCTGGATACGCCGTTCCCGGGACTCTACGTGCTGGTCGTGTCGGCCCGCATGGATGGGGCCACCGTGGTGGATGGCAGGCGCCATGCCGAGGTCCGGCATACCGCCAGCCTCAGCTTCAGGGTGGGTGAATGAGGGCGCGCGCGCGGTCGCTGCGCCGCCTGGCCGGGGTGCTCTGCCTCGCCGCCATCCTGGCCGCCGGGGCCGGCTGGGCATGGCGTCCCACGGTGGCCTACGAAACGGCCGGGGTGACCAAGGGGGACATCGAGGCCACCGTCACCGCCATCGGCACCCTCGAGCCGCGCCGCTACGTGGATATCGGTGCCCAGGTGTCCGGCCGCATCACCCGCCTGCATGTGCAGCCGGGCAGCGTGGTGGGCAAGGGGGACCTGCTCGTCGAGATCGACCCCAGCGTGCAGCGTGCCACCGTCGATGCCGGCCGTGCCGCGCTGGCCGGCCTGCATGCCCAGCTCGCCGAGCAGCAGGCCCAGCTGCGCCTGGCCACCCTGCAGCAGGCCCGCCAACGGCAGTTGTGGCAGGACGAGGCGACCCGCCAGGAAGACGTGGACAGCGCCGAGGCGGCGCTCTCCGCGGCGCAGGCCCGGGTGGACAACCTGAAGGCCCAGATCCGCCAGACCCAGGCCACCCTGCAGGCCGATGAGGCCCGCCTGGGCTACACCCGGATCGATGCGCCGATGGCCGGCACGGTGGTCAGCGTCGAGGCGCGGGAGGGGCAGACCCTCAACGCCACCTACCAGACACCTCACATCCTGCGGATTGCCGACTTGTCGGGCATGACGGTATGGACCGAGGTGTCGGAGGCCGATGTCCGCCAGGTGAAGCCTGGGCAGGCGGTTTACTTCACCACCCTGGGTGGTCATGGTGAGGCCACGCCGCGGCGGTGGACCGGTAGCGTGCGCCAGATCCTGCCGGCGCCCCGCCCGGCGCCCGCGGTGCAGGGCGGCAGCGCCCAGCCCGCTGCCAGCAAGGCGGTGGCCTACACGGTGCTGTTCGACGTGGACAACGCCGACGGTGAACTGATGCCCCAGATGACCGCGCAGGTCAGCATCATCACCGCTGCCGCCAGGGGGCGGCTGCAGGCCCCGCTGGCAGCCCTTGAACCCATGCCGGGCGCGACCGACCGTTTCAGGGGGCGGGTCAGGAGGGCTGATGGAGCGATCGAGCCTCGCGAGATCCAGGCCGGGGTGCGCAACCGCCACATGATCGAAGTGCTTGAGGGGCTGGCCGAGGGCGAAGCCCTGGTGGTGGCCGAACGCCGCCTCGACGACGGCCCGCGGAGGTTCACCTGGTGAGCCGAGCCGTGCCCCCCCTGATCTCCCTGCGCGACCTGCGCAAGACCTATGGCGGCGGCGAGCAGCCGGTGGTGGAGGTGTTGCGGGGGCTGTCCCTGGACATCCACGCCGGTGAGTTCGTGGCCATCGTCGGGGCCTCGGGCTCGGGCAAGTCCACCCTGATGCACATCCTTGGCTGTCTGGATCGCCCCACCTCCGGACAATACCTGTTTGACGGGCAGGACGTGGCCGGCTTCGATGCCGACCGCCTGGCCTGGCTGCGTCGGGAGGCCTTCGGCTTCGTGTTCCAGGGCTACCACCTGATTGCCAGCGAAACCGCCCGCGAGAACGTCGAGGTGCCTGCCGTGTATGCGGGCCTGGACGAGGCGGAGCGTGCCATGCGGGCCAGCGCGCTGCTGGAGCGGCTGGGTCTCGGCGAGCGCCAGCACAACCGCCCCCGGCAGTTGTCCGGCGGCCAGCAGCAGCGGGTGTCGATCGCCCGGGCGCTGGTCAATGGCGGGCGCATCATCCTGGCCGACGAGCCGACGGGCGCCCTCGACTCGCGCAGCGGTGCCGAAGTGATGCGCCTGCTGACCGAGCTGGCAGAGGCCGGCCACACCATCATCCTGATCACCCATGATCACCAGGTGGCGGCCCAGGCCGACCGGGTGATCGAGATCCGGGACGGCCTGATCGTCGCCGATTCCGGTGCGGCGGCGGGGCATCGCACGGGCCTGCCCGAGCCGGGCCCCGGGGCGACTCCTTCCGCCAGTCCGCCGGCCGTGTCCGCCTCTCGCGCCTGGCGGGCCGACCTCAAGGAAGCTGCCCGTGGCGCCTGGCGGGGCATGAACATGAACCGTGGCCGGACGGGCCTGACCCTCCTCGGCATCGTCATCGGGGTGGCCTCGGTGATCGCCATGCTGGCCATCGGCGAAGGGGCCCGCCAGAAGGTGGCGACCCAGATGGGCAGCATGGGGGCCACCATCATGTACATGGGTAGCCGCCCGCCACCCGCCGGCGGGCCGGCCGGCGTGATCACCGAGGAGGATCTGGCCGCCCTTGCCAGCCTGCCCGAGGTGGCCCGGGTGATGCCGGTGATCGGCGACCCGATCTCGGTGCGCCGCGGCAACATGGAGCGCAATCTCTACGTCTTTGCCGGTACCGAGGCGATGCCGCGCATGCACCACTGGCCCGTGGCGGTCGGGCGTTTCTTCAGCGCCCGGGAGGACGACGATCTGGCCCCCCTGGTGATACTCGGCCACAAGGCCCGGATGCACTTCTTCCCGGACGGGGCCGACCCGATCGGCCAGCATCTGCTGATCGGTACGGCACCCTTCGAGGTCATCGGTGTGATGACGGAGCGGGGGGCCGAGTCGGGCAGCCAGGACTATGACGACATGGTCTTCATCCCCTACCGGGCCGGGCGGGCACGGGTCTATCGGGCCCAGACCCAACCCGATTACACGGTGATCGAGGCCGCCGGCAGTGCCCAGGTGCTGGCCGCCGAACAGGCCATCCACCGGCTCCTGCTGGAGCGCCACGGCCGTGAGGACTTCGGCATCGGCAACGCCGCTGCCAAGCTGCAGGCCGAGATGGAGACCCGCGAGGCGATGACCCTGATGCTCGGCCTGATCGCTGCCGTGTCCCTGGTGGTCGGCGGCATCGGGGTGATGAACGTGATGCTGATGACGGTGCGCGAGCGGACCCGCGAGATCGGTATCCGCATGGCCACCGGCGCCCGTCAGCGCGACATCCTGCGCCAGTTCCTGACCGAGTCGGTGCTTCTCACCGTGGTCGGCGGCCTGCTCGGTGTGGCCGCCGGGCTGGTGGCCGGCGGGCTGATGCTGCTTTGGGACGTGCCGGTGATCTTCTCCCTTACCGCCATGCTCGGCGCCTTCGGCTGCGCGGTGGTCACCGGCCTGCTGTTCGGCTACCTCCCCGCCCGCCAGGCGGCGCGGCTGGACCCGGTGGTGGCGCTGGCAGGAGAGTAGTCCGGCCCCTGCCAGCGTCCGTGAAGACGCCTCCACCGCCGGGGACGGGCGGCCCCGCTCACTCCCAGGCCTACTCCCAGGCCAGCGCCCCGCCCGTCTGGTACTCCGTGACGCGGGTCTCGAAGAAGTTCTTCTCCTTGCGCAGGTTGGCCTGTTCGTCG
>JAFLDU010000220.1 GCA_017309145.1 Zoogloea sp. | reverse complement strand
CCTCCTGGCCGGTCTCGTCGGTGAGGCACTGCACGGCACCACTGAACTCGACCTGCATGCGACGCGGCATCACGAGGCCATACACCGTCTGGAGCAAGTGGGCCACGCCGCCCTTGCCGGACTGGCTGTTCACCCGGATCACCGAATCGTAGGTACGGCCGAGATCGGCCGGATCCACCGGCATGTAGGGCACGGCCCAGAGGGCATCCGCCTGCTGCACCTCGAAGCCCTTCTTGATGGCGTCCTGGTGCGAGCCGGAGAACGCCGTGAACACGAGGTCGCCCACATAAGGATGGCGCGGATGGATCGGCAACTGCGTACACTCCTCCGACACTCGGGCCACATCGTTGATGTCGGAGAAATCGAGGCCGGGGTGGATACCCTGGGTGTACATGTTGAGGGCGAGGGTCACCACATCCACATTGCCGGTACGCTCGCCGTTGCCGAAGAGACACCCCTCGACCCGGTCGGCACCGGCAAGCACGGCCATCTCGGCGGCGGCCACGGCGGTGCCCCGGTCATTGTGGGGATGCACGCTGAGCACGATCTGGTCACGCCGGGCGAGATTGCGGTGCATCCACTCGATCTGGTCCGCGTAAACGTTGGGCATTGCCACCTCGACCGTGGACGGAAGGTTGATGATCACCTTCTCGCCGGGCCGCGGGTCCCATTCGGCCACCACCGCGTCGCAGACCTCCTTGGCGAAGTCGAGCTCGGTAGCGGTGAAGGTCTCGGGGCTGTACTGGAGCACCCACTCGGTCTCGGGCTGGGCAGCGGCGAGCTCCTTGACGAGGCGTACGCTGGACACGGCGAGTGCCTTGACCTCGTCCTTGCTCATGCCGAACACCGTCTCGCGGAACACCGGCGACGTGGCGTTGTAGATGTGCACGATGGCCCGGCGGGCGCCGCGGAGGGATTCCATGGTGCGGCGGATGAGGTGTTCGCGAGCTTGGCTGAGGACCTCGATGGTCACGTCATCGGGGATCTCGCCCTGCTCGATGAGCTGGCGGACAAAGTCGAAATCGGTCTGGGAGGCGGAGGGAAAGGCGACTTCGATTTCCTTGAAGCCGATCGCCACAAGCTTGCGGAACATGCGCAACTTGCGGGCGGCATCCATCGGTTCGAAGAGGGCCTGGTTGCCATCGCGGAGATCGGTGCTCATCCAGATCGGCGGATGGGTGATCGTGCGGGCGGGCCACTGACGGTCGGCGAGGGCGACCGGGGGAAAGGCGGAATACTTGGTGTTCGGGTTCTTCAACATGATCTTGTCCTTTGCTTTCGTCGGAAACGGTTCGGGTGTTCGGATGCGGACGCAGGGCTGCCAGACTGCCGCGGGCTCGTGGCCTGGCAACCGGGGCGCAGTCGTAGGGACAGCAGGACAAGATTCAGGGTGTTCATGGCAGGACTCCGTTCAGCAAGCGTGTGAGGACGCAATTCGCCCGGATGGGCGACAGGGAACGACAACAGGAGGGGGAAGAGATGTGTGCCCGTTAGGGCAGCAGCAGACCCAGCCCGGAGAGGGCCAGTAGGGAGAAGAGAGTGGTCTGCTGCGAGGAGGTCATGGGCAAAACAGTATCAGGACTTGCGCGACCGCGTCAATCACTGATCCCGATAAAAAACGCCATGCAGCCCCGCTACACCACTGCGCAGGGCGAGATCTGATAGCCCGGCCCGCCAGCGATGGCGCTACCCGGCTCGATTTTGATCATGCGCGTCCCGAGACGGGCAAAGACCTGCCCCCCGGCCCGCATGAACCCCGGCTCACACACCACCCGGACGCTACGGCCACGCATGGCCGGCTCGCACAGGATGCCGATCCAGCTACGCTGCCCGTCATCAAGGACCACCTGTTGCGGATCGCTGGAGATCGTCTGTAGCCCGACCGACACCCGGGCACCGTCGTCGAAACGCACACGCCGCACCAGCGCAAGCACCCAGCGCCCGGTCTCGCCCACATGGGCCCCGACCAGAGCCCCCACGCGGCAGACGTCGGCATCGTACAGCGCCGACTGGACGCCAAAACCGTTGCGACTGGCGTCCAGCAGGGTCCACGCCGCTGCAGGGCGGAGCAGCGCATCGCCGGACAACTGCGAACGGATGAACCCCAGGCCGGTCGCCAGGGCCAACTGGCCCTGCACGGCATGGCGACGGAACTGTCGCATCGGCGGCTGCGGGCCCCATTGACGGGCCAGATGCCGCACGGTGGCAGTCACCGATGGCAGGCTGAGCCCGGCAAAGGCAGGCGCCGAGGAAGCTTCCGACAGGGCGCGCCCCAACTCGTCGAGGGCTGGCAAGGCATCTCCCGGCCGGAAGAAGCGCAGTCCGCCGGAGGGCGACTCCGGGAGGACCAGGCAACGGCGCGGCGGTGCCAGCCTGTCCAGGTCCACCGCAAACTGGCTGCCGGCCAGGGGCTCGACGCTGAGATCAAGGGCGTGCTGAAGGTAGCGCACCAGCTTGTCGGTGGCTTCTATGCGCTCGGGGGACAGCTGATCGAGGCTGGCGCAGTGCAGGGCCACCAGGCGCACAAACTCCCGCTGGATGGTCGAACGGCTCTCCCGCCCCTCGCGGAGGTTGATGGGCATGGTGAGCCCGCCGGAGTCATGGGCATCACGAAATGCCTGGCCGGCCCGCTGCCAGACTTCGTCCGGCAGACCGTGATAGTCGAAGGCGGCCCATTTCATTTCGCCGGCGGCGCTGCGCACCGTGCGCAAGCGGATCTCGGCGCGCAAGGGGTCGTCGGGAGGCAGGGAGAAGTCCGTGGCCAGGCCGTCGAGCACCAGGTCGTAGGCCCGCCCCAGGCTGGCATAGAAATCCTTGCCAAGGGCCTTGTAGCGCAGGCTGCGCGACCCGAAGGCGTTCGACAGGTACAGCCCCGCAGCCTGCCGCAACTGGGGCTGGGCCGCCTCATCGAGAACCACCACCAGGCGGGCCAGCTCGGCGAGGGGCAACTCGGCTTCGTACTGGAAGGAATCGAGCCAGCGGATGAGTTCGACGATGGCCGTGGGCGCGGCGCTGGTAGCGATGTCGGTCAGGGCCTGACGAAGTTGCGCGGGCTCCAGAAGAGGATGCTGCTTTTGGATCACGATGCCCCCCTCCATAACTGCACTGCGCCTCCCTGACTGCCTGATCAACATGATTGATTTCTGCCGGATGATGTTAGCACAAGCCCTGCAGCCCAGGCCGGGCACCGCCCGCCAGGAGACACTTCGCCTCCGTTTGCCCCGGCTCCCGCATCGGGTAGACTTGCGGGCTCTCCCTTTCCCAGCCCCGGAATCATGCGCCAGTACCTTGAACTCATGCGCCACGTGGCGGAACGCGGCCACCGCAAGGCTGACCGCACCGGCACGGGCACCCTCTCGGTCTTCGGCTGGCAGATGCGCTTCGACCTGGCCGAAGGCTTCCCGCTGCTCACCACCAAGAAGCTGCACACCCGCTCGATCATCCACGAACTGCTGTGGTTCCTGCGGGGTGACACCAATATCCGTTACCTCAAGGACAACGGAGTATCCATCTGGGACGAATGGGCCGACGAGAACGGCGAACTGGGCCCCGTGTACGGCAAGCAGTGGCGCCGCTGGGAAGCCCCGGACGGGCGCAGCATCGACCAGATCAGCCAGCTCATCGAGGCGCTCAAGAAGAACCCCGACTCCCGCCGCCACATCGTGTCGGCCTGGAACCCGTCGGAGGTGGACCGCATGGCCCTGCCACCCTGCCACGCCCTGTTCCAGTTCTATGTAGCCGGCGGCAAGCTGTCCTGCCAGCTATACCAACGCAGCGCCGACATCTTCCTGGGGGTGCCGTTCAACATCGCCAGCTATGCCCTGTTCACCATGATGGTGGCCCAGGTGTGCGGCTATGAGCCGGGCGACTTCGTGTGGACGGGCGGCGACTGCCACCTGTACCTGAACCACCTGGAGCAGGCCCGGCTGCAGCTTTCCCGGGAGCCGCGTGCCCTGCCCACGCTACGCATCAACCCGGAGGTGAAGGACATCTTTGCTTTCCGGATCGAGGATTTCACCCTCGAGGGCTACGATCCGCATCCGCACATCTCCGCGCCGGTGGCGGTATGAGCGCAGGCGGCCCTCTCCTCGCCCTGATCGCGGCCTGCGGCCGGGGCCGCGTGATCGGCATCGACAACCGCCTGCCCTGGCACCTGCCCGAGGACATGAAGCACTTCCGCGAGACCACCCGCGGCAAGCCCGTGATCATGGGCCGGAAGACCTGGGAGTCCCTGCCCGACGCCTTCCGCCCCCTGCCCGGCCGCCATAACATCGTAGTCAGCCGCAATGCCGGCTACGCCGCGGCGGGCGGCAGCGTGGTCGGCAGCCTGCAGGGGGCGCTTGCGGCGGCCGGCGATGCCGAGATCGCCTTTGTGATCGGTGGCGCCGAACTCTACCGCCAGGCCCTGCCCCTGGCCGACCGGCTGATCCTGACCGAGATCGACCAGGATTACACAGGCGACGCCTTCTTCCCCGACTTCAAGCCCGAGGAGTGGGCCGAAGTGGATCGGGCGGCCCACGTGTCGGGAGCCGGCCTGCCCTTTGCCTTCGTCACCTACGACAGGCGTCGCTGAGCGCCCCCAGCCAATGAAAAACGCCGCGGAATCCGCGGCGTTTTTCATTCCAGCATCGGGAGCGCCTCAGTCCTTCACGCAATCCACAAAGTAGTGGATGCGCCCATCGCGGACTTCCTTGACCAGTCCATGCACGTCCGTCTCGAAACCGGGGAAGCGTTCGTTGAACTCGCGGGCGAACTGCAGGTACTGCACCACGGTACGGTTGAAGCGCTCCCCCGGGATCAGCAGGGGGATGCCCGGCGGATAGGGGGTCAGCAGCACGCTGGTGACACGGCCTTCGAGCTGGTCGATGGAGACCCGCTCGATGTTCCGGTGGGCCATCTTGGCAAAGGCATCGGCGGGCTTCATGGCCGGCACCATGTCGGACAGGTACATCTCGGTGGTCAGGCGGGCCACGTCGTTGGTCCGATACACCGCGTGGATGTCACGGCACAAGTCGCGCAGGCCGACCCGCTCGTAGCGCGGGTTCTTCTGCACGAACTCGGGCAGGACCTTCCACAGGGGCTGGTTCTTGTCGTAGTCGTCCTTGAACTGCTGGAGTTCGGTCACCATGCTGTTCCAGCGGCCCTTGGTGATACCGATGGTGAACATGATGAAGAAGGAATAGAGGCCACACTTCTCGACGATCACGCCGTGCTCGGCCAGGTACTTGGTGACGATGGCCGCCGGGATGCCCCGTTCGGCGAACTCGCCATCCACGTCCAGGCCCGGGGTGATGATGGTGGCCTTGATCGGATCGAGCATGTTGAAGCCTTCGGCCAGCTTACCGAAGCCGTGCCAGCGCTCGCCGGGCTTGAGCATCCAGGCATCACGCTCCTCGATGCCCTCTTCGGACAGATCGTCGGGCCCCCATACCTTGAACCACCAGTCGGCGCCCCATTCCTCATCCACCTTGCGCATGGCACGGCGGAAGTCGAGGGCCTCGGCGATGGACTCTTCCACCAAGGCGGTGCCGCCCGGCTCTTCCATCATCGCCGCAGCCACGTCGCAGGAGGCGATGATGGCGTACTGGGGGCTGGTCGAGGTGTGCATGAGGTAGGCCTCGTTGAACACATCCCGATCCAGGCGCTGCACCTCCGCGTCCTGCACGAGGATCTGCGAAGCCTGGGACAGGCCGGCCAGCAGCTTGTGGGTGGACTGGGTCGAGAAGATCATCGACTCCTTGCAGCGCGGGCGATCAGCGCCGATAGCGTGGTAGTCGCCGTAGAAGTCGTGGAAGGCCGCATGGGGCAGCCAGGCCTCGTCGAAGTGCAGGGTGTCGATCTTGCCGTCCAGTTCCTCCTTGATCGCCTCGACGTTGTAGAGCACGCCATCGTAGGTGGACTGGGTGATGGTCAGCACCCGCGGCTTGGCGGTCTTGTCGGCGATGAAGGGGTTGGCATCGATCTTCTTCTGGATGTTGTCCCAGGCGAACTCGGCCTTCGGGATCGGGCCGATGATCCCGTAGTTGTTGCGGGTCGGCATCAGGAAGACCGGGATCGCGCCGGTCATCATGATGGCGTGGAGGATGGACTTGTGGCAGTTGCGGTCCACCACCACGATGTCGCCCGGGGCCACGGTGGAGTGCCAGACGATCTTGTTGGACGTGGACGTTCCGTTGGTGACGAAGTACAGGTGATCGCAGTTGAAGATGCGCGCCGCATTGCGCTCGGACGCGGCCACCGGGCCGGTGTGGTCGAGCAGCTGGCCGAGCTCTTCCACCGCGTTGCAGACGTCGGCACGAAGCATGTTCTCGCCGAAGAACTGGTGGAACATCTGGCCCACCGGGCTCTTCAGGAAGGCCACCCCGCCGGAGTGACCGGGGCAGTGCCAGGAGTAGGAGCCATCGGAGGCGTAGTGGGTCAAGGCACGGAAGAACGGCGGCGGCAGCGCCTCCAGGTAGGCCTTGGCTTCACGCACCACGTTGCGGGCGATGAACTCCGGCGTGTCCTCGTACATGTGGATGAAACCATGTAGCTCGCGCAGCACATCGTTGGGGATGTGGCGGGAGGTGCGGGTCTCGCCGTGCAGGAAGATGGGGATGTCGGCATTGCGCATCCGGATCTCGCTGACGAAGGCGCGCAGGTCGGCGATGGCCTTGGCGGCCGCCTCGGGGGACGAGAACTCCTCGTCGTCGATGGACAGGATGAAGGTCGAGGCCCGGCTCTGCTGCTGGGCAAAGGAGGACAGGTCACCGTAGCTGGTCACCCCGAGGACCTGCAGGCCTTCCTTCTCGATCGCTTCCGCCAGGGCACGGATACCCAGCCCGGACGTGTTTTCCGAACGGAAGTCCTCGTCGATGACGATGACCGGAAAATTGAAGCGCATGCTCGACTCCTAGAAACCCCGTTTTCAGCGCGGGGGGATCAACAAAAAAGCGTTGGGCGGACCCGCGTGCCTGCGCATGGTCCGCCCCGTGTCCGGATGTTAGCCCGAAAGTATTTCAGATTTTGGGCAGGGTCACGCCCGTCTGTCCCAGATATTTACCGCCCCGGTCCTTGTAGGAGGTGGCGCACACTTCGTCGGACTCGAAGAAGAGCATCTGGGCCACGCCCTCGTTGGCGTAGATCTTGGCCGGCAGCGGCGTGGTGTTGGAGAACTCGAGGGTCACGTGGCCCTCCCACTCCGGCTCCAGCGGTGTCACATTGACGATGATGCCGCAGCGCGCATAGGTGGACTTGCCCAGGCATACGGTCAGCACGCTGCGCGGAATGCGGAAGTACTCCACGGTGCGGGCCAGCGCGAAGGAGTTCGGCGGGATGATGCACACGTCACCAACGAAATCC
Organism: Zoogloea sp.; assembly: GCA_017309145.1. GTDB lineage: Bacteria > Pseudomonadota > Gammaproteobacteria > Burkholderiales > Rhodocyclaceae > Zoogloea. The sequence continues at coordinate 1,193 of JAFLDU010000220.1, read as the reverse complement.
ACGAAGTTGCGCTCGTCGAAGTTCTTCGGATCGACGATGGTGGAGTTGATGTTGGTGAAGATCTTGAATTCGTTGGCGACGCGCACATCGTAGCCGTAGCTCGAGGTGCCGTAGGACACGATCTTGCCGCCTTCGTTGTGACGCACCAGTTCAGGGGCGAAGGGCTCGATCATCTTGTGCTCGCCCTCTGCCATGCGGCGGATCCATTTATCCGATTTGATGCTCACGCTGCGCCCCTGCCCAAAAAACGCGCATTCTAAGACAAGTCAAGGGACAACGTGCGGACAACGCACGCAGCTCAGTTCTTTTTCGGCTCGTCGTCGTCCTTGACCGCATCGTAGACGCCCTTGCCCACCTTGAACGGGATCTTCACCACCTCGACCCCCACATCCACGGCCGTTCCCACCACCGTGCCCACCACGCAGCCCGACAGGCCTGCGACGCAGGCCGTCAGGATCGCGGCCCGCTTCAGCCAGACCGCGGCGCTCACGTGTTTTGAACCACAATGCTGGGGAACTTGTGGCTCATGTCCTTCTGGCGCTCGGCGATCGCGATCGCCACCTGGCGGGCGATGCCCTTGTACAGCTCGGCCACGCGGCCCTCGGGCTCGGCCACCACGCTGGGCACCCCGCCATCCACCTGCTTGCGGATCTGGATGTCGAGGGGCAGCGCACCGAGGAAGGGCACACCGTAGTCCTTGCACATGGCTTCGCCGCCGCCGGAACCGAAGATGTGCTCCTCGTGGCCGCACTTGGAGCAGATGTGGATGCTCATGTTCTCGACGATGCCGATGATGGGCACACCCACCTTCTCGAACATCTTGAGCCCCTTGCGGGCATCCAGCAGCGCGATGTCCTGAGGCGTGGTGACGATCACCGCGCCGGTCACCGGCACACTCTGCGACAGGGTCAGCTGGATGTCGCCGGTGCCCGGCGGCATGTCGATGATGAGGTAGTCCAGCTCTTTCCAGTTGGTTTCCTTGAGCAACTGGTTGAGGGCCTGGGTGGCCATCGGGCCGCGCCACACCATCGGCGTCTCCACATCCACCAGGAAGCCGATGGACATCACCTGCAGGCCATGGGCCTGCAGCGGCTCCATCGACTTGCCGTCGGCAGACTCGGGCTGCTGGCCGCCGATACCCAGCATCTGGGGCTGGGACGGGCCGTAGATGTCGGCATCCAGAATGCCCACCG
>JAFLDU010000219.1 GCA_017309145.1 Zoogloea sp. | reverse complement strand
GCGCGACCTCCGCCACGTGTACGAGCTGCACGGCGACGGCTTCGTGCCGCTGCCCAGCCCGGGATCAAGCCCAAGCGGAAGGTGCGCGCAGGCTGTGAGGCCGAGGCACAGGATGGTGAGTGGCAATGCCGGACGGAGTAACTTCATGAGGCGCTCCTGATGAGGATGGACGAGGGGCAGAGCTTGCTGTTTATAACCATTTAAAAGGATCGGGTTTGATCCTTTTTCTTTTTAGGAATATATAAAGCCATTTTTATTGGTTTGGTGCGTTGCGGCTACTCCCTAGACTCGAGGCCTATTCGAAAATAAGGAGAAGCTCCATGTCCCCGACCCGCTCCATTCTGCGCCCCCTGGTCGCTGCACTCCTCGGTCTTGCCGCGCTGGCCTCGGCGCCGGCCCAGGCGGATACCACCCTTCTGAATGTCTCCTATGACGTGTCGCGGGAGCTCTACAAGGATGTGAACCCGGCCTTCATCGCCAAGTGGCAGAAAGCCGGAGGGGACAAGCTCACCGTCAATCAATCCCATGGCGGTTCCAGCAAGCAGGTCCAGTCCGTGGTGGCCGGCCTGGAGGCGGACGTGGTGACCATGAACCAGGCGCCGGACATCGAGGCCCTGGTCAAGAATGGGCTGGTCTCGCCGACCTGGCGCAAGGCCTTTCCCCATGAGGCGGCACCTTACACCACCACCACCATCTTCCTCGTCCGCAAGGGCAACCCCAAGGGCATCAAGGACTGGTCCGACCTGACCCGCGCTGGCCTGCAGGTGATCGTGCCCAATCCCAAGACGTCCGGCAACGGCCGCTACACCTATCTTGCAGCCTGGGGCTATGCCCTGCAGAAGACCGGCAGCGAGGCGGGTGCCCGGGACTTCGTCAGCAAGCTGTTCGCCAACGTGCCGGTGCTGGACGGCGGTGGCCGTGGTGCCACCACCACCTTTACCCAGCGGGATATCGGTGACGTGCTGATCACCTTCGAGAACGAGGCCACCCTGATCGACCAGGAAGTGGGCGGTGACAAGTTCGACGTGGTGTACCCCTCCCTCTCCATCGAGGCGGCCGCCCCGGTGGCGGTGGTTAATAAGGTGGTCGACAAGCGCGGCACCCGCAAGGCCGCCGAGGCCTACCTGAACTTCCTGTTCGCCCCGGAAGGCCAGGAGATCATCGCCAGGCACCATTTCCGCCCGCGTGATCCGGCAATTCTGAAGAAGTACGCCAGCCGTTTCCCGGCGGTGAAGACCTTTACCGTGGAAGAGAAGCTGGGGGGCTGGGATGCGGTGCAGAAGACCCATTTCGCCGATGGCGGCGTGTATGACCAGATCGTGGTGAAACGCTGATGGCTGCGTCGTCCACTTCCTTCCGGGTGCTGCCCGGCTTCGGGCTGAGCCTGGGCTACACCCTGGGCTACCTGTCGCTGATCGTGTTGATCCCGCTGGCCGCGGTGTTTCTCAAGGCGGGCTCGCTGGGTTTCGAGCACTTCTGGGCTGCCGCCACCTCGCCGCGGGTGCTGGCTTCGTACCGGCTGTCCTTCGGGGCCTCGTTGATCGCTGCTGCCATCAATGCGGTGTTCGGGTTGCTGCTGGCTTGGGTGCTGGTGCGCTACTCCTTTCCTGGCAAGCGCCTGGTCGATGCGCTGGTTGATCTGCCCTTCGCCCTGCCCACCGCGGTGGCCGGCATCGCGCTGACTGCCCTTTACGCCAAGAACGGCTGGGTCGGCAGCGTGCTCGAGCCCCTGGGCATCAAGGTGGCCTTCACCCCGCTGGGGGTGTTGGTGGCGCTGGTCTTCATCGGCCTGCCCTTCGTGGTGCGGACCGTCCAGCCCATCCTCGAGGACCTGGACACCGAGTATGAGGAAGCCGCGGTGAGCCTGGGTGCCAGCCGCTGGCAGGCCTTCCGGCACGTGGTCTTCCCGACTCTTTCCCCGGCCTTGCTGACCGGCTTTGCGCTGGCCTTCGCGCGTGCCGTGGGCGAGTACGGTTCGGTGATCTTCATCGCCGGCAACATTCCGATGGTGTCGGAGATCACCCCGCTGATGATCATCACCAAGCTCGAGCAGTACGACTACGCGGGCGCCACCGCGGTGGCCGTGGTGATGCTGATCTTTTCCTTCATCCTGCTGCTGATCATCAATGGCCTGCAGGCCTGGACAGCCAAACGTACCGGGAGGGCCCGCTGATGGCCGGCGCCGCTGCAGTACTGCATGGGGCGGGAGACCAATCCGCCCGCTTCGAATCGAAGGCCGCGACCCGCGAGCCGACCTGGGTCAAATGGACGCTGATCGCCATTGCCCTGAGCTTCTTCGCCTTCTTCCTGCTGCTGCCGCTGATTGCGGTGTTCGTGGAGGCTTTCCGCAAGGGCTGGGATACCTACATCAATGCGCTGCTGGAGCCGGACGCGCTGGCTGCGGTGCGGCTGACCCTCACTGCAGCCGCCATCTCGGTGCCGCTGAACCTGGTGTTCGGGGTGTCGGCTGCCTGGGCGATCACCAAGTTCGACTTCCGGGGCAAGCACTTCCTGGTCACCCTGATCGATCTGCCGTTCTCGGTGTCGCCGGTGGTGTCGGGCCTGATCTACGTGCTGGTGTTCGGGGCCCAGGGCTGGTTCGGCCCGTGGCTGTCGGAGCATGACGTCAAGGTCATCTTCGCCGTGCCGGGCATTGTGCTGGCGACGGTCTTCGTGACCTTTCCGTTCGTGGCACGGGAGCTGATCCCCTTGATGGAAGCCCAGGGCAAGGAGGAAGAAGAGGCCGCCGTCGTGCTGGGCGCGCGGGGCTGGCAGACCTTCTGGCACGTGACCCTGCCGAACGTGAAGTGGGGCCTGCTGTACGGCGTGATCCTGTGCAACGCACGGGCGATGGGCGAGTTCGGTGCGGTCAGCGTGGTCTCCGGGCATATCCGTGGCATGACCAACACCATGCCGCTGCACGTCGAGATTCTCTACAACGAATACCAGTTTGCTGCCGCCTTCGCGGTGGCCTCCCTGCTGGCACTCCTGGCCCTGGTGACCCTGGTCATCAAGGGATGGGTCGAGCGCCAGGCCGGCAAATCGAGCCGTAGCAACGAGGACGAATGAAATGAGCATCCAGGTCAAGAACATCCGCAAGCAGTTCGGCAGCTTCACGGCGCTGCAGGACGTGTCCCTCGATTTTCCCACCGGCGAGCTGGTGGCCCTGCTCGGCCCCTCCGGTTGCGGCAAGACCACCCTGCTGCGCATCATCGCCGGCCTCGAGTCGGCGGACAGTGGCCAGGTGCTGCTGGAGGGCCAGGACGCTTCGGACACCCATGTGCGGGAGCGCCAGGTGGGCTTCGTGTTCCAGCACTACGCCCTGTTCCGTCACATGACCGTCTTCGACAACGTGGCTTTCGGCATGCGCATGAAGCCGCGCGCCACGCGTCCGTCGGAGAAGGTGATCAAGGCCAAGGTGCTGGAGCTGCTCAAGCTGGTCCAGCTGGACTGGGTGGCCGACCGCTTCCCGAGCCAGCTGTCCGGTGGCCAGCGCCAGCGTATTGCGCTGGCCCGTGCCCTGGCGGTGGAGCCGCGGGTGCTGCTCCTCGACGAGCCCTTCGGCGCCCTGGACGCCAAAGTGCGCAAGGAGCTGCGCCGCTGGCTGCGCCGCTTGCATGACGAGCTGCACATCACCTCGATCTTCGTCACCCATGACCAGGAAGAGGCGCTGGAAGTGGCCGACCGGGTGGTGCTGATGGACCACGGCAAGGTCGAGCAGGTGGGGACGCCGGAGGAGGTCTATCGTCATCCGGCATCGCCCTTCGTGTATGGCTTCCTGGGTTCGGTGAACCTCTTCCATGGCCGTGTCGAAGGCGAGGCGGTGCATGTGGGGGACGACCGGCTGGCACCGGGCAAGGTGGACCTTGCCCACGGTTCCGAGGTGTTTGCCTTCGCCCGCCCGCACGAGATCGACATCGTGGTGGATGGCAGCGAAGCCAGCGGGGTGGCGGCAAAGATCAGCCGCATCCTGGCCTTCGGGGTCACCGCCCGGGTTGAACTGGATGGCCTGAATGGGTCCACGGGGCAGGTCTTCGAGGTGGAGATCACCCGCGACGAGGTCGCCCGCCTGGGTCTGGAGGAAGGTCAGGCCGTGCGTCTGGTACCCTCCCGTCTCCGGGTTTTCGAACGTAATGCAGCTGCAAGTGGCGCCAGTCAGGCGCCAAACTGGGTGATCTGATGAATTTTCAGCAACTGCGCATCATCCATGAGACGGTGCGCCGCAATTTCAACCTGACCGAGGTGGCGAATGCCTTGTTCACCTCCCAGTCGGGGGTGTCCAAGCACATCAAGGATCTGGAGGACGAGCTCGGGCTCGAACTCTTCATCCGCAAGGGCAAGCGCTTGCTCGGTCTGACCGAGCCGGGTCAGGAGCTGGTCCACATCGTGGACCGCATGCTCATGGATGCCCGCAACATCAAGAGCATCGCCGAGCAGTTCAGCAACAAGGACCACGGCCAGCTCACCGTGGTGACCACCCACACCCAGGCACGCTATGCGCTGCCGCGGGTGGTCACCCAGTTCAAGCAGGCCTTCCCGAAGGTGCACCTGGTACTGCACCAGGCCAGCCCGACGGAGATCGTGACCATGCTGCAGGATGGCCGTGCAGATATCGGCATCGCCACCGAATCCCTGGCCGGAGTACCGGACTTCGTGTCCTTCCCGTATTACGGCTGGCACCATTCGGTGATCGTGCCGGTGGGCCATCCGCTGGAGTCAGTCGAGCCGCTGACCCTCGAGGCCATCGCCGAGCATCCGGTGATCACCTACCACGAGGGCTTCACCGGTCGGGCAAAGATCGACGAGACCTTTGCCAAGGCAGGCCTGACGCCCGATGTGGTGATGTCGGCCCTGGACGCGGATGTAATCAAGGCCTACGTGGAACTCGGCTTGGGCATCGGCATCGTGGCCTCGATGGCCTACGACCCGGCCCGCGACAAGGGCCTCAACATGTTGTCGAGCAGCCATCTGTTCGAGGAGAACATCACCCGCATCGCCGTGCGTCGTGGGCACTTCCTGCGGGGCTTTGCCTACCGCTTCATCGAACTGTGCTCGGAATCCCTGAGTGAGGCCGTGGTGCGTGCCGCGCTGCGACCCGAGAAGGAAGGCTACGGCCCCGAATTCTGAAGGGTAGGCGGCTGAGCACCTCAAGGCGGCGAGGCCCGGACCGGCATGGATGCCGTCCGGGCCTTTTTGCCATGCCGGGGGTCAGCAGGTGACTGCGCGGGGGCCAGGTTGTGCGTCGATGTTGCCCAGGGGCAATCCGTCGCAGGTGGCCCGCAGGGCGTCGAGCAGCTCAATGCCCTGGGGCCAGGGGCCGTGGCCTGAATCCACGTTGATGTGACCTGCGGCGCCGACATTCACCAGAAAGCCACCCCATTTGTCGGCCCAGTAGGCGGCGGAGGAAAGACGCACCCAGGGATCGTTGGTGCTGGCCACGACCAGGCAGGGCATGCCCAGGGGGCGGTCGGGAATGGCGTGGGAGATGCTGTCTTGGGCCTCCTCGCGCAGACCTGCCGGCGAGAAGCGCTCCGGATCGGCCGGGGCGACCAGCATCAGCCCGGCGACCCGCTGCGGACGCCGGGCGGTGGCGCACACCGATGCCAGACAGCCGAAGCTGTGCGCCACCACCAGAACAGGGCCGGGCGCCGTGTCGATGCCACGGCCCACCGCGGCCGCCCAGTCAGCGAGCACCGGGCGTTCCCAGTCGATGCCCGCGACCCGCCGGGCCTGGGGCACGCGGTCCTGCAGCCAGCTCTGCCAGTGGCTCGGGCCGCTGCCATGAAAGCCGGGAACGATGAGGGGGGTGTAGGCCAAGCGGTGTCTCCGGATCAGCGCGACGGAAGAGGTCGCATGCCCCGGAGTCTAGCCATCTCCTCCCGACGGAAGAACTATTTAATCGGCCTAAGCTTATCCGTGCGGAGGGAAAGATCGCACCTACAGCAGGGCGAAGGCTGCAGCCGCCACCAGGGTGGGGGCGAGGGCGGCCAGCAGCAAGCCACCCGGATTGACCGACTCGTCGGCGAAGCTGCCCTTGAGGATCGAGACGCCCGCAGGATTCGGGGCGTTGGCGATGATGGTCAGGCCGCCACCGGTGACGGCCCCCGCCACCAGGGCGTACTTGAAGTCGTCCGACAGACCCTCCACCAGCGAGCCCAGGTAGGTCAGGGCGGCGTTGTCGGTGAAGGCGGTGAGCACCGTTGCACCGACGAACACCGCACTGCTGCTCATGCTCATCAGCAGCGGCTGGAGCCACCACTGCTGCTGCCCGCCGAGGACCACCAGCCCAGCCAGGAAGAAGGCCACCAGCAGGCCTTCCTTCAGGATCAGGCGATCCTGGTGTGCACTGTAGGCATGGGCCACCCCCAGGAAGAACAGGAACAGGCCGAGGAACAGGGCAGGGTGGTGGGCAAAGACCACGACGCCGACCAGGAACAGGATATGCACCAGGGTCAATGCCAGCGGGCTACCTGTGCCCTGGCTGCGCGCTGGTGCCAGCGCGGACAGCTCGCGGTGGAACAGCAGGGTTGCGCCGGCGGCGTTCACCAGCACCGCGATCGCGGCCTTCCAGCCGAAGGCCGACAGCATGAAGGCAGTATTCCACTCCCACTTGGCCGCTACCATGAGCACCGGCGGTGCGGCAAAGGGCGTCAGCGTGCCGCCGATCGAGATGTTCACGAAGAGGACGCCGAGGGTGGCATACATCAGGCGCGGCGACAGGCCGCGGCTGAAGAACTGGTCACGCAGGATCAGGGCGGCGAGGGTCATCGCAGCTGGCTCGGTGATGAAGGAGCCGAGCAGGGGCACCAGGGTCAGCACGGTGAGGTAGGTGCCGGCGGAGCCGCCCAGGGGCAGGGCGCGGGCGACCAGACCGACGGCCAGCGAGGCGCTGTTGAGGATGGGGCGGGTGCCGGCAATCACCATGATCGCGAACACGAACATGGGCTCGGTGAAGTTGCGTGACTCGATGTACTCGATGGCGGGGGTGGAACCTTCGATGGCGAACAGGGCGATCATCAGCACCATCGCCCAGAAGCCGAAGACGACCTCGACCTCGCCGAGCAGGTGCCACAGGCCGGCGTGCCGGGGGGCCGTGTGCGCCAGGCGTTCGAAGAACTTGGTGGCGAAGGTGTGCAGGATGGCGATGGCGAACAGGATTGCGCCGATCAGCTGGATGGTCGTCGGGTTCATGCGGGTGTCCTCGTCGGATCTTCACGCCGGCCGGCGTTTAGGCCGTGGCGCTGTCTGGCGGGTCTCGATGCCCGGCGGGCGAGACATGATCCCCCGTGTTCCGGGGGCGCAAAGCAGACAGCCCTGCTGCCAGGGGCGAAGCAGGGCTGTCGGATCGACTGCTGCGGCTGGGCCGGGATCACGGGGGATCCATCGGTTGCCGCAGGGCTCAGGCGAAGTTGGCGGACGCGAAGTCCCAGTTGGCCAGGCTGTTCAGGAAGGTTTCCACGAACTTCGGGCGCAGGTTGCGGTAATCGATGTAGTAGGCATGTTCCCACACGTCGATGGTCAGCAGGGGCTTGCCTTCGCCGGTCTTCAGCGGGTTGCCGGCGGCGCCGGTGTTGGCGATGTCGACGGTGCCGTCGGCCTTCTTCACCAGCCAGGTCCAGCCGGAGCCGAAGTTGCCCACGGCGGAGGCCTGGAAGGCCTTCTTGAACTCGTCGAAGGAGCCCCACTTGGCATTGATGGCATCAGCCAGCGCGCCGGTCGGAGCGCCGCCGCCGTTCGGCTTCATGCAGCTCCAGAAGAAGGTGTGGTTCCACACCTGGGCGGCGTTGTTGTAGATGCCACCGGCCGGGGCCTTGAGGAAGGTTTCCTCGATGGACAGGTTTTCGTACTCGGTGCCGGCGATCAGGTTGTTCAGATTGACCACGTAGGCATTGTGGTGCTTGGCGTAGTGGTAATCGAAGGTCTCTTCGGACAGGTGCGGGGCCAGGGCGTTCTTGGCGTAGGGCAGTTCGGGCAGGGTGTGAGCCATGTTTATGTTCTCCGGGGTTTGGGAAATTGCCCGACTATTCTAGTCGGGATTAGGTTTTCTACACAATAATGCGCCGAGAATTCTCGATTGTCTGCCGCCGATCGGCGTCAGGCAAGGCTTTCCGTGGGGCTCAGCCGAGGTCCAGGCGGTCCTGGCGGGGATCGACGGTGGCACCGACTTCGCCATCCGCGAACTCGATCCGGATGGCGCTTCCAGGGACGAGCGCCTCCGCATTGCGGGCGATCTGGCCCTGGGCATTGCGCGTGATGGTGTAGCCGCGGGCCAGTACCCCACGGGGGTCGAGGTGGGCGAGGTGTTGCTGCAGGGCCGTCAGCTTTGCCTGGCGGACATCGAGCTGCTGCCGGGTGGCCCGCTGCAGGCGGGCCTCAAGGGTGTCCAGGCGTACGGCCAGGGCCTCCGGGGTGGGGCGCCGGGCGGCGAAGCGCAGCTGGAGGCGAGCCAGGCGGCTGCGCCCGTCGCTGAGGCGGCGCTCGAGGCTGCTGCGCAGAGCCTGTTCGAGAATCGTCAGGCGCAGGCGGCTGCCTTCCAGCCGCTGG
>JAFLDU010000218.1 GCA_017309145.1 Zoogloea sp. | reverse complement strand
GCAAGGGCGACGGCGAGCCGGGCGTCAAGAGCATCTGGCTTGGGCTGCAAAAAATCCGTACGGTGATTCAGGCGCTACCCTTCATTCAAGCCGGGAATGCTGGATGAGTTGTGTAGAAGGCAATGGGTTATACCCTCAAGAGGCACTGTTTGCGAGGTTCGATAGATTCTGGATGCCTTGGACTCCAGAGGAGGATGCCGTGCGTATCGCGGCGGGGCTCGCAAGTGACGACGGTTTCCCTGACACACCTGAAGAAATCTCAGAAGTGCTCGGATGGCCCCCTCGACGACTGAATCCTGCACTGACCTACCTCATAGAGAGGGAGCTCGTAAGCCACACAAGGTTTTGCGGTGCGACCGATTGGGTGACAAACCGGTTGGCAAAAACAGCAGCTACGCGGCGCTTCGTCAAAAGTCGGTCTTAGAGAAATACAGGATGTGCAGTCCCAGCCCTTGAAGAGCTGAGCAAGTCAATGCCCTAGGGCCATTCCATTGATTCAAGATGCTGCATATCCTCTGCCTTCATCTCTCCCGAGTAACTGATCATGTTGTCGCGGAAGCAGAGATAGGCGACGGCATGCGCGTAGCTGGGCAAGGCGAAGAGACCGGCCAGCTCGTCAAAGATATCTCGTTCAGCTCGTATCCTCGTCTTCGCCACTCATACCTCCCGAGAAACGTTGCAATCGTGTCGCACCTGGCACTCAAGGTCCAATCATGTAGCATGTAACCTGTTCTCTACAAAGTTCGAGTTCCGTATGCGCGCAGCGGCGACATACTGCTGCTTGCTTACGTGTGCGACTCTAGCCCGCCGCTTCGGGGCGCTGAATTCAAGTATGTAAAAGTCGCCTGTGCGCCGGCTCCTGCCGGCCGAATGCAGGGAGATCTGTCGTTGGGTATTCAAGTACTGTGGGTGGTAGCTGACCGCGTGATTGCTGCCACTCCATCCGCTGACCATGACCGTCAGCAAAGGCCGAGGTCCTGCTGTTGGTCTGAAGGGCTGTTCATCGGCGGGAGCTGACTGATACCTTCGACAGGGCCCTGGGGGGCACACGTTTGGATACGCAAGCTATCCCTTAAGACTATTTGAGACCACTCGCCGGCAGTTGCACCGAAGGTCATCGCGATGTGCTACGGTGCAGGGGCCGGTGTCCGACACGTTTTCATGTTGTTACATGGTTTGCCAAAGTGGTCCGGTCATTAGGTGTTATGTGTAACAAACTTGATGTTAATCAACATCATGATTTTAAGTGATTTTTTTGTTCCTCCCCGTTTGGTGCCGATTGGATAACGCTCTGGAGCGCATAGAGCCGGGGTTAATCATCAGCCTCATAACCCGAAGGTCGCAGGTTCAAATCCTGCCCCCGCAACCAGATTCAAGCAAAACAGCCCGATCATTCAGTTGATCGGGCTGTTTTGCCATGTGCGTCTGGAATGTCTGCTGCGTCGGGACGCGACAGGCTCCTGTCCTTATGTGCCCTGCAGGGGCGTCCCGTTGCGTCCCCCTCTCAGGCCCCGCGCACCAGCAAGGCCACCTCCCGTTCCAGCAATTCAGCGTCGCCGAGGTTGAGCTCCACCAGGCGGCGCAGGTGGGTGATGCTGTCCAGGTCGATCTCCCGGCAACTGATGCCTAGATGGAGCGTGTCGCCGGAGGTGTCGTGGTGGGCGATCTGGGCGCTCATTACGACTTGCGCGTCGCCGTCGGGTTCCAGGGTGATGGTGAGTGTGCAGGGGGTGCCGCGGGCCGGGGCGGGGTCGGGCAGGGTGCTGGCCGGGAGGCTGAGCAGGGCGCCGCGCAGGGACAGGTCGAGCACGCTGCAGCTCAGCATCGCATCGTTGATCTGCAGGCTGCAGCCTTCCTGGAAGGTGACCCGGGAGAAGTGTCTGCGTTGTTCCGTGATCATGCTGTTTTCCTCGGAAAGTTCGGGGTGACGGCGTTCGGTCGTGCTTGGGGGTACTATCCGCCTCTTTCCATTCAATGCCTATCCCGCTCCGCATGCAAAGAGACGTCAAGGAACAGCCCGTATACGCCGTGGTTGCCGCGGTCCAGTTGCCCACTGTCAGCGATTTCGAGTTCGAGTCTTCGCTGGCCGAGCTGCGCGAGCTGGCCAAGACGCTGGGCCTGGAGGTGGTGCACACCTTCGTCCAGAAGCGCCCCGGTTTTGATACGACGGCTTATCTGGGCGTCGGCAAGCGGCAGGAGGTGCGTGACTTCGTGAATGGCGATGACGGCCGGGAGATCGAGGTCATCCTGGTGGATCACGAATTGTCGCCGTCCCAGGCGCGCAACCTTGAGGTGGAACTGGGCTGCGAGGTGATGGACCGGACCATGGTCATCCTCGAGATCTTCCACCGCAACGCGCGTTCCCGCGCAGCCCGTGCCCAGGTGGAGATTGCCCGCCTCGGCTACATGGCGCCGCGCCTGCGCGAGATGGCCAAGCTGGCCGGCTCGCAGGGGCGTCAGCGCGGCGGCGGGGGCGGTCGTGGTTCGGGTGAGTCGCTGACCGAGCTGGACCGGCGCAAGATCCGCGACCGGATCGCCGAACTGCAGCAGGACATCGACGCCATGGAGGCCGAGCGCGCCACCCAGCGCTCGCGTCGTCAGGGGCGCCAGGGCCTGGCCGGGGTGGCCCTGGTGGGCTACACCAACGCGGGCAAGTCCACCCTGATGCGCGCGCTCACCGGCAGCGAGGTGCTGGTGGCCAACAAGCTGTTTGCCACGCTCGACACCACGGTGCGGGTGCTGCACCCGGCCAGCGTGCCCCGGGTGCTGGTCAGCGACACGGTGGGATTCATCAAGAACCTGCCCCATGGCCTGGTGGCGTCCTTCAAGTCCACCCTCGATGAAGCCCTTGATGCCGAGCTGCTGCTGCATATCATCGATGCCAGTGACCCCGGCTTCGAGCGCCAGCGTGCGGTGACCGACACGGTGCTGGAAGAGATCGGTGCCAGCGAGGTGCCGCGCCTGCGCATCTTCAACAAGATCGATCACGTCGGCGATGCCGAGGCCCAGGCCACCCACTCCGCGGCGCTGCAGGAGGCTTATCCGGGCTGCATTGTGATGAGCGCCCGCCGGCCGGAGGATGTGGCCCGGCTGCACGGGGCCATCGTGGCCTTCTTCCAGCGCGACCTGGTGGAGGGGGAGCTGTTCCTGCCCTGGTCGGCCCAGCAAGGGCGCCAGGACATCTACGCCAGCTGTGAGGTTCTGGAGGAGCGGGCCGAAGAGGAGGGGGCGTTCTTCCGGGTGCGCGGTGAGGCCGAGACCCTGGACAGGCTCCGTCATGCCTTTATCCAGGTCTGAGACTCAGGGGACGGGTCAGCCGACGCCCAACTCTTTGAGAAAGCTGCCCAAGGGCTTGTCGGAGGTCTTGATGTGATTGACGAACAGGTCTTTCACGATCTGCAGGACCAGCAGTTCCTTGCCTTTGCCGAAGTCCCGGGCGGTCCGGTCCAGCAGATGGATCAGGTCGTCGTGTTCGCGGCGATGCGTTGCGTGGGCGGGGTAGCCGTGTGCGCTCATCAGTCGGTCCTCGGCATCGAGATGAAAGCGCACAAAGCCGATCAGCTCCCGGAAGCGGGGCAGGAAGTCGGGAGTTCCTGCCTCGAGCCGGGTGGCCTGGTTCAAGTGGTTGATCAGGTGAGCCAGCTGCCGGTGGTGGGCGTCAATCTCGGTCACGCCCACCCTGAAGCTGTCGTCGAATGACACCCACTGCCGCGGTTCAGGGCTGGCCGTCGAAAAGGTGTAGGTGTCCTTGCCCCTGGCCTTGCTCTGGTACATCGCCGAATCTGCCGCCTCGATGAGCGAGTCGATCTCCAGGGCGTTGTCGGGATACATGCTGATGCCGATGCTGGCCCCGACCCGGCATACCTTGCCGCCGGGGAGCGAGATGGGCTCGGCGAGGGCATCCAGCAGCTTGCGGGCGACGCTTGTCGCCCGCTCCCGGTCGATCAGGTCGCCGGTCAGTACCGCGAATTCGTCGCCGCCCAGCCGGGCCACGGTGTCCGATTCGCGCACGCAGCCGAGCCAGCGCTTGGCCACGGCGGCGAGCACGATGTCGCCGGTTTCGTGACCATACTGGTCATTGATCGGCTTGAAGCCGTCCAGGTCCAGGTAGAGCAGCGCGGCGTGGCGGCCCTGGCGGCGGGCCAGCAGGCAGGCCTTGGAGAGTCGGTCGAACAGCAGGGAGCGGTTGGGCAGGTCGGTCAGCCGGTCGAAGTTGGCCTGGCGCCAGATCAGCTCGGCCGCCTTCTTCTCCTCGGTACGGTCCTTGATGAAGATGAACAGGCGGCCCCCCATGATGGGCGAATAGCTGGCCACCACCTCTGCGGGCCAGACCCTGCCGCCACGATGGCGGTGGGTGGTCTCGAAACGTGCATAGCCATCGGCCAGGACCTTCTCGGTCAGTGCGGCGATCCGCTCCGGGTTGTCTCCAGCGTCCAACTGCTCGATCGACATGCCGAGCAGCTCATCGCGGGAATAGCCCGACAGTTTGACGTAGGCGTTGTTCACCTCGAGGATGCGGCCCGCCGTGTCGGTGGTCCAGAAACCGTCGGTGGAGGTCTCGATGGCCAGGCGGAACTGCTCGTCCTTCTCGCGGGCGACCGTCTCAGCCTTGACCTGGCGGGTGATGTCACGGGCGATGGAGGAGGCGCCGATGATCTCGCCATGGGCATTGCGGATGGGCGAAATGGTGATGCTGACGTGGATCGGCTCACCGTCCTTGCGCATCCGGATGCTCTCGAAGTGTTCCACCTTCTCGCCGCGCTGGATCCGGCCGAGGATCTCCGTTTCTTCATGCCGCCGATCCTCCGGGTAGAGGCGCAGCACAGACTGCCCGATCATCTCGGCTGCGGTGTAGCCGAAGATCGATGTGGCGCGAGGGTTCCAGGTGGTGACGATGCCATCCAGCGATTTGCCGATGATGGCATCTTCCGAGGACCGGATGATGGCCTCGCTGGCCTGCAGGGCCGAGTTGGTTTCGAGCATCCGTACCCGGGCCAGTCCCATCTCACCGATGACCCGGGCCAGGCGGGTGAAGAAGGCCATGGTGGACTTCACCTTCTCGGCGGAGATCACCGGCGTCTTCTCCAGGGCCTCGAGATAGGCCCGCTGGTCGAAGCGGAACTCGTTGGCCTGGCGGATGAAGTACTGGGTGTCAGGCTTCTCGAAGAAAAACTGGCCGGTGAACAGGTTGGCGACGTGCTCGCCTCCGATGTTGATGGGCACCGCCACGTCGACCAGGCCGTTCTTGCAGCGATAGACGTTGTAGTTTTCACCCGACTTGAGCTGGTCGGCCAGCACGGTGTCGCTCTCCAGGCAGCGCGCCGAAGTACCCGGATTGACGCGGTGGAACTGGGTGCAGATGTCGTGCCAGCCGGTGGCGATGAGGATGTTGCCCTCGAGATCGAGGATCGCCGTCACCGCACCCGTGATGTCGGAAAACTCTTCGCACAGGCCGCGCAACTCTTCGATGTCGACCAACTCGGTGAATCTCACTCAGCCTCCTGCTGCCGCCATCGGATCAGGGTTGTTACACTTTCAGCCCACGCACGATAGCCGGACACGCAGGGGCTGGCAACCGCGCTGCAAAGCAAGCGTGGCGGGCTTCACGGGGGAGCGGATGAGGAGCCCCGGAGGGCGCAAGTCACGAGGTGTTGCGGTTGCCCTTGCCGATCAGTAGCGTAGCGACGGCCAGGCCGATCAGTGCTGCCGCAGCGGCGAAGGTGAGCTGCAGTCCGCCGGTGTCGAACATCGCGCCGAGCACCGATGCACCGGTGATCAGCCCCAGATTGCGTGACAGGTTGAGCATGCCGGACACAAGGCCCCGCTGGGTCGGTGCGATGCCGCTCATCACGCCGGTGTTGTTGGCGGTCTGGAACAGTGCGTAGCTGGCGGTGAGGAGCAGCATCGGACCGATATAGGCGGCCACCCCGAGCGTTGTCGGCAGCAGCGCCAGCAGGACACAGGCGCCACCGATGCCGGCCAGTCCGAGCAGGCTCATCGGCCGGGTGCCAAGGCGGTCCACCAGACGTCCGGCGGGGGTTGCGGTGAGGGCGGCCACCAGCGGCCCCAAGGAGATCACCAGGCCGGTGCGGGCCGGATCCAGCCTGAGGGTCTGCGAGAGGTGGAAGGGGCCGACCACCAGGGTGGCCATCAGCACCGTGGACACCAGCGCGCTGCCGGCCAGGCCTGCGCTGAGGGGCCGGTCACGGAACATCCCGGGCCGGATCAGGGGGAAGGGCGCCCGCGCCTCCATCCGCAGGAAAAGCACCATGCCCAGCCCCGCGCCAGCCAGCAGGGCCAGGTTGAGGCCGCCGAAGTCACCGCGCCCGACAGTCAGCGCGAGGGCATAGGCGGCCAGTGTCACGGCCAGGATCGTGGTGCCCGGCACATCGAAGCCCGTGCCGTCTTTCTGTACAGCCGGGGGGCTGGCGGGCAGGTGGCGATAGACCAGTACAAAGGCCAGCAGGCCCGGCGGCAGCATGGCCATGAAGATTGCCGGCCAGCCCGCGGCGGAGATCAGTACGCCGCCGAGTGAAGGCCCCAGCGCGGTGCCGACGGCCGACATGCTGCCCAGCACACCCATCGCGCGGCCCGCCTTCTCGCGGGGCATGGCCTCGCCGACGCAGGCCATGGCGAGGGCCATCATGATCGCCGCGCCGAGCCCCTGGAGAGCCCGCGCGGCGATCAGCAGCGGCAGGGCCGTGGCCAGGCCGCACAGGGCCGAGGCCAGGCTGAATACGGCGATGCCGGCGAGCAGCAGACGGCGCCGTCCGAGCAGGTCGCCCAGCCGCCCGGCGCCGACGATCAGCGTGGTGATGGCGAGCAGATAGGCCAGGACTACCCACTGAACCGCCTGGAAAGAGGCTCCGAAGGCCTCCATCAGGGCCGGCAGGCCGATGTTGGCGATGCTGGTGCCGAGGGATGGCAACAGGATGCACAGGGCCAGGCCGGCCAGCGCGGGGGACATCACGGAGCCGTCCTGGCGGGTGTTCTCGGTTTGCGTCATGGCGCTTCCTCCTCTCTTCATGCGGCACCTGCCGAATGCGCCCACTGTAGGTAGGTCTGATGGATGGCGGAAGACGCACGTATTGCACTTTATCCATGCATCCGGCGCCATGTGTGGGTGTCGCGTGCTAGGGTGGGAACCATGACCACACCCGATTTCAATCTGCTGATCACCCTCGATGTTCTGCTCAGCGAAGGCAGTGTCGCGGCGGCGGCACGGCGCCTGCAGCTCAGCCCCTCGGCGATGAGCCGTGCTCTGGCGCGCCTGCGCGAGACGATGGGCGACCCGCTGCTGGTTCGGGCCGGCCGCAACCTGGTGCCGACCCCGCGGGCCCTCGAGATCCGCGAACAGGTGAGCCGGCTGGCGCGGGAGATGGATTCCGTGCTGCGTCCGGTGGGCGTGCTGGACCCTGCGCTGCTGGTCCGCAGCTTCTCCCTGCGGACCAGCGATGGCTTCGTCGAAAACTTCGGACCGGCGCTGTTGGCCCGCATCGGTGCGGAAGCCCCGGGCGTTCGTCTGAACTTCGTAGCCAGGATGCACAGGGACCGGGACAAGGATTGGGACAGCACGCCCCTGCGTGATGGCACGATCGACCTCGAGACCGGTGTGATCGGTGACGCCACGGCGCCGGAGTTGCGTGTGCAGGCCCTGTTCCGCGACCGCTTCATCGCTGCGGTGAGGCCTGGGCACGCCCTGAGCCAGGGGGAGATCACCCCGGCGCGCTACGCCGCCGAGGCGCATGTACTGGTCTCGTCGCGGGGGCGCGCCAGGGGTGCCATCGACGAAGCCCTGCAAGTGCTCGGGCTGGAGCGCAAGGTGGTGACCAGCGTCGGTGGCTTCGCCACGGCCCTGGCCCTGGCACGGGCCTCCGACCTGGTTGCCAGCGTGCCCGAGCGGCACACGGGCAACCTGCGTACCGGGCTGTTCTGTTTCCCCCTGCCCGTCACCACCCCGCAGATCACCGTGTCGCTGATCTGGCACCCCCGGCTGGACGCCGATCCGGCCCACCGCTGGCTGCGCAGCTGCGTTCGCGAGGTGTGCATGGCGGCGCTGGGCCCGGTGGGGGATCCGCTGCGGAGCTGATCACATCGGCGGGCTGCCCCGCAGGTCGGGTGCGAGGGTCCAGGCCAGGGTCAGGCCGGGGGCGTGGCGTACCGCGAAATCACAACCCGTCTTGTCCCGCACCTCATCCAGGCTCACGCCCGGCTGCAGTTCGATCAGGGTCAGCCCGTGCTCGGGATCGACCTCGAAGACGCACAGCTCGGTGATGATCATGTCCACCACGCCCTGGCCGGTGAGGGGCAGGGTGCAGCGGGGCAGGATCTTGGGCGAGCCGTCGCGGGCGGTGTGTTCCATCAGGACGATGACGCGTCCGACGCCGGAGACTAGGTCCATGGCGCCGCCCGGGCCCTTGATCATCTTGCCCGGCACCATCCAGTTGGCCAGGTCGCCGTGGGCCGAGACTTCTAGACCGCCGAGGATGGACAGGTCCACATGGCCGCCGCGGATCATCGCAAACGAGTCGGCACTGGAGAAGAAGCTGCTGCCGGCGTTCACCGGTTATGTGGCCGCG
>JAFLDU010000217.1 GCA_017309145.1 Zoogloea sp. | reverse complement strand
CAATTCGCCATCCTGTACGGCGAGCGCTTCATCCCCGCGGTGACCAGATGAAGGCCACCGAGTGATCACGCCCATGGGCAGAGCCACTCGAAAAACCGCCTCGAACACAAAATTACTGACACTCCCCAATCGAGCGGCTTATGCTGTTTTAGATCTATTCAGTTCATCTGATTATGTGTCATGAAAGACACAAACTGGATCCGGGTGAGCGATCCAGCAGAGCCAGGTGCAGCCCCAATGGAAAGCAGCAAGGACAGCCCCCCCGCCCACTCGTGGATCGGCTTCGATTCCTTGCGCCTACAGCTGGCCGGGGCCCTTGTCGCCTTGTTCGCGGCCTTGATTGCCGGTGTCACGGCGCTGACTGCCCAGTACTTCGAGACCCAGTTCATCGAGCAGATACGCCACGAACAGGAGAGTAACGTCCGGGGGGTGGCTACCTCGATACGGCAGGAGCTTGCCGAGAGAACCCGCGTCCTGAAGTCACTTGCGCAAGGCCTGCCCGCTGATGGCTGGCGCGATCAAGCCCGGGTGCAAGCCTATCTGAACGACAAATTTGTCGTAAGCGCCCTTTTCTCCCGCGATATCTACGTCATCTCCCCGGAGGGGCGGCGCATTGCCGAGCTGCCCCTGCGGCAGGGCATCGGCAAGGACTACAGCAACTCCCCTTATGTGCGCCAGGTGTTGAAGACCAAAGATCTGGCGGTCGTGCCTCTGATCGGGCGCTTCTCGGGCCAGCCCAATCTCATCTTCGCCATCCCCATCCTGAACGAGAAAGGCGCCGTGCAGGCCATTTTGTGTGGTTCGGAGGGGCTCACGCCGGGCAGTCACTTCTATATCTCCGACATTCTCAAGAACGGCCGTACCGGCGGCTATCACATCTATTCCATCCCGCACGATGTGTATGTCGCCAGCACCGATCCGGCGCGCGTCCTCCAGCCCCTGCCCAAACCCGGTATCAATCCGCTGCTGGACCGGCGCCGGAGCGAGAACTATACGGCCTTCGACCTGACCGTCGACTCCAGAGGGCTGGAGATCTACTCGGTGGCAGAACGCCTGCCCGAGCTGGGGTGGTTCATTACTGCCTATGTGCCGGCCGAGGAGGTGCGCGCGCCCTTTGTGAGCCTGTCCCGCACCCTCTGGCTGACGGCTGCCGCAGGCATGCTGTTTGTGGTGGTGATGGTCTGGTGGCTGACGAAATACAAGCTCAAGCCGCTCGAAGATGCGGCAAGGCAGGTCGCCCTCTACCGCGTGGGTGAGTCCATCCCGACCCTGCCGGAGAAGGGCGGCCGTGAGGTGCGTGAGCTGATGGAGGTCTTCAACCGCCTCCACCTGCAGGTGCAGACGCAATACGAAACCCTCAAGTCCGAGCGCGACGAGCTGGACCGCAAGGTCGCCGAGCGGACCCGGGAGCTGGTCCAGCGGGAGCAGTTCATCCGCACCATCACCGATGCCCTGCCCGGCATGGTGGCCTACTGGGACGCCGACCTCCGCAACCGCTTTGCCAACATTGCCTATCTCAAGTGGTTCGGCCGCAAGCCGGAGCAGGTGCTGGGCATGCACATGCGCGAGCTGCTCGGCTACCGCCTGTTTGCCCTCAACGAGCCCTTCATCAATGCCGCCCTGCATGGTGAGTACCAGCAGTTTGAGCGCGAGCTGATCACCCCGGCGGGGCAGGCCACCCTCACCTGGGCCCAGTACATCCCCCACAAGGTCGACGGGCAGGTACTGGGCTTTTTTGTTCTGGTGACCGATGTCACCGCCGTCAAGCGGGCCGAATCGCAGCTCCGGGCCCAGGCCCGTGAGCTCGAAGACCTCTATCAGCAAGCCCCCTGCGGTTACCACTCGCTGGACAAGCACGGTATCGTGCGGCGCATCAACGAAACCGAGCTACGCTGGCTCGGTTACGAACGGGACGAAATGCTCGGCAGGCCTATCACCGATTTCATGGTGCCGGCGTCGGTGGAGCTTTTTCGGAACCGCTACCCGCTTCTGGTGGCAGAAGGGCATATCGGTGACCTGGAGATCGAGTTCGTCCGCAAAGACGGCGCTCTCTTGCCCGGCCTGGTGGCGGCCACCGCAGAATACGATGAGCGCGGAGATTTCCTGCTGACCCGCTCGGTGGTGCAGGACTATTCCGGCCTGCGCAGCCAGCAGCAGAACCTGCGCAACATCCTCTCCCGTGCGCCGATCGGGGCGCGCATCCTGTCCTTCAACAGCGATGCCGTGCTGTTCATGAACCAGAGCTTCCGCGACATGCTGGGGGCCGATGCCGATCATCCCGCGGAGCTGCTCGACGCCAGCGAGTTTCATGTGGACCGGGACGCCTACGAGAGCATCAACGGCACACTCCGGGCTGGCGGAGTGGTGAGCAACCGCCTGCTCGAACTGCGCAACCCCCATCAACCGGGCATTCCGCCGCGGTGGGCGCTGTGCACCTTCATGCGCATCAACTATGAGGGGCAGGACGCCAAGCTGGCCTGGTTCTACGACATCACCGATCTGCGGATGACCCAGAGCAATCTTGCCGAAGCGCAGCGCATTGCGGGCATGGGCAGCTGGCGGCTCGATCTGGCCACCAACGAGGTGGTGTGGTCGCAAGAGCTCTACCGCATGTTCGGGGCCGACCCGACCAAGCCGCCGCCGGCCTACACCGAGCAGGAAAGCTGGTTCGAGCCACATAGCTGGCAACTGCTGTCGTCGGTACTGGCCAACACCGTGGATACCGGAGCGCCTTACGAGGTGGAACTGCAGACCCGCCGCGCCGATGGCAGCACCGGCTGGATCATGGCCCGGGGCGAGCGGATATGCGACGCAGGAGGCCGCCCGGTGGCCCTGCAGGGCGTTTCGGTGGACATCTCCCTGCGCAAGCATCACGACCTCCTGCTGGCGCGGGCCAAGGAGGTGGCCGAAGCGGCCACCCTGGCCAAGACAGCCTTCCTGGCCAACATGAGCCATGAGATCCGCACCCCGATGAACGCCATCGTCGGCCTTACGCATCTGCTGCGCGTCGGTGAGACGACCCCGCTGCAGGCCGAGCGTCTCGCCAAGATCGACTCGGCGGGGCAGCACCTGCTGTCGATCATCAACGACATCCTGGATCTGTCCAAGATCGAGGCGGGCAAGATGACTCTCGAGGCCCATGACTTCGCCCTGGACCAGGTCCTCGACCATGTGGCCTCCCTGCTGGCCGAACCGGCCAAGGCCAAGGGCCTCACGCTGGAAGTGGACGGCGACCACGTGCCCTTGTGGCTGCGCGGCGACCGCACCCGGGTGCGCCAGAGCCTGCTCAACTTTGCCGGCAACGCGGTGAAGTTCACTGAGCAGGGCAAGGTGATGTTGCGCGCCCAGTTGCTCGACGAAACCGAGGCGGGCCTGCATGTGCGCTTTGAGGTGGAAGATACGGGCATCGGCATGTCGCCCGAAGAGCTGGCCCGGCTCTTCCAGGATTTTGAACAGGCCGACTCCAGCACCACGCGCCAATATGGTGGCACCGGCCTCGGGCTCGCCATCACCAAACGTCTGGCCGGCCTGATGGGCGGCGAAGTGGGCGCCGAGAGTACCCTCGGCATGGGCAGCCGCTTCTGGTTTACCTGCATCCTGCAGCGTGGCCACGGTGTCATGCCTACCGAGCAGCGCCCGCCGGCCCGCTCCGAGATCGAGCAACTACGCAAACGCGGCGGGGCCAGGCTGCTCCTGGTGGAAGACAACCCGGTCAACATCGAAGTGGCCCTCGAACTCCTGCACGGTGCCGCCATGCGGGTGGACGTGGCCGAAAACGGCCAGATCGCCGTCGACAAGGTCAGCACCGGCGACTACGACCTGATCCTGATGGACATGCAGATGCCCGTGATGGACGGCCTGCAGGCCACCCGCGCCATCCGCGCGCTGCCCGGCTGGCAGTCAAAGCCCATCCTGGCCATGACCGCCAACGCCTTTGGCGAAGACCGCGACGCCTGCAAGGCCGCCGGCATGGACGACTTCCTGGTCAAGCCGGTGGAACCGCAAGACCTCTACGCCAAACTGCACCAATGGCTGCCCGCCCTCCCGGAAGCCTGGGCAGAAGTGCCGCGAGACTGATAAATGATGTGTCCCTGAAGGGGTGGGGTGCGTGCCAATGTCATGAAGGTGACAGTATTGCCGCGTGCCCGAATGGCATATCCATCCCATTGAAGGAGACAGCATGAACAACGTCAGCGAAAACACCCAGGTATCCGTGCGCCAGACCCAGAAAGACGTCGAGTCCTACCTGGCCTTCAGCACCCTGCACGACTACAAGGCCCACAACCCCGCCCACAGCCGCGAAGCCGCCGACCTCGCCTACAAGACCCTGCGCGACGCCGAACTCCTCGCCATCACCACCCACGCCGCCGCCAGCGCCGCCGCCGACGCCCTGATCAAAGCCCGCCGCGACCTGCACGACGTGATCCTCGGCATCAAGAACGAAGCCCGCGCGCTGTACGGCCCGAGTTCGGACCAGGTGGCGGCGCTGGGGCTGAAGAAGAAGAGTGAGCAGGCGAAGAAGGCGAGGGTGAAGAAGGGGGAGGGGGTTTGAGGGGAGGGGATTGATGAGGGTGCGGCCTGTGGGGCCGCATTTTTTGGGTGGTGTTTATTGGTTGAGGTGGGGGCGTTGGGTATTGGAGGTGGGGGAGTGCGATATGTCACAGAGCGGCGGGGAATCTGTCTCTTTAGATTGGCGCGTTGGGGTCGAAGATCAATGTGGAAACTGTGATTTGGCAAGGTAGCCAAGGGGCAGCTATTCGGCCGTTGCTGCCGGTCGGATGATGAGCGGGGATAGGTCGCAATCTGTCGGTCACCTGCCGTTCAGCCCCCAATGAACTCACTCCCAGTGAGTCGGCCTGAGATTTCAACTTCAATGCTCATTTAGCCAACGCTCTTGAAAACTCAAAAATTACATTATGAAGACGATCCACTGATCCGTCAGAGATCGCCAAAAGCACCTCCTTACAGACATTCGTGCGAATAGATGGATGTCCGTGCCGATCCTGTACAGGTTGTCTAATGACGGCGCACAGCACTTCCATAGATGCCAGTTGCTGTCCTGCCGCCGAATTCGCTCGTGCCCACTCGTCGTGGTGGCGGAAGTTGTTGGCAGCTGCAGTGATAACTGATCCAGCGGAGTAGTTGGAGAACATTGGACCGGCGCTTTTCCAGTCGTCCTCGGAGGCGCCCAGGTCTTTCCGGAGCCGCTGGAGCATGTTGTTGAGCACAACGACAATTGAGCCGGCGTAGACCGAGGATGCAGACTCGTACCCCATAATCTCGGCGGTTTCGTGGTGATAGGCGGCGGGGTTCTGGCTGAGCAAAGCACCGTTGCCTCTATCCCTGGCTTCCTGCATGTCGTCAAGGCTGTCAGAAGCTCCTAGCATCGAGGCGTACAGGACATCGAGTGTCGGCTGATTGTGGCGCCAGCGCTCAATGAGGCGGAATAGAGAGTTGAAGTGGGAGTCTCCAAGCTGAAGATCGCCATCCAGTGTCAGGGCAATATCTCCATTCTTGATCTGGAGGTCGCCACCTTTCCGCATCCAGCCAAGCTCAAATCGGTCAAGGGTTTCGAGGTAGTCGGGGATGTGCATGAGGCTTGTCTAAGTCAGGATATGCGGAGGGCAACCGGCTGGATACTCTCCACTTGATATGGCGTGAGATATTAGCAGCCTTTCGGCCGCAGATAGTTATCAATCACGCTCGCAAGCGCATTTGTGCAACAAGGCCCAAAAACACTATAACGGTGGCTTTTTTACCGATTGCGATTTTCATCGCATCTAAATTTTATGGAAGAATCTAGCTAATTTTAGCCTCATGTTACTGCGATAGAGAAATGGGAGACATTTCGCTGAAATCACCACCGGAGAAGAAGTTGTATGCAGAGGTTTGATCGTAACACAGAGCCGCCACCGCGTTTCCTGAGTCAAGGCGCCGCGAGGGAATCGCGACTAAGACTGCTGAATTTCATGCGCCTTAGTGATCTGGAGCGCCAGCAAACGCGGGTACCTCGCTTTCTACCTGATCTCAGCGAAGAGTCTGAGGTGCTTCAATCGCTGGAGCGATTGTTTAGAAATCGCTGTGCATTCTGCGAGGCAGAAGTACCCCTCAAACCCTATCATTTTCGACCGGTTGGTGAGGCTTGGCCAGCACGTAACGACGGGCAGGCGCATCTTTATTACGCTTGGCTCGAAACGGCTTGGGAGAACCTTTACCCCATTTGTGGCTCGTGCACGCCAAAAGATTCGCTTTTTTTCCCGGTTATTGGTCACCGTTGTTCATTACCGAGCATCGAAGATGTCCAGCGATTTACTGATGAAAACTCCGGACTGTGGCGGCATCATCCTCCACACGAAAATGCCAAATTTCTGGACCCATGCTCAACGAATAATTTTCATACGAAGTTAAAGCCGCTTTTGGACGGTACTTTAGAACCTTTATCGCTTCGGGGGGAAGCGACGATTGAGCAATTTAATCTCAATGCACTTGAGCGTAAAGAAGCGCGTGCCAGACGATATGCGCAATACCTTTCCGAGCTTGGCGCCAGTCTGAGGCATGCTGACCACTTGGTATTTGATCGCATATTATCTTTCCAGAAGCTTGAATTTGGTGGGACATGGCACCTTCTGCTCCGACGCTTGGTTCAGGCCATGGTAAGACAGCGCGATGTGACCGCCAAACCAGGGCTTACTCCCATCCGTATTCGGGGTTTCCTCAACTCCAAGATGGGAACATGGGATGCCATGGCATCCCTGGAAGCAGCTTTGACGTCGCTTCGTTTGGAAGATGAGACATCAATTATTGAAAGGTCGCGCACCCAAGGTTCACGTTGGGACGGCCACGCCAGTTTGGTTGCAGTCAATCTGTCAAATTTTAAGGCGATTGAAGCGCTGTCACTTGAGCTACCGAAAACGATTTTAAATAGCGAGCACAGTACGCCAGACCAACCCGTGCCGTCGCTATTGATCCTTGGTGACAATTCTGCAGGGAAAAGCTCTGTCCTTGAAGCGATCGCTCTAGCCTTAGCTGAAGAACCTGCTAGAAGACAGGTAAAGAACACACAACAATGGGCGTTAAATCCGGCTTACCTGGGTAGCACGACCAATTCCAGCCGCGCTGCGCACGTTGAACTTAAGCTCTCCAACGGCGGCCAGCGCAGCTTGACTATTGAAGGGCCGAATTGCGAAGTATCGCAAACCGACAATTGGAATAATGTCCCTGTGTTTGCCTACGGGGCCTTTCGACACTATCGCAATGGACAACGTGTTCGGAGTCCAGACGCATATATCAGGAGTCTTTTTCACGGTAATGACACCCCCAACCCGGAGCAGTGGCTGCTGAAGTTGGCCGACGACCGATTCAACATGGTCATCCGAGCGCTGCGGGAAATCCTGTCGATCGAGGGAGACTTCGAGGTGGTTGAACGGGACTTCGAAAAGAAGACCTGCTACATCGTGACCTCGATTTCTGGAACAGAGCACCGAGTCAAGACCCCGCTTCGCATAGTCTCATCGGGCTTCCGTTCCGTACTTGCTATGGCTTGCGACGTTATGCACGGTCTCATTAATCGACAAATTAATCGAAACTTCGAGTCTTTGACGACCGCACGCGGTGTAGTGCTCATTGACGAGGTGGAGGCACATCTTCACCCGCGTTGGAAAATGCAGATCATGCGAGGTCTACGCCGGGCGTTGCCTCGCATCACGTTCATTGCAACGACGCATGATCCGCTGTGTTTGCGCGGCATGAACGACGGTGAGGTTGCGATGCTGCAGAGAGTTCCACGCGAGCAAGCTTCCAGAGCAACCGAACTTCCGGTAACTGTTGAATGGCTAGTAGATCTGCCAAGTGTTTCCCAATTGCGCGTCGACCAACTGCTGACATCGGACCTTTTTCAACTAAATTCCACAGACGCACCAGAGATGGATCAGAGACTTGCGAAGATCGGGGACTTACTCGCGCGCGACCCGGCGACGCTTCAAGAGGCGGATCGCTCCGCGATAAGCCAATTCCAACGTGATCTTATCGACGCACTGCCGATTGGGAGCACTGAAGTACATCGCGTTGCTCAAGAGGCCGTCGCTGAGTACCTAAAAGCCCGACGCGAGGTGTCGGCTGCCCGGATGCGCGAACTTAAAGAAGGGGCAAAAAGCCGTATAGTCAGGGCGCTAGAAGGGATGCGCAATGCGCAAGGTTAGCCGTGGAGCGAACGTTCCAACTGCTCTTCAAGCTAAGAACTCTGCCGGAACTACTGAGTTAGAACGCGCACGTACGCACCATAACGACCCGAATCCAAAGAAGGGACCATTCGCGTACGCGGCCTACAAGCACGAGGAAGTTAAGCGTCGGTTAGACGAACTCTTTCATGGCAAGTGCGCATACTGCGAGACGTTCTACTCTGCATCAGCCCCGGTCGATATTGAACACTATCGCCCTAAGGGCGCTGTCAATGAGGATGAAGGGCATTCAGGCTACTGGTGGCTGGCCATGGCCTGGGATAACCCATTGCGTTGTACACAACTCTTCCAGCCCTCGTAATCTATGACTCTGAGTGATTTTTCGGACAACAAGCGATGACGTGGGCGGAAGAGGAGTTTGGCGGCGCGGACTTGGGTGATAAACGCTT
>JAFLDU010000216.1 GCA_017309145.1 Zoogloea sp. | reverse complement strand
AGCTGGGAGAGCGCTTGCATGGCATGCAAGAGGTCAGCGGTTCGATCCCGCTTACCTCCACCACTTTTAGTTGTACCGGGTCCCCATCGTCTAGAGGCCTAGGACACCGCCCTTTCACGGCGATAACCGGGGTTCGAATCCCCGTGGGGACGCCAGGATCAAAAATCCTGCGGCAATGAAGCAGGAAGCTCGGGCCAGCAGGCCAGAGCAGCAGTTTGGAGTGGTAGTTCAGTTGGTTAGAATACCGGCCTGTCACGCCGGGGGTCGCGGGTTCGAGTCCCGTCCACTCCGCCAACATCTGAAAGAGGGAGCCTTTGGCTCCCTCTTTTTTTTTGCCTGTTTTTCGTCGCCTGTGATGTCTTTCAACGACCTTGCGCCCGGCTGGCGTTAAAATCTGCGCGCCTCTACATCGACTGCTTGCCGTGTTCAATACCATACTCACCGTTTGTACCGGAAACATCTGCCGCAGCCCCGTTGCCGAGTTCCTGATCCGTCATGGCCTGAACAGCAGTGGCCGCACGGGCATCAAGGTCGCTTCGGCCGGGATTGGCGCACTCGTCAATCATCCTGCCGATGATGCAGCGCTTGAGTTCATGACTGGCCTCGACATCCCCATGGATACGCACCGTGCCCGGCAGATCGACGCCTCGCATACCCGCCAGGCAGATCTGATCCTCGTGATGCAGAAGCATCATCTCGATTACATCCTTGCGATGGATCCCACCGCCCGCGGCAAGGTCTTTCTGCTTGGGCACTGGAGTAGCAAGGAGGTGCCTGACCCCTACCAGCGTGGCAATGCATCGCATCGAGCAGCTTACGAACTGGTACGTGAAGAAGTGGCTGCCTGGCTCAAGCGTGTCTGATTTCACGCAAGCTCTGGAGTCACCAACGCGTTTCGCATGAAATTCACGGTCCAGCTGATAGAATGCTTGGTAAATAACTGTGACGTGATTCACGCGCAGCCTACGGGCAGGTGACTCCGGGTCGGAGTCCTTCAGATGCCCGCTTTCATCGATGGCGTATATTTTCAGGGAGCAATAGTTTGGCCAAGGGAATGATTCTGGCTGCCGGCCAGGGAACGCGGGTAAGGCCTCTCACCAAGAATGTTCCCAAGCCGATGGTGCCCATCCTGGGCAAGCCGGTGATGGAGTATCTGATCGAGCATCTGGCCCGTTTCGGCATTCGCGAGATCATGATCAACGTGGCCTACAACCATTACAAGATCGAGAACTACTTTGGTGATGGTCACCGCTGGGGCGTTTCCATCGGCTACTCCTACGAAGGTGTTCGAGATCACGGTGAGGTGGTGCCGAAGCCGTTGGGTTCCGCGGGCGGCATGCGCAAGATCCAGGATTTCTCGGGCTTCTTCGATGAAACTACCCTGGTGATCTGCGGTGATGCCATCATCGACCTGGACATCGGCGCTGCTCTGCACGAGCACAAGTCCAAGGGGGCTGTCGCCAGCGTGGTGACCCTCGAGGTGCCGCAGGAGCAGGTCAAGAACTACGGCATCGTGGTGGCTGACAAGAACGGCCGCATCCAGTCCTTCCAGGAGAAGCCCACCCCCGAAGAGGCCAAGTCCAATCTCGCCAGTACTGGCATCTACATCTTCGAACCCGAGGTGCTGGATCTGGTGCCTTCGGGCAAGACCTTTGACATCGGCAGCGAGCTCTTCCCGATGCTGGTCGAGAAGGAGCTGCCCTTCTTTGCCCAGAAGCGCTTCTTCAACTGGATCGACATCGGGCGTCTGAGCGACTACTGGACGGTGCTGATGCGCGTGCTGAGCGGCGAAGTGGCCCAGATGGACATGCCGGGCAAGGAGATCCGCCCGGGCGTGTGGGTGGGGCCGAACACCTCGATCGCGTGGGACAGTGTGCAGATTGTGGGGCCGGTGTACATCGGTTCCAGCGTCCGCATCGAGCCGGGGGCGTCGATCATCGGGCCGACCTGGATCGGCCACGGCAGCCATATCAAGTCGGGTGCCAAGGTGGAGCGCAGCATTTTGTTTGAATACACCCGGATTGCCGATGGTCAGCGTTTCTCGGAGATGATCGTGTCGCCGCAATACTGCGTGACCCGCAGTGGCGACGCGTTCTATGCGGGCGACGATGAATGCGTGCTGCGCTGGGGCGATGCTCGGGGGCGTTGAGCCCTTCGCCCTGCTGCCGGAGAACCCCACGATGGCCCGTTCGCACCCGCTGTGCGAGCGGGCCATCTGGTTTTTGGGGCTTAGTGGAGCACCTCGGGTTTGCTGGGGGTGAGGACGTCCACCCACACGTCGCCGTCCTCCTCCCTCAGTTGCAGACCGAAGGTGGCGAAGGCCGCCTGGATGTCCCGGCGCAGTGGTGCATCGGCAAGCTCACCGGCCTCGATGGCGTGGCCGGCCACCAGATGCTGGGAGGTGGTGAGCCAGAGGGGGAAGAGGAAGGAGTTCGTGATGAACTCGTCCATCTCGGCGCTGATCGCCTTCAGGGGTTGTTCCAGTCCATCCAGATAGCCCTGCACATGGGCCATGGCCTGCATCAGATGGGCGATACGCCCCATGCTCTTGGCGAACAGGCCATCCAGGTCCTGGTCGGCAAAGTACAGCGTGATCTCCTCCTGCATGCCTTCCGGCAGAGCTCTCACCAGGGCGGCGAGATGGTTGAGGAGCAGATCTGAATCCGCCGGCACCGACCACGCCGCCCGGCGGTTGATCCGGTACTCCTGCCACATGGCCGCGACGATGGGGGCCAGGGCACGCCCCAGCGGGGTGTCGGCGTCTCCGGAGGGCGGCACCTGTGAGTCGTGGAGGCGCCAGCATTCCTTATGCAGGTGGTGGATCAGCCGGGCGATCTCGCCACCGTCGCCCGACAGTGTCTGCCACAGCTTGTTGCCGTCGAAGAGCAGGGCCAGGCCGCCTTCGTCGGGGACCAGGCGGGACAGGTGCGAGGCGTCGGATGGGGTGACGCCGAACCGCCGTTCCGCGGCCGCCAGGTCGTCGGTCACCAGGACGCGTGACAGACCGGTCAGGTCGAGATCTTCATCCCGGGCCTGGATGCGCGTCAGCAGCGCTTCGATGACCTGGCGGATGGTGCTGGAGTTGGCGGTGGATACCGGGCCGTCGAATTCGATGTGCATGGCGTCGCGGCCTTACTCTTCCACGTGGCGCAGGGAGAGGTCGATGGCACGCACGTCCTTGGTCAGGCTGCCGATGGAAATGCGGTCCACCCCGGTCTCTGCAATGGCGCGCACCCGTTCGAGATTCACGCCGCCGGAGGCTTCCAGCTCGGCACGTCCCTGGTTGAGGGCCACCGCTTCGCGCATCTGCGACAGATCCATGTTGTCGAGCAGGATCATCTTGGCGCCGGCGTCGAGGGCCTCTTCGAGCTGGGTCAGATCCTCCACCTCGACCTCGATGAACACGTTGGAGGGGGCGAAGGATTTGGCCTGTTCGATCACGGCCTTGATGCTGCCGGCCGCAATGATGTGATTCTCCTTGATCAGGATGCCGTCGTAGAGGCCGATGCGATGGTTGGTGCCGCCACCGATTCGGACTGCGTACTTCTGGGCGAGGCGCAGGCCCGGGAGGGTCTTGCGGGTGTCGACGATCTTGGCCTTGGTACCGGCCACGGCCTGTACGAAAGTGGAGGTCAGGGTCGCGGTGCCCGACAGCAGTTGCACGAAGTTGAGGGCGGTGCGCTCGGCGGTGAGCAGGGAACGGGCGGAGGCATCCACCTCGCAGAGCAGTTGGCCGGGCTTGATCCGCTCGCCATCACGTACGTGCCAGATCACCGAGGCGTCCGGCTCAAGGGCGGCGAAGGTGGCGTCGAACCAGGCGGTGCCGCACAGCACGGCATCCTCGCGGGTGATCACGCGGCCGCGGGCGGCGCGGCTGGCCGGGACCAGGCGGGCGGTGAGGTCGCCTGTACCGATGTCTTCGGCCAGGGAGGCGGCCACGGAGCGCTGGACTTCAACGCGAAGCTGTTCTGCAAATTCCATCGAGAGTCACCTAAGATATTCCGGCGCGAAATTCTAACACCGGGGGGGAAGGGCCATGGGCACCATGATCGGCGTGCTGCAGGTAAGTCTGGGCGTATTGATCGTCGTGGTGGTCGGCGGAGGCCTGGTTTACTGGTATGTGCAGGACATCACCCAGAAGAAGCATGCAATCCTGCGCAACTACCCGGTGATCGGCCATCTGCGCTACTTCTTCGAACAGCTTGGGGAGTACTTCCGCCAGTATTTCTTTCTCGGCGACCGGGAGGAGATGCCCTTCAATCGAGCCACCCGGGGCTGGGTTTACCGCCTGGCCAAAAACGAGGGGGGCGTCATCGGCTTTGGCTCCACTTACGATCTGCATCAGCCGGGTGCGCTGCTTTTCGTGAATGCCGGTTTCCCGGTGCTGGAGGAGGATCAGGCGCCCACGCCGCCGTTGATCATCGGCGAGGGGTATACCGCCAAGCCCTTCGTGGCCCGATCGGTGGTCAATATCAGCGGCATGAGCTACGGTGCCTTGTCCCGGCCGGCTGTCCTGGCCTTGTCCAAGGGGGCCGCGGAGGCCGGCTGCTGGATGGATACCGGCGAGGGCGGGTTGGCGCCCGCGCATCTCGAGGGCGGCGCCGACATCATCATGCAGATCGGCACTGCCAAGTACGGGGTGCGCGATGCGGAGGGCCACCTCTCCGACGACCGCCTGCGTGAGCTCGCAGCCATCGACGCAGTCAAGGCCTTCGAGATCAAGCTCTCGCAAGGGGCCAAACCGGGCAAGGGGGGCGTGCTGCCGGCCGCCAAGGTCACCCCCGAGATCGCCGCGATCCGCGGCATTCCCGTCGGCCTGGATTCGATCAGCCCCAACCGCCATCGGGACATCGGCAACGTCAACGAACTGCTCGACATGATCGTGCGGGTGCGGAACTTGACCGGCAAGCCGGTCGGCATCAAGACCGCCATCGGGGGACGGCGCTTCCTGCACGAACTGTGCGAGGCGATCCTGCGCCGCGGCCTCGACACGGCGCCCGACTTCATCGCGGTGGATGGAGGAGAGGGCGGTTCCGGTGCGGCGCCCCAGGCGCTTGCCGATCATATGGCCCTCTCCATCGACGAGGCCTTGCCACGGGTGGTGGACACCCTGATCGAGTTCGGCCTGCGTGAGCGGGTGAGGGTGGTCGCCGCCGGCAAACTGGTCACCTCGGCACGGGCGGCCTGGGCCTTGGCCTGCGGGGCAGACTTCGTCAATACCGCGCGGGGCTTCATGTTCTCCCTGGGCTGCGTGCAGGCCATGCGCTGCCATCAGAACACCTGTCCGACCGGCATCACGACCCATGACCCCAAGCTGCAGCGTGGGCTGGTGGTGGAAGAGAAATACCTGCGTGTCGCCCACTATGCCCGCAACATGAACAAGGAGATCGACATGATCGCCCACGCCTGCGGCCTGCGACATGCCAGGGAGTTCCGCCGGGAGCATGTGCGGCGGGTGCAGGCCGATGGCCGGAGCGAGGCCTTCAACATGCTCTACCCGTATCCGGAGCCCTTCGACGGCAAAGGGGGGGTGTTCTAAGCGGCATTTTCTGCCGTGTCGGGCTGCTTCAAGGCGGTGGTGCCCAGTCGCCATGCGGTGTGGTGGGCGGTGGCGCTTGCGTCGCGGTGCGGCAGGATTTGCCGTGGCGTGGCGCATTCCGGCGCGCAGGCTTCGGATGGGGCCAGGCCGGCGCATCGGGAGACCGCCGCGCTCTGATTGCTTAACCCAACTTTACTTCCCTTTACGGACGTTGGCGGGTAGATCGCCGCTTTTCGGCCGTTAAATTGCTATCTGAAGAGGGCTGGCAGGAGGCAGGTGGCCAGCCCGCGACGACCGGCGGTTCACCGGGTCATGGCAAGGAAGGAAAGCATCATGGTCAGCAGTATCGGCAGTTACAGCAGCGCCTCGGCGGCATTCAACCGCCCCGATCCCAGCCAGATGGCAAGCAAGCTTTTCTCGAAGCTCGACACCAAGGGTCAGGGCTATATCGAAGAGAGCGATCTGCAGTCGGCGTTCAGCCAGGTCTTTTCCGCCACCGGAAGCAGCACGGCCTCATCGGACGCCTCTTCACTGTTCAGTGCCCTGGATAGCGACAGCAATGGGCAGGTTACCGAGAGCGAGTTCTCCAGCAGCGTCCAGAAGCTGGCCGAGGCACTCGACAACCAGGCCTTCGGCAGCCGCATGGCGGGTGGCATGGGGGGCGCCGGGGGAATGGGCGCCATGGGCGCCATGGGAGGCATGCCGCCTCCGCCGCCGCCGCAGGAGGACGATGGCGGATTCACAAAGGACGAGCTCAGCAGCCAGCTGGAGGAAATCGGCTCCACCGACACTGAGCGTTCTTCATTGATCTCGAGCGTCGTGGACAACTTCGAGGCTGCCGACGCCAACGGCGATGGCAAGGTCAGCCGGGCTGAGGCAATGGCCTATCAGCAGTCGAGCAGTGCTTCGACGTCCAGCGCGACATCGACGTCCACCTCGACCTCCAGCAGTGCTTCGGGCTCCTCCACCGACAAGCTCTCCACCACGGCCCATTCCGACGCGCGCATGATGCATCGCCTGATGGAGCTGATGCGGGCTTATGGCACCGAGGCCGACAGCGCCGGCAGCAGCGTTGCCGTGTCGGCCTGATGCCGGTTCGGGCCCGCGAGGGCCCCGCCTCAGGCGGTCAGTCGTGATGCGACGATCTCGAGGATGCGGTGCTCCAACCGCGCCTCGAGGCAGTCCACTTCGATCAAGTCACCCCAGTTTTCGCGGAAATTCCGCTGCCAGGTGATCTGACGCTTGGCCAGCTGACGGGTGGCGAAGATGCCCTTGCTGCGGAAGGTCTGCAGGTCGCAGTGCCCCTCGAGGTAGTCCAGAGCCTGGCGGTAGCCCACGCAGCGCATCGAAGGCAGCCCGGGGTCCAGGGTGTAGCGGCGGCGCAGCGCCACCACCTCATCTACAAAGCCGGCCAGCAACATCGCGTCGAAGCGCTTCTCGATGCGCGCGTGCAGCACCGCGCGGTCGCCCGGGCTCAGCGCGACGGGAATGTAGCGATGGCTGTCCGGCGTGGTTTCCCGACGTGCGTAGCTGGCGGCCAGCGGTGCGCCGGTCAGGCGCACGATCTCCAGAGCGCGCTGGATGCGTTGGGCGTCGTTCGGCTCCAGGCGCGCGGCAGCGTCCGCATCCAGGCGTGCCAGCTCGGCATGCAGCGCCGGCCAGCCATCCCGCGCGGCGGTGTCTTCGATCTCGCGGCGCAGGGCCGGGTCGGCCTCGGGCAGATCGGACAAACCCTCGCGGAGTGCCTTGTAGTACAGCATGGTGCCACCCACCAGCAGCGGGATACGGCCGCGCGCCGTGATCTCGCCCATCAGCCGGCGTGCGTCCTCGCAGAAGCGGGCCGCGGAGTAGGCCTCCTCGGGGCTCAGGATGTCGATCAGATGGTGCGGGCAGGCCGCCTGCTCCTCGGCGCTGGGCTTGGCCGTGCCGATGTCCATGTCGCGGAACACCAGGGCCGAATCGACGCTGATGATCTCCACGGGCAGGCTGCGGGCCAGCGCCAGGGCGCAGGCCGTCTTGCCGCTGGCGGTCGGGCCCATCAGCAGGATGGCGGGAGGGAGCGGGGAGGTTTGAGGCATCATGCGGCTTTCGAGTGGACGCGCATTGTAGCGGTTGGTGCAGGGTGATGATGAAGCGCATGAGTCGCATGGGCCTCCTGGTGGCCATGCTGTTGGCGTCGGCGCAGGTGCTTGCCGCCGGGCCGGCCTTGTTGTGGGAGCTGAGGGATGTCCGCGGCAATGTGCGGGCCTGGCTGTTCGGCACCATCCACGTCTGTGACGAGGCCTGCTTCCCTTTGCCCGGAGTGGTCCGGGAAGCCTTTGCCAAGGCCGACGTCCTAGCCCTGGAACTCGATCCGGACGATCCGCAACTGGTCGTCCAGTTGCGCAAAGCCGCTGCGCTGCCACCGGGGACGCGCCTCTCGGAGCGCCTGCCGTCCGAGCTCAACGCCCGGCTGGAGCGTGTGGCGGCCGGCTTCGGACTGCCCGCCGAAGCCATCCAGCGCCTGCAACCCTGGATGGTGGCGACCGTACTCAGCCTGCAGGCGGCCGAGCGGGCTGGCTATGGCGCCTCCCAGGGCGTCGATCTGTGGCTGGCCCGCCAGGCACGGGCGCGGGGGCAGCCCCTGGTGGCCCTGGAGACGGCGAAGCGTCAGGTGGCGGCCCTCGGGGCCGGCGGTGATGAGGCCCAGCTCGCCTACCTCGCCGAGGTGGTCGATCTCGTCGACAGCGGCGAGGCCAGCACCTATTTCGGCGCGCTACTGCAGGCCTGGCGGGAGGGCGACGTAGCGGCGCTGGACCGCCTACTGCGCGAGGAGATGGCGGGCGAGGCCATGCGGCCGCTGCTCGAGGCCCTGCTGGACCAGCGCAACCGCGAGATGGCCGTGCGTATCGACAAACAGTTGAAGGCCGGCCGCCGTCCCTTCGTGGCGGTGGGGGCCGGGCACCTCGGCGGCCCGTCGGGGCTGCTTGCCCAACTGGCCGGCAAGGGCTACCGCCTGCGTCAGCTTGACGATGGCGCTGATTAGTCTTCCACCGGCGGTGAGGGGTTGCCGCGGGGTGACGCTTCTGGCCTGCGCTGCGGGGTT
>JAFLDU010000215.1 GCA_017309145.1 Zoogloea sp. | reverse complement strand
CCGCGGCGCCGACCCAGGCCCCGGCCAGCGCCGCGAGCGCGGCCGGCACCACCACCCGCCAGGGTATCGGCACCGAACGGGCATAGCGCCACAGGGCCGCGCTGGTGCCGGCGATGCTGGCCAGCTTGTTGGTGCCGAACAAGGTCGGGATAGCCACCTGGGGATAGTGACCGAGCAGAACGGGTATCTGGATCAGGCCACCACCACCGACCACGGCATCGACCATGCCGGCGAAGAAGGCGACCGCCCCGAGGAAAACAAAATCGAGCGGCATGGCAGACAGACTGGACAGCATCATGCCGGCCGCCTCGCCGCGACCGCCAGCGGCGCCCCCCAGGCCTGCCCGCAGATGAGGCTTGGGGGGCCGGCGTCCGCGTCAACCAGATCCGCATACTGGCGCACCAACTGGGCCAGGGAGTCCGTTTCCAGCTTGCCCGCCAGGCGTGCCCGGTGGACCTCCACCGTGCGCGGCGAAACCGCCAGGGCGCGGGCGATCTCCTTGTTGGTGAGGCCCGCCACCACCAGGCCCAGCACCTCGCGCTCACGCTCGGAGAGGCGGGTGTAGAGACTGCGGGCATGGCGGGCGCGTTGCTGCCGCTGGCGCTCGAGCACATGCTGGCTGACGGCCTTGCGCAGGATGTCAGGGAGGCCGTCACCGGCCACGGGGAGCGGCAGGAACTCCCGCGCCCCTGCCTTGAAGGCCCGACGGCACAGCTCGACGGTGGCCTCCCGGGCCAGCACGATCACCGGCAGCTCCATGCCCAGCAGGGCAAGCCGATCCAGCACGGCGAGCTCCCGGCCGGCATCGGAGACCTCGACGAGCAGGGCGCCGGTAGCCTCGGGGTCCAAGGCCGAGAGGAAACCGTCGACATCCTGCCAGACACGGAGACAGAAACTCAGACCATTCGCGGCATGAATCACATCCGCGCAGGCGGCGCTGTCCGGGGTGACAAGGTGAATACAGGGCGTGGTGCAGGTCATGGGGCCTTCCGTTGGAGCAGTTCGAGCGCGATGGACAGGGTGACGGGGAAACAACCACTCCAAAGACGCAACAAACGGTCAGATCTCAGGAAAAATGGCCCGACCCCGCTGGGGTCGGGGACACCGACCTCCCCATCGGGGAGGCCCTTCAGGAACGCTCAGGCGACTGCGTTCCCGGTTACCACCCCATCAGCAACCGGCAGCGCTTCGTCCACATCGTCCAGGGTCGGATCGACCGGATCGATGGCATTTTCCCATTTGGCCACGGCCGAGGTGGCAATCGCGTTGCCGAGCACGTTGGTAGCGGTGCGGCCCATGTCCAGGAAGTGGTCGATGCCCATGATCAGCAGCAGACCGGCCTCCGGCAGGTGGAACATGGGCAGCACAGCCGCCACCACCACCAAGGACGAACGGGGTACGCCGGCCACGCCCTTGCTCGAGATCATCAGCACCAGCAGCATGGTGACCTGCTCGCCGAGGGACATGGGGATGCCGTAAGCCTGGGCCACGAACAGGGCAGCGAAGCCGGTGTAGAGCATCGAGCCGTCCAGGTTGAAGGAGTAGCCCAGGGGCAGCACGAAGCCGGTGACCCGGTTCTGCACGCCGAATTTCTCGAGCTGTTCCATCAGCTTGGGGTAGGCCGACTCGCTGCTGGCGGTGGAGAAGCCGAGCAGCATGGGGCTGCGCACCAGCTTGATGAGACGGAACACGTCCTTGCCCAGCACCACGTAGCCGGCCCCGATGAGCACCGCCCACAGCACGAAGAGCGCCAGGTAGAAGCTGGCCAGCAGCTTGCCGAACACCGCCAGCATGCCGACCCCCTGGGTCGTCACCACCGCGGCCACGGCCGCAAAGACGCCTAGCGGGGCGAAGCGCATCACGTAGTCGGTGACCTTGAGCATCACATGGACGACTTCATCCATGGTCTGCACCAGGCTGCGGGCAGCCTGACTGTGCAGGTTACCGAGGGCCAGCCCGAAGAACACCGAGAACACCAGGATCTGCAGCACCGAGTTGCCGGCCATCGCTTCGACGATGCTCTTGGGGAAGACCTGGGTGATGAAGTCCTTGAGGTTGAGGGCTCCCGTCTTGAGGTTGGTGGCGGCGCCCGCCTCCGGCAGCGGCATGTTCAGGGCATGGCCCGGCTGCAGCAGGTTGGCGAAGACCAGGCCGATCAGCAGCGACACCAGGGAGGCGCCGACGAACCAGCCGAGGGCCTTGGTGCCGATGCGGCCGACGGTCTTGGAGTCGCCGATGTTGGCCAGGCCGGACACCAGGGTGGCGAAAACCAGCGGCGCGATGATCATCTTGATCAGGCGCAGGAAGATGTCGGTGATGATGCCGAAGTAGCCGGAGATCTCCTTGGCCGCCTCCGGTGTCGGCGCCGCCTGGTTGCAGGCGTAGCCGACCAGGATGCCGAGGATCAGTGCGACGAGGATCAGCAGTGAGGATTTATTGGCTTTCATGATCGGGCTCCGTAACTGGAAGATCAGGCACCGGCCCGACGGGACGGCAGGGCACGCGGGCGGGTCAGCACTTCGGGGCGCAGCACCTCGGCCAAGGCCTCGGCGGTCATCAGCCCGCGCTCCAGCACGATCTCGGCCACGCCGCGGCCGCTGGCATGGGCCTCGGCCGCCACGTCGGTGGCGTGGGCATAGCCGATGTAGGGGTTGAGGGCGGTGACGATGCCGATGGAACGCTCGACGCTGGCGCGCAGTGCGTCCCGGTTGGCGGTGATGCCATCCACGCAACGGTCGGCCAGCACCACGCAGCCTTTGGTCAGGTGCAGTACGCTCTTGAACAGACTGTGGGCAATGATGGGCTCGAAGGCGTTGAGCTGCAGCTGACCGGCCTCGGCGGCGAAGGTGACGGTCATGTCGTTGCCGATGACCTCGAAGGCGATCTGGTTCACCACTTCCGGGATCACCGGGTTCACCTTGCCCGGCATGATCGACGAACCGGCCTGACGCGGCGGCAGATTGATCTCGCCAAAGCCGGCGCGCGGGCCGGAGGACAGCAGGCGCAGGTCGTTGCACACCTTGGAGAGCTTGGCCGCCACCCGCTTGAGCACCCCGGAGAGCTGGATGAAGGCGCCGCAGTCCTGGGTGGCCTCGATCAGGTTGGGCGCGGTGACCACCGGAATGCCGGTGATCTCGGCCAGACGGCGGCACACCAGCCCGGCGTAATCCGGGTGGGCATTGATGCCGGTGCCGATGGCGGTGGCGCCGAGGTTGATCTCGCGGATCAGCAGGGCCGCTTCCTTCAGCCGTTCTTCGTCCTCACCGAGCATGGTGGCGTAGGTGGAGAACTCCTGGCCGAGGGTCATCGGCACCGCGTCCTGCAGCTGGGTGCGGCCCATCTTCAGCACATCGGCAAACTCCTCGGCCTTGCGCTCGAAGGCGGCACGCAGATAGGCCATGGCGTCCACCAGGCGGAAGATGCCGACGTAGGTGGCCAGCTTCAGCGCCGTGGGATACACGTCGTTGGTGGACTGGCTCATGTTGACGTGCTCGTTGGGGTGCAGGAAGCCGTACTCGCCGCGTGCATGCCCCATGATCTCCAGGGCCCGGTTGGCGATGACTTCATTGGCGTTCATGTTGGTGGAGGTGCCGGCGCCCCCCTGGATCACGTCCACCACGAACTGCTCGTGCAGGCGGCCCGCCACCACTTCGTCACAGGCTGCGACGATCGCCTCCATGCGCTCGCGCTCGAGCAGGCCCAGCTCGCAGTTGGCCTGGGCGGCGGCGCGCTTGATCTGGGCCAGGGCACGCACCAGGTCCGGATAGACGGCGATGGTGATGCCGGTGATCGGGAAGTTCTCCAGGGCGCGCAGGGTGTGCACGCCGTAGTAGGCCTCGCTCGGGACTTCCTTGTCGCCGAGCAGGTCGTGTTCCAGGCGATGGGTGGCGGTGGTCATGTCTTGTCTCCTCAGGTGTGATCCAGTGGCCGGAGCAATGGGCGCCGGCCGGGCCCTCTTTCCATTGCACGGCCCATGCCACCCGGGAAAACCCGTAGAGACAATCACAACCCCTTGATTAACAAGACATCCCAGAACAACCCGGGCCCGATTCATTCGGCTTTCCGAACAAACCGGGCCCCAGGCATCTGGTGATCCGAACGGCGCTCAGGCCCGGGCCAGCCCGCTCCGTGCCACCGCGGCCTTGGCCACCCTGGCCCGCCGCTTGCGCGCCCAGATGACGATGCCGGTGACGCTCAACATCGCCACCGCCACTCCGCAGCAGGTCATCAGGATGCGCCCGGGAACCCCGATGATTCGCCCCGAATGAAGCGGGAACATGGCCTGCAGGAAGATGTCTCCGGCACTGCCGCGGCCGGGGATCACCTCGCCGGCAGGCTCACCGCTACGGGCATCGAAGTACAGCCAGGGATTGCCCAGGCCGCCATCGCCATGGGCATGACCCGATTCGAAGAAGCCCACGCCATAGACCCCGAACGCGGTGCTCAGGAAAACACCGCCCGGCGGTACCGTCCAGCCGCGCCGGGCGGCCTCCGCGCGAGCCTTGGCCACGACCTCGGACACGGTGACGACGGGCTCGACCGGTCGGGTGGGCGGAGCCATCGGCCGGTCGGCAAAGGGCGACGGGGACAGGGTGGAGAACCAGCCCACCAGCGGGCGCACCACCTGCGGACCGAGGTTCATGGACACCGAGGTGACGGCCAGCATCAGCAGCAGTGGATACAACCAGACCGCGCCAGAGCGGTGCAGGTCGAAGTTGAGCCGGTAGCCGCCGGCCTTCCAGCGGAAGGCGAAGGACTGCCGCCAGGCAGCCCGCGACGGAAAGGAGATCCACAGGGCGACCAGGCTGTCGATCACCCAGACGATGGCAACGATGCCCATGAACAAGGTGCCCAGCGGCAGGCCGAAGCCATCGGGGATGTGCATGGTGTAGTGCAGCTTGTAGAGGAAGGGCAGCAGGTTCTCCGGGTCCAGGGACACCTTGCCCCACTCGCGCCGCCCCAGCACCGCACCAGTTGCCGGATCCAGCGCCACCTGGTTGAAGCCCAGCTCATGCAGCTGCCCGGTGGCGGGATTCACCCGGGGCTCGACGGACACACTGAAGCTGTGCCCGGGCTCCACCTCCAGCGGCATGAAGCGCACCCGCAGGCGTGCATCCATCGCTTCCAGCCGGGCGGCCAGCTCGGTGGCAGGCAGGGGCGTCGCGGTGGCCGGAGCATGGAACAGGTGGGGGTTGAGCCACTCGTCCAGCTCGTGGTCCCATGAGATCAGCGCGCCGGTAAGCCCCGAGACGAACAGGAAGACGGCCATGAACAGGCCGAACCAGCGGTGGGCAATGACAAGCAGGCGGCGCATGGCAGCCCTCCTCTTCAATAGGTCCAGGTGAGGCTCACGCTGGCGTTGCGCGGGGCCCCGTAGTAGCCCTGGCCATAGCTGCCCCAGTACAGGCTGGCCAGGTATTTCTCGTCGGTCAGGTTGCGCAGGTTGGCGCTGACACTCAGGTGCTTGTCGATCTCGTAGCGCGCCATCAGGTCAACCAGCGTGTAGGCCTCCTGGCGAAGCACGCTGTCTCCCGACACGGCATGGACATCACTCTGCCGGCTCAAGGCCACGCCGAGCTTCAGGCCTTCGATGAAGGGCAGGGCATAGGTGGTACTGGCGCGCAGAAGGCGGCGCGGTGCGTAGGTGCGCACATCCTCACCGTCATCACCATGGATGGACAGCTGGGTATAGCCCAGCCGGGCCTGCCAGCGCGGACTCAGCTCACCCGTCAGATCGAGCTGGAACCCCTTGGAGCGGGCATCGATACCCTTGTACCAGGAGCGGCCTCCGATGGCACCGCCCAACTCGGCCAGATTGGCCTGGGCGGTACGAAACAGGGCCACCGAAGCATTCAGGCGCTTGTCCAGGAAGGCCCCCTTGAGGCCGGCCTCGCTGCTTCGCCCGGTCACCGGATCCAGGGCCTTGCCCGACTGGTCCAGCTGGTACTGGGGCGTGAAGATGTCGGTGTGGCTGGCATAGGCCGCCACCTCCGGCGTGAGGTCCACCACCGCGCCCAGATAGGGGCTGACGTCGCTGGCGCGGCTGCTGCGCGGTACGCCGTAGGACTCGCCCTCGATGTCCGAGCGGGTGGCCCTGGCCCCGGCGATCAGCTTGACCCCGTCCATCGGATCGAAGCGGCCGGCCAGGTAGGCACTGCGCTGGCGATAGGTGAAGGCGCTGCCCGCCACTGCGGCATCGAAGAGCGGCATCGGGTAATCGCCCTTCCAGGTTTCCAGGGGGGGCAGCGCCGTACCAATGCCACGGCCGTAAAGAGACAAGTCGTCCAGGGTGGCCCGCGCCCAGTTGGCCCCCAGCACCACATCATGACTGCGCCCGCCCAGCCGGAAGCGTCCGCTCAGTTGCAGGTCGGCCAGGGTCTGGGGGTTGTCCGAGACATAGCGCGACGGGTAGCTCAGCACACCCAGCCCGGTGGCCCGGTCGGGGCTGCCATACACGTAGAACAGGGCGCTGTCGTTGCTGGCCGTGTTGCGGGTCAGCACCAGCTTGCCCTGCCAGTCGGCGTTGAAGTCATGGCTCAGCTCGGCGAAGCTGCTCTTGAAGGTGGAGTTCCAGTAGGCCCAGTCGGCACTGCTGCTGGTGGAACGGTCATAGTGGGTTCGGCTACCGTCGGTGTAGAACATCGGCAGCGCCCCCCACAGCGGGCTGGTGGCCTTGTTGTATTGCTCATGGTGCCCGACGGTGAGCACGGTGGACGGCCCCAGATCGGCCTCCAGCACGGCGTAGAAGAGGTTCTTGCGCTGGCCGTAGCGGTCCAGGTAGGAATCGGCATTCTCGTGGGCCACCACCAGGCGCCCGCGGAGCGCCCCCGACTCCACCAAGGGGGCCGACACATCGCCATCGAAGCGCCGGGTGTTCCAGGACCCGAACTTGACCCGCGCCGACGCCTGCAAATCCGCCGTGGGCCGCTTGCGCACGAAGTTGATGGTGGCCGCCGGGTAGCCGGTGGACGACATCAGGCCATTGGCGCCATATACCGCCTCCACCCGGTCATAGATCGCGGTATCGATGTCGCCATACGCATTGCCATAGGCGAAGGGCATGCCGAGGCCGTCGGTCTGGAAGGTGGTGATGTCGAAGCCGCGGGCGGTGTAATAGGTCCGGTTGGTCTCGACGCGCTCCACGGTCACGCCGGACGTCGCCCCCAGCACCTCGTTGGCGCTGTCGAGGTGGAAATCGTTCATCTCGGCACGGCTGACCACCGACACCGTCTGGGGTGTATCCCGCAGGGCCAGGTTGAGCCCGGTGGCCGACCGGCTGCGCCTCACCCCGTAGCGCCCGCTGCGCTCCGACGGCGGCTCCTCGACGGCGCGTTCCGTCACCCGCACGGGTGCAAGGGTCGGACCGCCAGCCTCAGCCGGCTCGGCCGCCTGAGCATGGGAGGACAACAGCGCCGCGATGGCGCAGACGAGGGGACGACGCGCAAGACGCGGCGCGAGGGGCAGACGAGACAACATGGAGGAACTCCTGGCAGGGTCGCTGGCTGGCTGCCTGGGCGTGGAGTCCCCTGGTGGCTGGCTGTCGGAAACATGGCAGCCTCTCGAAGAGGCGGACTCAAATGATAATAATTCCCATTAATAACCACAAGTCTTGTTACATCCTCCATCGCCCAAGCCGAGCAGTGTTAACATCCTGGCATCGCCCCGCTCCGGACCGCCCCGATGAACCTCGAAAAAGTCGTCTTCGGTTTTTTCATTGTCTTTGCCGCAACCCTCAACTTCGGCTTCTTCATCGGGGACCTCGACAACCCGGTCCATCACGACATCTATGAGCTGTTCGCGGCCATCGTGGTGAACCTGATCGCCACCGTGCTCAAGTTCGGCGACCGCACCCAGATCGGCGCCATCCATCTTGCCACCAGCCTGGTTGCGGATCTCCAGCTGATTGCCGCGGCCATGGTGTGGGGCTATGCGGTGCACGTGGCCGGCATCGGCATGACGCCGGGTGCCATGTCCAGCATCGTGTCCCTGTCGGGCGGCGCCCTCTTCGCCAACGTGGTGTCGGTCGTGATCCTGATCGCCGAGACCATCATGCAGCGGCGCTGAGATCCCGGCCGTGGGCAGCAACACCCCCACCAGCACCATCTTCCTGGTCCTGCGGAGGCTGCGCACGCCGCTGATCGTCCTCATCACGATCTTCGCCATCTCGGTGCTGGGGCTCACCCTGGTACCCGGCCCCGTCGGTCCGGACGGAGCCATGCCGCGCCTGAGCTTCTTCCACGCGGTCTATTTCTTCAGCTACACCGCCACCACCATCGGCTTCGGCGAGATCCCCTACGCCTTTTCCGAGCAGCAGCGGCTATGGGTTACCGTGTGCATCTACCTGTCGGTGATCGGCTGGGCCTACACCCTGGGCACCGTGTTCGCGATGCTGCAGGACAAGAACTTCCTCAACGCCGTGGCGGTACAGCGCTTCTCACGCCAGGTGCGACGCCTGCGCGAGCACTTTTTCCTGGTCTGCGGCTTCGGTGAAACCGGCCGCCTGATCTGCAAGGCCCTCGACGAGATGGGCTACCGGGCGGTGGTGATCGAGAGGGACGAAGCCAAGGTCGGCGACCTGGAGCTGCAGAGCTACTCCGCCGATATGCCGGCTTTGTGCGCCGATGCCGGGCAGCCAGATACGCTGCTGACGCAGGGCACGCTGGTGATCAAGGGCGACAAGCTGGTCGTCACCCAGGGTGCCGACGGCTTCCAGAAAGGCGTCGCGACCGCCTCCGGCAACAAGCTCGCCACCTTCCGCCAGAAACGCG
>JAFLDU010000214.1 GCA_017309145.1 Zoogloea sp. | reverse complement strand
CGGCCGGCACCGGCAAGACCTACCTGGCGGTGGCCAGCGCAGTGGATGCCTTCGAGCGGGAGCACGTGGAGCGCATCATCCTGACTCGCCCGGCGGTGGAGGCCGGCGAGCGCCTGGGCTTCCTGCCCGGCGATCTGGCCCAGAAGGTGGATCCCTACCTGCGCCCGCTGTATGACGCGCTGTACGACCTGATGGGCTTCGAGCGCGTGACCAAGCTGTTCGAGCGCGGCTGCATCGAGATCGCCCCTCTGGCCTTCATGCGTGGGCGGACCCTGTCCCGCTCCTTCATCATCCTCGACGAGGCCCAGAACACCTCGGCAGAGCAGATGAAGATGTTCCTGACCCGGATCGGCGTGGGTTCCAGGGCGGTGATCACCGGCGACCTGACCCAGGTGGACCTGCCCCGCGGCCAGAAGAGCGGGCTCGGTGAGGCCGTCCAAGTGCTGGCTGACGTGCGTGGCGTGGCCTTCACCCGCTTCCTCAAGGAGGACGTGGTACGGCATCCGCTGGTCGCCCGC
This sequence comes from Zoogloea sp., assembly GCA_017309145.1. Taxonomy (GTDB): domain Bacteria; phylum Pseudomonadota; class Gammaproteobacteria; order Burkholderiales; family Rhodocyclaceae; genus Zoogloea. The sequence continues at coordinate 8,319 of JAFLDU010000214.1, read as the reverse complement.
ATCGTCGATGCCTACGAAAAGCACACCCAGCGCACGGCCCCCCAACAACAGCAGACCCAGCAGCAATGAGCGATATCAAGCTTCCCCGCCGTCTCGACCTTTCCGTGCAATACGCCTGTAACCGGGATGGCGTACCCTCCCGGGCCGACTTCCGCCGCTGGCTGCGTGCCGCCGAACCGGGGGCTGCCCGGATCACCGTGCGCATCGTGGACGAGGCGGAAGGGCGGGAGCTCAACCGGGATTACCGTGGCAAGGATTACCCCACCAATGTGCTGACTTTCGCCTATGGTGAGGGGGAAGACATGCCGCTGCCCGAAGGGCTGCCCCTTATGGGCGATCTGGTACTGTGCCGGCAGGTGGTGGAGCGGGAGGCGGTGGAGCAGGGCAAGACCCTGGACGCCCATTACGCCCATTTATCCGTGCATGGTATGCTGCATTTGCAGGGCTTCGACCACCTCGAGGATGACGAGGCCGAAGAAATGGAAGCGCTGGAGCGCAGGATCCTCGCGGAGCTCGGGTATCCCGACCCCTACCGGGAGGCTCCGGCAGCCGGCTGATGAACGGTGTGGTGAGCAATGCGCCATGGGCGATGGACCGAGCCGGATCGGTTTGCATTGCCCATGGCCCATTTCTCATCCACCCTTTTTATGGAACCCTCCAGTAGTAAACCGTCCTTGCTCGAACGGCTTTCCGCCCTCCTGACCCGGGAGCCGGAAGACCGGGAAGAATTGCTGAGCCTGCTGCACGCCGCCCACGACCGTAACCTCTTCGATGCGGATGCGCTGGCGATCATCGAGGGTGCCCTGCAGGTTTCCGACATGCAGGTGCGGGACGTGATGGTCCCGCGGGCTCAGATGGACGTGGTCTGCCTCGACGACTCGGTCGAGGACATCACCCGTTTCGCGATCGGTGCGGCCCACTCCCGTTTTCCGGTGATCGGAGAGAACAAGGACGACGTGCTGGGTGTGCTGCTCGCCAAGGACCTGCTGCGGGTCTTTGCCGGTGAGGCCTTCAATCTCCGCGAGATGCTGCGGCCCGCGGTCTTCGTGCCGGAGTCCAAGCGCCTCAACGTGCTGCTGCGGGATTTCCGGGTCAGCCGCAACCACATGGCCATCGTCGTGGACGAATATGGCGGCGTGGCCGGGCTTGTGACCATCGAGGATGTCCTCGAGCAGATCGTCGGCGACATCGAGGACGAATACGACTTCGACGAGACCGCCGACAACATCCGCCTCGACCAGGCCGGGCGCTACCGGGTAAAGGCCGGTACCGAGATCGAGGATTTCAACGAAGCCTTCGCCACCACCTTCAGCGACGCCGAGTATGACACCGTGGGCGGCCTGCTGATCCGCAAGCTGGGGCGTCTGCCCAAACGCAATGAAGTGATCGAATTGGCCGGTCTGCGCTTCCAGGTACTGCGGGCCGACAGCCGGCGGGTGCATTCGGTGCTCGTCGAGCGCGCGCCCGACCCGGAAGCGATCGGCGGCTGATGCGTCTCCTGCGTCCGGGCCTGGCCCTGCTGGCGGGGGCCGCGTCGGTGTTGGCCTACGCCCCCTTCGAGCTGTTTCCACTGGCCTTCGTCGCCCTGGCCGTCCTGTTCCGGCTGCTCGATGACGGCACGCCTGAGGCCGGTCGGAGACGTGCCTTCCGTCGCGGCTTCGGGCTCGGCTTTGCCTGGGGCCTGGGGGCGCTGCTGGCCGGCGTGTCCTGGATCTACGTCGCCCTGCATCGCTTTGGTGGCATGCCCATGCCCCTGGCCGGCCTGGCGGTGCTGCTCTTCTGTGCCGGCATGGCCGTGCATGCGGGTTTGGCCAGCGCCCTCTTTGCCGCCCTGCGGCGTGGCCGGCCCTGGCTGGATGCGGCCTTGTTCGCCGCGGCATGGCTGCTGGGCGAATGGCTGAGGGGCTGGTTGTTCACCGGCTTCCCCTGGCTGGCCAGCGGCTACAGCCAGACACCGCCCAGCCCGCTGGCCGGCTATGCGCCTCTCATCGGAGTGTATGGGGTCGGTGGCCTGCTCGCCTTCAGCGCCGCCCTGGCGGCCCAGGCGCTGCGGCGGCGTTGCTGGCGGCCCGTGGCCGTGCTGGCGCTGGTGCTGGCCGGTGGGGGTGCCCTGCGGGCGGTGGCCTGGACGGCGCCGGTCGGCGAGCCGGTAAAGGTGGCCCTGCTGCAGACCAACATCGAGCAGAGCCTCAAGTGGCGTCCCGAGATGCTGCAGCGCTGGCTGGACATCAATCTGCAGATGCTGCGCGACAACCCCGCCCAGATCCTGGTTTTGCCGGAGACGACCATCCCGCTGCTGGTGGACAGCCTGCCCGAGGGCTATCTGGAAGAGGTTCGGCGGATCGCCGCCGGGCATGGCGGTGATGCCATCCTCGGCACCTTCACCCGCGACGCCGAAGGCCGTATCTACAATGCGGCGATCAGCGTCGGCGTCTCGGCGTCCGGGCATTACGCCAAGCAGCACCTGGTGCCCTTCGGCGAATACTCGCCGCCGCTCTTCAACTGGTTCTACGACCTGGCCAGCATCCCCATGGCCGACCAGACCCGCGGCCCCGCCGTGCAGGCGCCGATGCAGCTGGCGGGGCAGAAGGTGGCGCTCAACATCTGCTACGAGGATGTGTTCGGTGAGGAGCTCATCCGGGCTCTGCCCGAGGCGACCCTGCTGCTCAACCTCTCCAACCTGGCCTGGTACGGCGACTCCTTCGCCCAGCCCCAGCATCTGCAGATCGCTCGCGTGCGGGCGCTGGAGACCGGGCGGCCGATGCTGCGCTCGACCAATACGGGCATGACTGCGCTGGTCATGCCCGATGGCGCCGTGCAGGCCATCCTGCCGGCCTTCGAGCGTGGTGCCCTGCAGGTGGCGGTGCGAGGCTACGCCGGCATGACCCCCTATGCCCGCTGGGGGAACGCGCCTGCTGTCGGGCTGGCCATGCTGCTGGTGTTGCTCGGGCTCGGGCGCACGCGGCGGCAGAGCTGAGCGGGAGGGCGTATCATCCCGGCTTGCTCATTCATCCCTAGTTTCGAATCATGCGCTCATATCCTCAGAACAGTCCTGAAGCCCTGGCCCGACTCGTAGCCATGGCCATTCTTGCCGATGGTCGCCTGGACAACCGGGAGGTGGACTGGATCAAGCACAACGACACCGCAGCCCTGCTCGGGGTGGAGCGGGACACCTTGATCCAGGTGTTGCTCGACTGTTGCCGCGATGTGATCAACGAGGCCGAGCAGGAGCGGGTGTTCTTGCTCGAAGACCATCGTCTGGCCCGCCTCGCCGACGACATCAGCGACCCCGCCCTGCGCCGGGTGGCCCTGTCCGCAATGCTCATCATCGCCAAGACCGATGGCAGCGTGAGTGAAGGCGAGCAGAGCCTGCTGCGCTTCCTGATGAGCCGCTGGGGCATCACCCTCGAGGATCTGGCCGCCGCCTGAGCCGGCCTGCCGGGGCGGCCCATCCGCCCCGCCTTTTTCCGAACATACAAGACCAACACGATTCAAGGAGGATAGCCATGAGCGAACAGATCAAGTATCTGCTCGACGAATCCCGCATGCCCAAGGCCTGGTACAACATTGCTGCCGATCTGCCGGTGCCCCTGCCGCCGCCGCTGCACCCGGGTACTCTGCAGCCCTTGGGGCCATCGGATCTGGCGCCGATCTTCCCGAATGCCGTCATCGCCCAGGAGATGTCCACCGAGCGCTGGATCGACATCCCCGAGCCGGTCCGTGATGTGCTGACCCAGTGGCGCCCCAGCCCCCTGTTCCGTGCCCGCCGCCTCGAGAAGCTGCTCGGTACGCCGGCCAAGATCTACTACAAGTACGAAGGCGTCTCGCCGGCCGGCAGCCACAAGCCGAACTCTGCCGTGCCCCAGGCCTGGTACAACGCTCAGGAGGGCGTCAAGCGCTTGTCCACCGAGACCGGGGCAGGGCAGTGGGGCTCGTCCCTGTCCTACGCTGGCGGCCTGTTCGGGCTGGAGGTGACGGTCTTCCAGGTGCGCGTCTCCTACGACCAGAAGCCCTATCGCCGTGCCCTGATGGAAACCTGGGGTGGGCGTTGCGTCGCCTCGCCGTCCAACGAGACCGAGTACGGCCGTGCCGTCCTGGCGCAGTACCCGGATCATATCGGCTCCCTCGGCATCGCCATCTCGGAGGCTGTCGAGGTGGCCGCCAAGAACGACGACACCAAGTACGCTCTGGGCTCGGTGCTCAACCACGTGCTGCTGCATCAGACCATCGTCGGTGAAGAGGCCATCCTGCAGATGGAGATGGCTGGCGACGACCCTGACGTGGTGGTGGGCTGCGTGGGTGGCGGCTCCAACTTTGCAGGCATCGCCTTCCCCTTCATCGGTCTGCAGCTGCGTGGCGGCCCCAATGCCAAGAAGCGCCGCATCGTCGCCGTCGAGCCGTCGGCCTGCCCATCCCTCAGCCGTGGCAAGTATGCCTACGACTTCGGTGACACCGCTCATCTGACCCCGCTGGTCAAGATGCACACCCTGGGCAGCGACTTCACCCCGCCGGGCCTGCATGCCGGCGGCCTGCGTTACCACGGCATGGCGCCGCTGGTCAGCCACGTCAAGGAGCTCGGCCTGATCGAAGCCCGCAACGTGACGCAGACCGCCTGTTTCGAGGCCGGGGTGATGTTCGCCCGCAGCGAGGGCATCGTGCCGGCGCCCGAGTCCACCCATGCGATCCGTGGCGCGATCGAAGAGGCCCTGCGCTGCAAGGCCGAAGGCAAGAGCGAGACCATCCTGTTCTGCCTGTCCGGTCACGGTCATTTCGACATGACGGCCTACACCAACTACCTCTCCGGCAAGCTGGTGGATCAGGCCTATGACGAAAAGGAACTGGCCATGGCGCTGTCCGGGTTGCCCCAGGTCGACGCCTGAGCCTGACCCCATGTAAGAAAGGCACGGGCCCCGTTCAGGGGCCCGTGCCTTTTTGTTGTGCGGAACGTGTCAGACCCGGAAGCGGGCGATCTGATCCTTGAGGTTGCCGGCGATCTGTTCCAGGCCGATGGCCGCATCCGCCGCGCCACGGATGCTCTCGGATGTCGATTCCACCATGGACGAGATCTCTTCCACGCGCTGCGCGATGGAGGTGCTGGCGGCGCTCTGCTCGCGGGTGGCCTCAGCAATCTCACGCACCCTGACCAGGGTCTGGCGGGCGCCTTCCTCGATGGCCTGCAGCGCCTCCGCGGCAGAGGCGGCGAGGGCGACCCCCTGGTCCACTTCCGGCAGGGCGGCATGCATGGCCTCCACGGCGCTGCTGGTATCGCTCTGGATGCCGGCGATCATCTGTTCGATCTCGGTGGTGGCCGAGGACGTGCGTTCGGCCAGCTTGCGGACTTCGTCCGCCACCACGGCAAAGCCGCGGCCTTGCTCACCCGCCCGGGCCGCCTCGATGGCGGCATTGAGGGCCAGCAGGTTGGTCTGGCCGGCGATCTCCTTGATCACGTTGGCGATGGAGGAGACCTGGCCGATGCGTTCCTCGAGGGCCAGGATACGGCCGGAGGCGCCGGTCACCGTCTCCGACATGCGCTTGATGGCGCTGGAGGCCTGCCCGACGCGTTCGCTGCCTTCAGCGGCCAGGCGCATGGCCTCCTGCGAGTTCTGCTCGGTTTCGAGGGCGCTGGCCGAAATGTGGCTGGAACTCACCGTCAGCTCTTCCATGGCGGCGGCCATCGAGGCCGTGGCGTCGGACTGGCGCACCGCTGCGTCGGCCACTTCGCTGGAGACCCGGCTGATGTGGTCGGCATTGGTGACCAGCTGGTTGGCTCCGCTATTGATCTCGCCCATCATGGTGCGCAAGGTGCCGACCATGTTGGCCAGGGCCTTGAGCATGCTGCCCTCGCGGGCGTTGCCCACCGAGGCGGTGAGGTCGCCGGCAGCGGCCTGCTGCATCACCTGGGTGGCGTTCTGGGGCTCGCCGCCCAGCTGGCTGGTCACGCTGGCGCTGACCCGCCACCCGACGATGCCGAGTACTGCCAGCAACACGATCGAGATGCCGCCCAGGAGCCCGGCGATGGCCCGGAATTCACGGTCCACGTCGTCAATATAGATGCCGGTGCCGAGAATCCAGCCCCAGGGCGTGAACGGGGCCGAGTAGGAAATCTTCGGCTGGGCTTCGGATTCGCCCGCCTTGGGATACAGGTAGTCCACGAATCCGCCGCCCGCATTTGCGGCCTTCACCAGTTCGACGATGATGGACTTGCCGGTGGCATCCTTCAGGCCGCTGGCATCGGAGCCTTCCATGGCGGGCTTCGGCGGTAGCAGGATGTAGCGGTTGTTGGTGTCCACGATGAAGACATAATTTGTCTTGTCGTAGCGCATGGACCGGATGGCTTCGGTGGCGGCCTTCTTGGCGTCCGCCTCCGGCAGCGTGCCGGCCTGGGCCAGCTTCTGGAAGTGTTCCAGGACGCCCCGCGTAGCCTCCACGAGGTACTGGGTCTGCAGTTTCCGATCTTCCACCATGCTGCTGCGCAAGTGCGCGAGGCTGACTCCGCAGAGCACGATCAGGCCGATCAGGGTTAGGGCGACAAGAAGCCGCATGCGCGTCGAAACGCGCAAGTTTGCCAGGTTCACGATGAGTTCCTCTCCTTCAAATCCCGCTCTACACGGGGCACACACCAGTCATTGGGGAACGCCGGCTTTTATTTGTGTTTGCTTATTTACGGATCAGTTGTGCATTTTCTTGACACCTAAATTTGCAAAGCACTTGCGACCCGGCCCGCGCTGCGACCCCACCTTGACCAAGGGGCATGCCCTGTCCGCAGAAACCCAGTAAAATCCGCGTTTTGCCCCAATCCGCGCGGCACCGTGCCGCGGAGCACCCATGTCCGTCCAAAAACCGACTTTCCAGCAGATCATCCTGCGCCTCTCGAACTTCTGGGCCGAGCACGGTTGCACCCTGCTCCAGCCCTATGACATCGAGGTAGGCGCCGGCACCTTCCACACCGCCACCTTCCTGCGGTCCATCGGGCCCGAGCACTGGAACGCGGCCTACGTGCAGCCGTCTCGGCGCCCGAAAGACGGCCGTTACGGCGAGAACCCCAACCGCCTGCAGCACTACTACCAGTACCAGGTGGTGCTCAAGCCGTCCCCCGCGAACATCCAGGAGCTCTACATCGACAGCCTGCGGGCGCTGGGTATCGACCCCAATGCCCATGACATCCGCTTCGTCGAGGATGACTGGGAATCGCCGACCCTCGGCGCCTGGGGGCTGGGCTGGGAAGTCTGGCTGGATGGCATGGAAGTCACCCAGTTCACCTATTTCCAGGAAGTTGGCTCCCTGAGCTGCAAGCCGGTACTGGGCGAGATCACCTACGGCCTGGAGCGCCTGGCCATGTATCTGCAGGGCGTCGAGAACGTCTACGACCTGGTCTGGTCCATCGGCCCCGACGGCACGCCGGTCACCTACGGCAATGTCTATCACCAGAACGAAGTGGAGCAGTCCACCTACAACTTCGAGCACTCCAATGTGGAATGGCTGTTCCGTCTGTTCGGCGAGTACGAAGGCGAGGCCAAGCGCCTGCTGGCCGTGCCCCTGGTGCTGCCCGCCTTCGAGATGGTCATGAAGTGTTCCCATACCTTCAACCTGCTCGATGCCCGTGGCGCGATCTCCGTCACCGAGCGGGCCGCCTACATCGGCCGCGTGCGCGCCCTGGCCCGCGAAGTGGCCCAGGCCTATTACAACTCCCGTGAAGCCCTGGGCTTTCCGATGCTGAAGAAGGAGGCCGCGTGATGACCGGCGCGACCCTGCTTGTTGAACTGCTGACCGAAGAACTGCCGCCCAAGGCCCTGCCGAAGCTGGGGCAGGCCTTCGCCAACGGCATCCTGGCCGGCCTGCGCAGCCGCGGCCTGGCCCCGGCCGATGGCGCATCCCGCTGGTTCGCCACTCCGCGCCGCCTGGCCATCACCGTGGCGGACGTGCTGTCCGAGGGGTCGGCCAAGGATGTCACCGAGAAAATCATGCCGGTGTCGGTGGCACTCACCGCCGATGGCCAGCCCACCGCAGCCCTGACCAAGAAGCTCGAGGCCAAAGGCATTCCGCTGTCCGCCGTGGCTAGCTTTGAGCGCCGCATGGATGGCAAGGCCGAAGCCCTGTTCCACACCTCCACCGTGGCGGGGGCCAAGCTGGCCGATGTGCTCGGCGGCATCGTCCAGGATGCCCTCCGGCAACTGCCCATCCCCAAGGTGATGCGCTGGGGCGACGGCGACGCCACCTTCGTGCGTCCCGCCCACAAGCTGACCCTGCTGCACGGCGCCGACGTGGTGCCGGGGTCGGTGCTCGACATCCAGTCTGGCCGCACCACCAAGGGCCACCGTT